>JAEEKL010000019.1 GCA_016282395.1 Bacteroidales bacterium
GATGAAACCACCCTTGTTGACATCAATGAGCCTTACTATTCCATCACTGGACTTAACGGCGGAACCCAATATACCGTGAAAGTTCGTGCCATCTGTGACAGCGGTGTGAGCGCATGGAGTGCTGTCAAGACGTTCACCACCCACCAAGACTGGGTTGGTGTCAACCCTAACAATTACGAATCCCACTGGCCTACCTTTAACTACCATGTTTACATTCGTCAAGTACCTTTCGTCTGCGCGATTACTATCGACGGCCAAGTTGTCACCCTCAACACCGAGAATTGGAGCGATTTGGAGGTTGCCGCCTTCGTCACAACTGCCGAAGGCCAGGAAGAATGCAGAGGCAACATGATGTGGTTGACTGATGAATATGTGTTGGAATACGCTGATCCCTTCCTGACCATTGACGGATACCCCATCTACTACAACGCCCCTGGTGGAACAGTTTACTTCAAGATGTACGACCACGCCAACAACATCGAGTACACCGAGTGCACCGTCACCTATCTCGGTGACCCCTATACGGTCACTGCCGGTACCCCGGTTGACTTAGGCTGGGGCGACGGTCTGGAACCTGTCATGCTGAACTTCACCACACCTGAACCTCAGTACGAGTCTCACTGGCCGGATTTCGATTATACTGCTTTTTCTGCCCAAGAGCCTTTCGTTGCCGCCATCGAAATTGACGGTGAAATGGTTACCGTCGAAAGCCACCCCGACAACTGGAATGCCTTGGAAATCGCCTTCTTTGTCGGCGAGGAATGCAGAGGTGCAGGTGTGGCATTCGGTGACTACTACCCCGAAGGGAACTATCTTTACAATGGCTATGTGGAAGAATTTGGAGACCCGTTCCCGATCATTGATGGTGCACCTGTCTATTATGTCAATGCAGGCGAAGTGGTCACTGTGAAAATGTATGACCATGTGAATGGCATTGAGTACAACGAATGCACCATCACTTATCTGGGTGAACCGTATGTAATCCTTACCGGTGGAGATAACGCCCAAGGTTGGGCCGATCCCGAGAACCCCATCATCCTGCACTTCACCACCTGCCTCAAGCCTACTGAACTTACTGCTTCTAACGTCGGTTTCACCAGCGTTGACTTGAACTGGACGCAGAACGGCACCGCCACGGAATGGCAAATCAGCCTCAACGGTAATACGAATAACCTTGTTACAGCCAACAGCTGTCCGTTCACCTTGACAGACCTCATCCCAGGAACGGCTTATACCGCCAAGGTTCGTGCGAACTGCGGCGACAGCCATAGTGGCTGGAGCAATACCGTGTCTTTCACAACAATTTGTCCCGTAACTACTATTGACACCCTTGTTTGCACCGCTGAACTGCCGATAATATGGAACGGGTTAGAAATCTTCGAAGAAGGAGGATACACTGTGACACTGACCAGTGCCAACGGCTGCGACAGTACCGTAACCATGAACCTTTCCACCATGCATATCCTCCTGCCCTATTTCGAAGATTTCGAATCCTATACCGAAAGCACCACGACCGCCACGGGGGTGGAGCCGACCTGCTGGACCCTGGTACAGGAAGATGTGGATATGCCAGACAACAAGAAACCGCAACTGTATTACAGGAGCGATTTCGCCCACAGCGGCGACTACAGCCTGCTGCTGAACTACCGCGGTATCTATGCCATGCCTGAATTCTCCGAAGACGTTGTGATGAGTCACGTCCATTTGGAGATGTACCTGCGCCAGCCCAATGCCGCCTATCAGTTGGAGGTAGGCGTCTGGGATGACGAGACGGAAACTTTTGAACCGATAACCACATTCAACAACAGCACCACCGAGGTGGAGCTTGTGGAGTGTGACTTCTTCAACTACACCGGCAACGGCCGACGCATCGCCTTCCACAACGTTTTGGGCAGCGGATACAACTATGATTATTCCTACAACTACATCGATGACATCACGCTGAAGTACGCCATCCCCGCCGGCGACGCAAAACCCTGCCCCGGCCATGAAACCGTGACCGACTACGACGGCAACGTCTATAACACCGTGAAGATTGGCGAACAATGCTGGATGAAAGAGAATTTGCGGGTGACAAGATATGAGGACGGTGTGGAAATACCGCTTGTCAGCAATATTGCTTCCGTCGATATAGCCTATCGCTACAATCCCGACAACAACGGCAATAATGTTCCCACCTACGGTTATCTTTACAACTGGGCTGCAATTATGCACGGAAATGCCAGCAATAATGACAATTCGAGCATCATACAAGGTATTTGTCCGCAAGGTTGGCACCTTCCTTCCGAGGCGGAGTGGGAACAGCTGATGAACTACACATACAGCATACAAGCATACATTTGTAATGAAGATAGCTATGTCAAGGCACTGGCGACCCAGACAGGTTGGTATTCCAGCGATAACACCTGTTCGGTGGGTAACAATCCGAGCGAAAACAACGCTACAGGATTCTCGGCACTGCCTGCCGGCTTATACAGTGGTTGGGGCAACAACTACGATGGTTATAATTACTACGCTGACTTCTGGAGTGCCACTCAAAACGACGATTGGCAAGCAATGCTTTACCACATCAATTACGAACAAGACTACGTGGATCAGTATAGCAACGACAAGTATGACGGCAAATCCGTCCGTTGCGTCCTCGGTGAAGGCCTTAACCTTGCTGCCGTGACCACCGGCTCGGTGAGAAATATTACCTCGAATGATGCAACCTGCGGCGGCAATGTGACGTATGACGGCAACACCACCGTAACCGAGCGCGGCGTATGCTGGAGTACTGAACCCAACCCGACACTTGATAATGCGTACTCGGTTGAGGGCGATGGAACAGGCGAATTCTCTACCCAACTTACTGACTTGTGGTCAAACACAACCTACTACGTGCGGGCGTATGCAACAAACAGCATGGGTACAGTATATGGTGAGGAAGTGAGTTTCACCACTTGCGGCGGAACCCTCGCATTGCCCTACTCCGAAGACTTCGAAAACTACACGGCAACCACTGCCGCTTCCACAGGTGTTGAGCCCGCCTGCTGGGAACTCGTGCAGGAAGATGTGGAGATGCCGGAAAACAAGAAACCGCAGCTCTACTACAAGAGTGCTTTTGCCCATAGCGGCGACTACAGCCTGAAGATGGATTATCGTGGCGTTTACGCAATGCCGCCCATCGAAGATAACCTCGCAATGAAACACTTACATCTCGACATGTACCTGCGCCAGCCCAATGCTGCCTACCGCTTACAGGTGGGTGTCTGGGATGACGCTACCGGCACATTCACGCCCGTGGCCACATTCAACAACAGCACCACGGGAGTGGAACATGTGGAGTGTGACTTCTCCAACTACACCGGCAACGGCCGCCGCGTCGCTTTCCGCAACGTGTTGGTCAGCGGTGCCAACTATGCCTACAGCTACAACTACCTCGATGACATCACCCTTTCGGAGACAGAAGGTTGCGAACTCACCGTCGAAATGCACAGCAACGGCAATCCGGATTGGGGCGGAAGCTTGATCCGCATATACACCGACGGCTCTGTGAAAGAGATAACCTTGAACAATTCGTATGATGATACAGTAACTGTAACGGTACACAACGGCATGTTGGATTTGGAATGGGTTTACAACGGATGGTATCCCACCGAATGGATGTCCTTCACCGTTTCGGGTCCGTGCCTCTACTACTCAACGGAGAGAGCTTCAGGCGAAACGGAATATTTCTACAGTACAGAACTATCTTGCGATGGCAACGGCACAACATCCATCCCTGATTTTGACTACTGGACAGAAAATGTCTGTAACAACGTGGTTGTCCATTTCGAAAACAACAGTACAGATGCCGAGTATAGCGTGTGGGATTTCGGAGACTTGGGCACCAGCGAGGAAGACAACCCGTCTCACGAATATACTGTAAGTAACGTCTATCCTGTGACATTATCCGTACACAATGTCACATGTGATGAGTTCAGTGTCATCAAGAAATACATTGAGGTAAACATGCCTGATCCCATCACCATTTCGCTTGACACCATCGTATGTGCCGCTGAACTGCCACTGACATGGTACGGACAAGAAATCACCCATGGCGGCATCTACAGTACAACACTCCAAACTGCCGCTGGATGCGACAGCACCGTGTATATGAACTTCACCTTGTTAGAGTCCACGTTTGCGCACACGCCCGACACCCTTGTTTCTGCTAATGAACCCGTCACCCTTTGGGCGGCAGGCAGCGGTGACTTCGTTTGGACGGACGCAGACGGAAACGTCATCGGCGAAGGGAACAACATCACCGTGATCCCGACCGAAAACACCACCTACTACGTGACGAAACCTGGAGAAAACCAGATAATACAGGGCAATGTCGTGAACGGTGACTTCGAGTATGGCACCACTGGATTCTCCACCCAATACAGTTACTACAGCCAAGGAGCTTGCGGATGCTACTATATCGATTACGACAGCTACTATTGGAATTGGGGTTACGGTAATACAACTGACCACACCACCGGCTCCGGCTTGTTCATGATGGTGGATGCCACTTCCTACAGCAACATCTGGACCCAAACCGTTAATGTCACACCGCATACGAATTACATATTCAGTGCTTGGTTCCTCACGTTGTCATACGCAAATATTTCGTACTACGTTAACGGTGAGAACATCACCAATTTCGATTTCTTAGAGACAGGAAATATTTGGGAGCAACATTCAGGAACCTGGTACAGTGGAGACAACACCACGGCCACCCTTAGCATTAACACGGAGTGGGCCGACTGCGGCGGTTACGATTTCGGCATTGATGACATCATGCTCTATAACGGCTCTTGTTCAAGCACCGAGTCCATCACCCTGACCCTCCTGCCAACCGGCGATGCACAGCCGTGTCCGGGCACCCCAACAGTGTCCGACATCGACGGCAACGTTTATAACACGGTGAAAATCGGCAACCAATGTTGGATGAAAGAGAATCTTAAGACCACGCACTATGCGGACGGCAACGAAATCGCTTGGGGAGAGGAAGCGAGTCTCACTACTCCTTATCTCTATGGTCCTGGCTACGAATGGGATGACCATTCCTGGTATGTGGGGGATTACGGTTATCTCTACAACTGGGCGGCGGTGATGCACGGTGCGAACGGCAGTGCCGCCAACCAAGGCGATGTGCAAGGCATCTGTCCCGATGGCTGGCACGTGCCGAACAATGCGGAATGGACTCAACTGACCGACTACGTTGGCAGCGTACCCGCTTACCAGTGTGGCAGCAGCAACGACATAGCCAAAGCGTTAGCGCTCCCAGAAGGATGGAACTGGTGGTGGGATAACGAATGCGGACCGGGCTATTCGAATGAGAACCCTTCGGGTTTCAATGCCACTGGTTTCGGAGTGCGTCCCGCTGGTAGCTATAGCGGAAACTACAGTCCTAACTATGGCGGA
>JAEEKL010000150.1 GCA_016282395.1 Bacteroidales bacterium
AAAGACCCTCGGCGACTTTGCCAACACCGTGCTTCTCGACAACGTGAAAACCGTGACGGTGGAGCGCGACGGCGAGGAAGTGGTCATCAACATCCCGAAAGACCTGCCAAGAAAGGTAGTTGGCGCAGGCAGCACATCGCTCTTCTGCAACTACCGCATCCCGTTCGTCATCGACAGCGTTTTGGCAGGCACACCGGCAGAAAAAGCCGGATTGATGAAGGGCGACTCGCTCGTCGGCATCAACGACTCCGCGATGTTCTGCTTCTTTGACTTCAAAAACGTCTTCAACGAGAACAAGAATAACGAATTGCAAATCGACTACATGCGCGGCGACAGTCTCTGTCACGCCATGGTGACGCTCGATTCCATAGGCAATATTGGGGTGGCCTACCGCCAACCCGCCGATTTCTTCGATGTAGTGCATGTCGATTACAGTTTCTGGCAGTCCATCCCGACCGGCATCTCTCAGGGATTCAGCACGTTGGGCAACTATGTCAAGCAATTCAAGATCGTGTTCACGAAGGAGGGTGCCACGCAGTTGGGCAGCTTCCTGACCATCGGCAGCATCTTCCCGAAAGTGTGGGACTGGTACCGTTTCTGGAGCATGACCGCCCTGCTCGGCATCATCCTCGCCTTCATGAACATCATCCCGATTCCGGGTCTCGACGGCGGCTACATCCTCTTCATCCTCGTGGAGATGATCACCGGCAAGAAGCCCTCCGACAAGTTCCTCAGCGTCGCCAACACCATCGGCTTCGTGCTGCTCATCGCGCTGATGGTCTATGCGTTGGGATTGGATTTCCGACGGTTCATCTTCAAATAATGTAGAATGAAGAATGTAAAATGTAGAATAATTCTGAATGATGAATTCTGAATGTTGAATGTTGAATGTTGAATAATGAATGGGTCGAAGGACCATTCCCCCCTTTAGGGGGGATGCCCGAAGGGCAGGGGGGTAAGGGGCAAGACGCGCGAAGCGCTAATAACCCCACATAAGCGAAGCGCAGTGTGGGGCCAGTAAACCGTAAACCGCAAACCGAATGAACAACACCGAACTCAAAACCGAAATCGCTCGCCTGAAACGCGAGAAAAACGCCATCATCCTGGCGCATTACTACACCCTGCCCGAAGTGCAGGAAGTGGCCGACTTCGTGGGCGACAGCCTCGGGCTGGCCCGAAAGGCCGCCGAAACGCAGGCCGACATCATCCTCTTCGCCGGCGTACACTTCATGGCGGAGACGGCCAAGATCCTCAACCCCACGCGCAAAGTGCTCGTGCCCGACATGAGCGCGGGCTGCTCCTTGGCCAACAGCTGCAAGGCCGAGAAACTCGCCGAATTCAAGGCGAAGCACCCCGACCACAAAGTGTTAGCGTACGTCAACTGCACGGCCGCGGTGAAAGCCCAGTGCGACCTGATCGTCACCTCCGGCAACGCCCTGAAGCTCGTCAACCAGCTGCCCAAGGACGAAAAGATCATCTTCGTGCCCGACGGCAATCTCGGCGACTACATCAACCGGATGACGGGCCGCGAAATGCTCCTCTGGGACGGTGCTTGCTGCGTGCACGACCATTATGAGGTAGAGGATTTGGAGAAGGCCAAAGCCGAACATCCCAACGCTTTAGTGGTGGCGCACCCCGAGTGCCGCCGCGAGCTGTTAGAGAAAGTCGATTTCATCGGTTCCACCGCCGCCATGCTCAACTTCATCGGAGAAAGCGACGCAAAGGAGTTCATTGTCGTCACCGAGAGCGGCATCATCTACGAGATGCAGAAGCGCAACCCCGACAAAAAGCTCTACACGCTCTACAACGGCGCGGTCAAGCACGACTGCGTGAATATGAAGAAGAACAACCTGCTGAACATCTACGCCGCCCTCCTCGAAGAGCAGCCCGAGCTCATCATGGACGAGGAGCTGCGGAAGAAGGCGCTGGTGCCGATACAAAGAATGCTGGAGATGAGTTAGTTTGAATCAAAAATTATCTCATTGAATAACGACTGTCCTCTTTCTCTATGCTGTAGCATTGAGAACAGAACATTGAAATAATACTGGTTTTTAATCATACATATTAAACATACAATTGAAAAAATCGTACTTTTGCACGTGCAAAAAAAAGTGGATATGAGTGAAAAAGTGACCTTTTTGGACAAGACTTTTGTCAAATACATCCCCTCAAACGAAATCGACGATGCCATCGCGCGGGTGGCCTCGGACATCATGCTGGAATACCGCTATGACGACCCGATTATGCTAATCACCCTCAACGGTGCCATCGTTTTTGCCGTCGATCTGCTGAAACGGCTCGATTTCCCTTGTCGCATCACCTGCGTGAAACTCGCCTCCTACAACGGCACCGAGAGTTCCGGCACAATCAACCAGCTTATCGGTCTCAACGAGGACATTCGCGGCAAACGCATCCTCATCCTCGAAGACATTGTCGATACCGGCGCCACCTATATCCACCTGTACAAAATGCTGACGGAGGCTGGGGCCAAGGATGTCCGCATCGCCACCATGACCATGAAGCCTGACGCATACAAAGGAGAACTGCCCGTCCACTACGTCGGCATAAAAATCCCCAACAAGTTCGTTATCGGCCGAGGCCTCGACTACGACGGATACGGACGCAACCTCCCTGACATTTACCAAGTGGTTTAGACAATGTTTTTCGTAGAGACGCAAAATTTTGCGTCTCTAGAAACGGCATAAAACATAAAAACACCCATAATACGCCAACATTCAATAGACCAAGTAATAAAACGAACAATATGAAAAAAGTTCTATTCTTTTTCATCACCGCCATACTTCTGTGCATAACATCAGCGTTAAAGGCGCAAAACACCACCATCCAAATCGGTGCGGGCAATGACACCATCGAAAACCTACCCACGAACACGTTTAACACTAACAGTCTATCCCAGCAGATTTACACCGCAACGGAAATCGGACAGTCAGGCACCATCTACAGCATCGCTTTCTACAACATCAGTCCAAATGTCACACGCAATATGGACTTGTATCTGGCACACACCAACAAAACAGCCTTCAGCAGCGACAACGACTGGTCGGCAGTCGCTACCGGCGATCTCGTTTTTAGTGGATATGTCACTTTTGTGCAGAATCAGTGGAGCATTGTGGAGTTCACCACACCGTTTGCTTATAACGGCACTGACAATCTTCTGGTTGTAGTGGATGACAATTCCGAAGGCTGGGTAGCAGACAGACACTTCCTTGTTTTTAATGCCACAGGCCAAGCCATATTCGACAACAGTGACGATACAAACTACGACCCCACCAACCCAAGCGGATATGAGGGTACTGTCTCAAATGTAAAGAACCAGATCCAGCTGAACTTCGCCCCTTCACCATGTCCCGCACCCACATCGTTAACTGTCTCCAACATAGAACCGACTTCTGTCACATTGAGCTGGACGGAAAATGGCAGTGCCACCGCATGGGACATCTGCCTTAATGGAAATGAGAACAACATCATCACCGTATATACGAACCCCTACGTGCTTACCAATCTGACCCCAGGCATGCCCTACAGCGTGTCAGTGCGCGCTAATTGCGGCGACGGCGTCAGTGTCTGGGCCATGGAGAATTTCCTCACCTCAACCTGTAGTTCCCCCAGCAATTTGTACGCCTCCAATATCAGCCAGACATCCGTCACGTTGAACTGGATAGAGAACGGCAGCGCCACCGCTTGGGATATCAGACTTAACGACAACGAGGACAGCATCATCACCATCTATACGAACCCTTACGTGCTCACTGGTCTGACCCCCAACACGCAATACAACGTGTCGGTGCGCGCCAACTGCGGCGACAGCAATAATGTGAGCTATTGGACCGATGCTATATTCACCACCGTCAGCGATTACCAAATCCAATCCACCGCCAATTGGTACGGCTATGCTATCAACAGTTTCTTGGACAACGGCGAATATGCCCACAACGATTGGGAAAAAGAATTCATCAGTTTCTCCATGCAGAATCTCGCCTCCGTAACGGCCATAACGGACATGAACCTTTCGTCACCTTACACATACTCAGCCACATACGTCAATGGTTCTGTTTGGTGCATCACATGCCAAGAGGGGCATTTGTGCAGAGCTTCCATTCATAACAATTCCCATACCATTTCTGATTTTGAAATAGTATTCCCATATTTCGATGAAGGCAGCAAAATCGAATCCATGTCATATAATCCTGTTGACGGCAGATTTTATTACATCTTCAATGGACGTTACCTGAAAAGTTTCCATCCAGACCAGCCCGAAAATGTCATTGAAGTCGGCTTGATTGGTTTTGATGCTAAGACTCTTGCCATCAACAATATAGGAGAGGCATACATCATACAAAACACAACAGGCGACCTATATCAACTGAATTTGAACGATGCTTCCGTCACCCTGATTGGAAGTACGGGTCTCCCCGCACAGCATGTGCAGAGCATGACCTTCGACCAGAATACTGGCGAGTTATTCTGGGCGCAATATTACTCCAGATTTTCAAGCCACGGTCTCTATCTTGTGGATCCTGCCACCGCCGAAACACAATTCCTCGGCAGAATAAACGGGGACGGCTGCCAACTCGCATGCTTCTTCATGGTTGATACCAGCCATCACGATGGTGTTCAGATCTTACCCGAAAACAGCATCGTTCTCTACCCGAATCCGGCGAAAGAGATTGTCAATGTAGAATATACAATGTATAAACATATGGATAACGAAACGGTTGAGGTCATTGATGTCTATGGAAAGGTTGTCCGCACCGCTGTAGAAACGAATAATCATTTGCCCCTACAGACGGCACAAATCAACGTTTCCAATCTCTCCGACGGCCTCTATTTTGTCCGTGTGACCACATCCACGGGCCAGATAACCAAACCCTTTATCAAACAATAATTCAAAAAAGGGCTGAAAGCCCGACCTATGCTAACCTAGGGTGAACGAAGTGAGCCCTAGGATTCCAAAAGGGCTGAAAGCCCGACACGTGTCAACCTAGGGTGAACGAAGTGAGCCCTAGGAAAATAAAGAAACATCAAAATACCCTACAATATGATCAACATCGTCATGTTCGGTGCCCCCGGCAGCGGGAAAGGCACCCAGGCTAAACAGATGGCCGAAAAATTCCAACTTGAACACGTCTCCACCGGCGACCTGTTCCGTTACGAGATCTCCCACAAGACCCCGCTGGGGCTGAAGGCGCAGGAAATCATCAACCGCGGCGACCTCTGTCCCGACGACATCACTCTCGGGATGCTCCGCAACCACATCGAGAAACACGCTGACACCAAGGGATTTATCTTCGACGGCGTGCCGCGCACCATCAAACAGGCCGAGATGCTCGACGACAAGAGCTTCTTCACCAACCTCGACATCACCAAGGTCATTTACCTGAAAGTGGAGATGGAGGAGGTCCAAAAACGCATCCTCAAACGCGCCGAAATCGAGCAACGCGCCGACGACACCCCCGCCACCGTCAAGGCCCGCGTCGAAAACTTCTTCGCCCAGACCATGCCGCTCGTGGAATACTACCAAAAACAAGGCAAATTGGTGGAAATCAACGGAATGCAGGACATTGAGCACGTGTTTGCGGATATTTGCAAGGTGGTGGAGACGCTGTGACAGTTAGCAGTTAGCAGTTAGTAGTTAGCAGTTAGCAGTTGTAACGAAACGCCAACATATTATTAAACTACTTCCTTAAGCAGCCCCGTTAGGGGCAAGAGCTTGGTAGCCAGGGGTAAGGCGCGAGGAACGAGCGCCGCCACCTCTGGTTAGTAAAAAAAAGAGCGTCCTCCGGTTAAAGATGAAATATTATGAATAACAATTATAATCAACAAGAACAACCCCATCCCCGTCGCATCGCCGTTCTCGGCTCGACGGGCTCCATGGGCACGCAAGCGTTGGAGGTCATCGCGCTCCATCCCGATGTGCTGCAGTTGGAAATCATCGCCGCAAACTCCAGCGCGGATCTGCTAATCGAGCAAGCGAAGAAGTACCATCCCAACATGGTGGTGGTGGTGCAGGAAGAGGCATACCGCAAGGTGAAAGAGGCTCTGGCTGACGAGGACGTGAAGGTCTTCTGCGGCGAGGAGTCGTTGTGCGACGTGTGCGAGATGGACTGCGTGGATATGGTGTTGTCTTGCATCGTGGGCATCGCGGGGCTCAAGCCAGCGTTCCGCACCGTATCATGCGGCACCCCGTTGGCCATTGCCAACAAGGAAACCCTCGTGGTGGCAGGCGAACTCATCATGCGCACCGCCAAAGAGCACAACACGCCCGTATTGCCTGTGGATTCAGAGCATTCGGCGATTTTCCAATGCCTCGCGGGCGAGCAGTACAACCCCGTAGAGAAGCTGATCATCACGGCTTCCGGCGGCGCATTCCGGGGCTATACCAAAGAGCAACTGGAAACGGTCACCCTGCAGAGCGCCCTCAAGCACCCCAACTGGAGCATGGGCCCGAAAGTGACCATTGACAGTGCATCGCTGATGAACAAGGGCTTGGAGGTCATCGAAGCCAAATGGCTGTTCAACATGCCTTTGGAGAAGATTGACGTGGTGGTTCACCCGCAGTCGGTCATCCACTCCATGGTGCAGTTCGAGGACGGCTCCGTGAAGGCGCAACTCGGCGTTCCCGACATGCGGTTGCCCATACAATACGCACTCTCCTACCCGCTCAGATTACCGTTGCCATACGACCGGCTCGACTTCGCCAAATATTCCAAACTAACCTTCGAAAAACCTGACAGAGAAGTGTTTCCATGTTTGAATATGGCCTATAAAGCATCGGCTGCCGGAGGTGGAATGCCCTGCGTGATGAACGCCGCCAACGAGGTGGCCGTCAAGATGTTCATGCAGGAGAAAATCAAGTTCACGGACATTCCGCGCATCATTGAAAACGCCCTCGCCAATGCCCCAGCCATACATCCTCATACAATTGAAGATTACATAACTTTAGATTCGGAGACAAGAGAAAAACTAACTTCCGCCATTCGATAATCAAAAAAAATGTCCGAGCAAGAGTTTCCAAAACCGCCTCGGCCTGCATATTGTCACATCCGAATCTTCTTGAACATCCTGTTCCAACGGATTTTACCCTTGTCGCTCCAAGTCTTGAACTTGTCCAACGAGAGCCACACGATGGAGGCTTTGCCCACGATATGGTCTTCCGGCACGAAGCCCCAGAAACGGGAGTCAGCGGAGTTGTGGCGGTTGTCACCCATCATGAAGTAGTAGTCCATCGCAAAGGTGTAGGCGGTGGCCTCCTGACCGTCAATCAGGATTTTGCCGTCCTTCACCTGCAAATCGTGACCTTCGTAATTGTGGATGATTTTCTCGTAAAGAGCGATGTTCTCGGGCGAAATCTGCACGGTAGCGCCCTTTTGCGGAATCGTGAGCGGGCCGAAAAAGTCCTTGTTCCACTTGTAGTTGCTGTCGTGCGGGAAAATGTCAGGACTAAAGACACCCTCTTCCTCCTCCAAAATCTGCACTTCAAAACCTTTCTTCTTGATAATGATCTGCTGCTCGCCATTCAGCATCGCCACATAACGGTTGACATCCACCTGTTGCATATCTTCTTCATTGATATTCAGATTCTTGCGTTCCTTTTTAGAAAGTTGCAGACCTGTAGGATGAGAAATCAGGCAGGCATATTGGATACGGTCGGGATTGACAGCCTTCTCACCGTTGATATAAACCTGTTTGTCAACAATTTGCAACTTGTCTCCAGGGGTACCGATGCAACGTTTCACATAGTTTTCGCGTTTATCAACAGGACGGGCAATCACCTTGTACTCGCTCCAGACCACTTCCCTACCCTTCCCGGGCACATACGCACCGGGATATTTCATCCGTAATTGTTGAATGTATTCGGGTGAGTACCGACGGAACACGTTGTTTTTCTCCGCTATGCTCGCATTCGGGTTAAGCATCGCCTCGTATTCTCGAACAATGGCGTAGTAACTTTCCGCCTGCCTTTCTACCACGACCGTGTCGCCGTCAGGATAGTTAAAGACCACCACATCGTTGCGTTTTATCGGTTTCAACGCCTTGGAACGCATGTAAGGCAGCTTGATGATTTCCGAATAGGATTTCACCTCGGTCTTAGGCAGTTTGTTGTGGATAAACGGAATAGCTAACGGGGTTTGCGGTGCGCGGACACCATACGCAACCTTGCTCACGGAAAGGAAGTCGCCAATCATTAAGGAACTCTCCATGGAGGAAGTCGGGATGGTGTAGAGCTCGAACCAGCAGGAGCGGATGATGTAGGCAGCGGCCACCGCGAAAATCAGCGCATCTCCCCAGGAACGAGCCGAGGTTTTCTTCGGACGCTCCAAATTCTCCGGCGTGACATACTGCTCCTTCGGCGAGAATCCCAGATACGGCAGGTAAAACGGGAAGAAAAGCGTGCCGAAAATCAGCGGCAAGTAGCTGTATTTGTTGAATTGCCGGATGGTCTCCCAAATCATGTAGAAGAACATGAAAAAGCCGAGATACGGAATCAGGAACAGCAGCATCCACCACCATTTACGTCCGATGACCACCTTGATCCACAACCAGATGTTGTAGAACGGAATCAGCGACAGCCACGGCTTCAAGCCTGCTTTCTTGAAAATGCCCCACATCCCGGCTTGCCAGCCGAGAAAAGAGATGATGAGGATGATGATTAATGCGGTTTTTGATATGAACATCTTTTTGAATGGTTATTGGTTATGGGTTATTGGTTATTGAAGGTTATTGAAGGTTAGAAGGTTAGTGTTAAGGATGGTAGGAGCGAATAATTATTCGCCCCTACGGGTATCATTTAATGTTTCTTCAAACGGATACACGCCAGAAGGTTGCAACACCAGCCATTCGGCGGCGTGGACGGCTCCGCGAGCGAAGCCTTCGCGGCCGTGGGCGGTATGAGTGATTTCAATAGTATCTTCAGGAGATTTCCACACGATCTTATGCGTGCCGGGGACTTCACCCTCACGGATGGCCGTTATAGGCACCACATTCGTATGGTCGCAAGGAGTCAACCGCCAGTCCTGCAGCGAATCGACCCCGCTGACAATATCCTTCGCAAGGTGGATGGCGGTGCCGCTCGGGGCGTCCTTTTTGTGGATGTGGTGGGTTTCCTCCATCGCTACTTGGTATCGATCTTGCGTGTTCATCAGCTTGGCCAAAAGCTGGTTGACTTTGAAGAAGATATTGACCCCGATGCTGAAGTTGGCACCATAGACCAGACGGCCGCTATGCGCCATGCACTGCTTACGGACCTCATCCAAACGGTCGTGCCAGCCGGTGGTGCCGACCACTATCGGGACGTTTGCCTCGAATGCGCGGAGCATGTTCGGCACCGCGACACCTGGCTCAGAGAAGTCGATGGCGACCTCCGCAGAACGGAATTCGCGGTCAAGACGCTGCCAGTCCGCCTCGTTGTCGATGACGGCCACAACCTCGTGCCGCCGCTCTAACAGCACCTTCTCCACGATATGGCCCATTTTCCCGTATCCTAATATTGCGACTTTCATTATTCGATTCCTGCTTCTTGCAATAATTGTATTATTTCCTGATCTGTTATATTTTCTTTATAGGACTTGTCGTATATTGTTAACAAAGTCACCTCTTGTTGATTTAGTTCAAGTACAACGTTAACATGCGAAATGACTCTTGCTCCACCGCGTTTTCCTTTGCCTTTTGAGGTTATTGCGAAACGAATTTTATGAATTCCATGCCCTATAGAAGTTCCCAACGATGGGTTTTCCTTCAGATTAAGAAGAAAACTTTCAAAATCGTCCGCAAATGAAGGATAGCGTTTGGATAGTTTTTTAGATTCACGAGAAAAAGTCGGAGTGACAACGATTCTACAGTTCATAATGTACGAAGTTCATTTAGTAAATCATCGGCAGATTGAAATTCAAGTTGACCTTCCTTATATTGTTTAAATTCGGCAAATGCTTCACGTATGTTTCCAACGACATCTTCTTTGGTCTCGACCTCCTCATCTTTAATGCGGACGAGATCTCTAACATAATTAATCACCTTGCGCATCAACCCCTCGTCTTCTGCAATGGGAGAGATTTCTCGCAACAGTTCGGTTTGTAATTCTACAGCAGTCATACGTCTAATCCTTTGTTTCAAAGTGCAAAAGTACAAAAAACTGACTATTTTTCCAATGCTTTTTTCACAGCCTTCTCGATTTCTTCCCCTCTCAAATCGCGGGCAATGATTTTCCCGTCCTTGCCGATGAGCAGTATCTGGGGGATGCCATCAATGCCGTAGGTATCAGTGGCATTACGGGTGGCGTCGGTCAGTTGTGTCCACGTCATGCCCAAATCCTTGATTGCTTTGGCCTGCGCGTCGGGTTTGTCCCACACGTTGAGACTGATTACCACAAAGTCCTTGCTACCGTATTGTTCGTGAATCTTCTTGATGTTGGGGATTTCACGGCGACAGGGTCCGCACCAGGAAGCCCAGAAGTCAATGAGCGCGACTTTGCCGTTAATCACTTTACTCAACTTTACAGGTTTCTTTGTCTTATAGTCCGTCAGGTCAAGGTCAATAAACGGTTTGCCCGCTGCCGTGTGGCTAACTTTTTCCATCGCCGCCAATTTCGTCTTAAGAGGCTGATATGTAGTTACCACAGGAGCTGCCCCTTCCAACATCTCTACCACGGACTCATAATCTTCCGCCTCATATTCCAGATAATTCTCCATAACAAGTGCGCCCATGGCATTCGACTTGTTAGCGGTATAAGTGTCTTTCATCATAAGAAAGAGCATCCTGGTCCGGTCTTGATACTCCCGTACCTGTTTCTCCCGTTCCTCTCTCGGCATGGATATCATCTGATCCATCTTCGAATAATAGGCGCTGATGGCACTTACCTCATTATTGCACCATTTGGAAAAGTCATAGAAACGATCATTAAGCGGCGTTCCAGACAACGAATCGGTAACCAAGTCGGCGTAGATATTGCCCGGTTCGCCAACAATGCGCAGGTAATAGTAACTGCGGGCATCGTTGTTTTGAGGATCCGTCTTTAACATGCCCACGAACGGTTCCGACACTTCGATGTCCAATGTAAAAACGCTGTCCACTATCTTTGTGGATGCCAGCGACTTGCCAGTGTTCATATTCAGCACTGCGATATTCTTGCCCTGCAGTGCCGGCACGGCAACTCTACCCGTAATATGGCAATTCTGCGCCGAAAGTCCAAACGGGAGCATGAACAGGACAATTACGGCTAAAATAATGTTGAATTTTGTCATTATTAAAATTTTAAAGGTCAAAGTTTAAGTCCAAGTAATTATTTGAAGCTCAAAGCCACAGAGATGCCGTATGATGGCGAGGAGCTGCCCGGGGTCGGCAACAACATCGGACTCCAATACAGCGACAAATCATCAGAAACATCAAAGTAATAGAGATGCGCATCCACCATGGCGTCGATAAAGTTTAGCGTATAGATGAGGGCGGTGGCCGCAAGACTGATTTCCATATTGCGGAGTGCCTTTTGGTGCATGGAGAGGATGTTCTCGTCATCAGAATTGGCCAGTCCGGGAATCAGCAAGTCTGTATGCCCATCGCGACGATTGATAAATTCCCTTCTGTACAAGAGCATGTCAGACGTGTATTTGTACAAGAAATAGCCGGAGACTTCAAACAAGCCATAGATAATAGGCACTTTCCAATATTTGCGGTTATAAATCTGCCCGCCACCCGGAATGATGGAATACAGTATCGCGGCTGTCGGACTATGTTTGGCAACTTTCAGCGAATCATGTGCTTTCACACGTGAGACCTTCGGTGAGGTAATTTCTTGGGAATAAGCAAACAGACTCATGCAGAGCAAGATAACACCCACAAAAATCTGCTTTTTCATTCTCATAATCATCACTTTTGCAACAGGCTAACGCTGATGTTAACGATTTATTGCAAAACGTCCAGAATATGTTTTAACTCTTCGTCGGAGGAGAACGGAATTTGAATCGTGCCCTTCCCCGAAATATCTTTCTTGATATTCACCTTTGTGTTCAATTTCTTTCCCAAGGCGGTCTGGGCGTTGCGCACTTCATCGGAAAGGGTTATTTTCACCTTCGACTTTTTGTTACGGGAGCCCTCCAAGACGGATTTCACCAATGATTCAGTCTGTCTCACAGACAGTTGATCTTTGATAATCTGTTGTACTAATTTGGCTTGTAACGCTTCGTCCTCCACAGGAACCAATGCGCGGGCATGCCCCATGGCGATCTGGTTGTCGCGCACAGCCACCTGCACGGGTGTCGAAAGTTTGAGGAGACGCAAGTAGTTGGAAATAGAAGTGTTGGTCTTTCCTACTTTAACGGCGAGCTCTTCTTGGGTGAAATGACACTCTTCCATGAGCATCTGGTAGCTCAAGGCTATCTCGATAGCATTCAGGTCGGTGCGCTGGATGTTCTCCACAAGAGCCATCTGGATGGAAAGGGCATCATCCACAGTGCGGACGAAAGCGGGTATATCCGTCAGTCCGGCCATCTGGGCGGCACGGAAACGTCGTTCCCCGGAAATGAGCTGGTATTTGCCGTTGCCTACCGGACGCACTGTCACCGGCTGAATAAGCCCATAAGTCTTGATGGACTGAGCCAATTCCGCCAACGACTCTTCATCGAATCGAGTGCGCGGTTGGTAAGGGTTAGCTTCGATGGATTCTATGCGGATGTTGGTGTTTCCACTCACCACCTGCGAATGCTCGCTGTGTACGGGTATCTCCATCCCGCCGAGCATCGCTTCCAATCCGCGTCCTAATGGTTTGTCTTTTTTTGGCATAATATTTTGATTCAGATTAATTTTTGTGAAGAGTGATTAATGAATAGTGATTAGAACATTGTACATTATACAGTATATCCGTTCTTCAAGAGGAACTCCTTGGCAAGGTTCATGTAGTTGACGTGGCCGACAGATTTGATGTCATAGACAGCGATCGGCACCCCGTAGCTGGGAGCCTCACTCAAGCGCACCGTACGGTTGATGACCGTGTCAAACACGATGTCGCGGCAATGGAAGCGCACATCCTCATAGACGGCATTGGCGGACTTGAAGCGATTCGTGTACATGGTCATCAAGATTCCCTCGATGGAGAGATCCGGGTTCATGTTCGACTGCACGATACGGATGGTGTTGAGCAGTTTGCCGAGACCTTCGAGGGCGAAATACTCGCACTGCACGGGAATGATGACTGAATCGGCGGCGACAAGCGCATTAAGGGTGACAAGGCCCAATGACGGCGCACAGTCGATGAATATAAAGTCGTAATCGTTCTTGACATCCGTAAGCGCATCCTTCATCCGATATTCCCGACGGTCGAAAGAAATCATCTCGATTTCGGCGCCCACGAGGTGAATGGTGGCTGGCATCAAATAGAGGTTGGGGGTTTTCGTTTCCACCACGGCCTCTGAAGCCATCTTACCATTCACAATGCAGTCATAGATACTTATGGTGTTGTCGTCAGGATAGACACCCACACCGCTGGAGGCGTTGCCTTGCGGATCCGCGTCAATCAACAGCACACGGAAATCCAGCAACGCCAGCGACGCCGCCAGATTCACGGCGGTGGTTGTCTTCCCCACCCCACCCTTCTGGTTTACAATGGCTACTATTTTCCCCATTATAATGAAAGGTCTATATCGTCAAAGGTGATACCCAGGTCCATGTCATCTTCCGTCTTCTCAAACTTGTCATTCTCGAAGAAGGTTTCCTCTGGAACAGTACCGTTTTCGATGAATTCAATCACGCCGGACAGGGCATTCTTGAATTTCTCGAAATCCTCCTTGTAAAGGAATATTTTATGTTTCTCGTAAAAGAAATTCCCGTTATCTGCGTTAAACTTGCGCTTGCTTTCCGTGATGGTCAGATACATCTCCTCGTTTCTGCTTCTTTTAACATCGAAGAAGTAGGTTCTTTTCCCTGCTTTCACTGCACGCGAGAGAACTTCGTTTTTGTCTTGATTTTCCATAATGTCTAATACTTTTATTGATTCAAATGAGACCGCAAAAGTACGGAAATTTCGTTCACTTTGCCATCTTTTTTTAAAATTATTTTCTTTTTTGTGATTGTTGCTGTTGTTTAAGCATTTGTGCCTGCTGTTTTTGCAATTCCTCCATCTTGAGCTGCCATCTGGACTTCTTGACAGGCTTTTTCATATTCTCCTGCATCTTGGCGCGGAGTTTGTCCTCGTCAATTGCAATGCGGAAGATAAACATCTGCAGGAACGTGACGAGGTTGAAGAGCAGATAGTAGTAGGTAAGAGCGGATGCGAAATTGTTGAACATGAACAGGAACATGACCGGCATCATATACATCATGATATTCATCATGCGCTGCTGGTCCTTGTTGCCCTGCGTGGGGGCCATCAGTTTCTGGTTCAGCCAAGTATAGACTATCGTGGCGATGGTCATAAGGATGGTGAACAGGCTGAGGTGGTCACCGAGAAGCGGGATATTGTGACCGAAATCCCAAATGGAGTCGTAGGTGGAAAGATCCTCAGCCCAAAGGAACGGCTGTTGGCGTAACTCATAGGCGGAGGGGAAGAACCGGTACATGGCAATGAGTATCGGCATCTGAAGCAACATCGGCACACAACCGCCGGCGGGCTTCACCCCCGCGCTGCGATAGAGGCTCATCGTGGCTTGCTGCTTCTTCATCATGTCCTCATCCTTCGGATATTTCGCGTTGAGAGCCTCGATTTCCGGTTTCAACGCACGCATCTTGGCCGACGAAATGTAGGTCTTATAGCTGACCGGAAGCACCACAACCTTGATGAAGATGGTGAGTATCAGAATGATAAGACCATAACTCAAACCGTAGGCTTCCAACCAGTTGAAAACGGGGATGATGATAAAGCGGTTGATCCACTGCAGCAGGAAGAACCCCCAGCCAAGCGGCACCTGACGCTCTAATTTCGTGTCATATTCCTTAAGCAGGCGATACTGGTTCGGTCCCACGTACATGTACATGCCGAAATGGCCCTTGTTAAGGTCGGCAATCTCAAAGTCAAGATCGGCGGTGCAGTCTTTCAGAATGTTGTCCCGCTTTTCCTCGGGAAGCTGTACCGACAGGGAGCCAGAAGAGAACGGCACCTCCTTAGACACCAGACAGGTGGTGAAGAACTGCTGTTTGAAAGAGACCCACTTAAGCGGAGCAGTGAAATCCTTTTTGTCGGGCTTGCGCTCGTCAAGGTTGCCAACATCATCGCTGTTGTCCATATAATATATAGAAGTGATGTTCTTCTCATAGTCGAAGTTTTTCTCCACACACTTGGGCTGTGCCACCCACTGCATTGTGAAAGCATGGCGGTTCGGATAAAGATACGACTCCATATTGACCACATTGATCTCATAGTCGAACTTATAGTCGTCATTGGAAAAAGTGTAAAGATACTCAATGTAGGATTTTTGGTCGAGAACCTGACACTGAGTGCTGTCGGCACTGGCATTGGGGTACAGCCGTAACGATAGTTTGTTGTGTTTCCCATCCACTACCAATTCCTCAGTGTTGGCCACAAAGTAGCAGTCGCTGGTGGACACTTCCGTCTGGTCTCGGAGCATCAGCTTGATGGACATGCGGTTGGAGCCACCGTCGAAAATCACAAGGGGCTGTTTGGCGGAATCCTTCGCAGTGTAACGGTAAACATCTTTCAGTTCAATCTGCTTGAGATATCCGCCTTTCTTACTGAAATGGTAATATGCCTTGGCGGTTTCCACCATATAGTCGCCATCTTCGGACACTTGGGCATTAGAGAATCGTTGTGCGGGAGTGAGGGAGGTCATTGCGGGATTCTCAACCGTGTTACCGGTCGTGTCCGACTGGTTGTCCAAGGAGAGTGCCTGTGCGGTTTCCGCCGTCTCTTTCTCAATTTCTTCCAACATCTGCGCTTCTTGCGCTGCTTTCTGCTTCTTCATCTGAGAGGTCTGGTAGAAGCTGAAGCCCAGAAACAGGGCGAAAATCAGCAACAGACCGATAACCGTATTCTTATCCATCTTCCAAATTTAAATTGGCGGCAAAAGTACAAAAAAAAACATAACCGCCTGCACACAAAAAAACAGTTTAGAGATTATACATTTTTTTAAGACACTGATATTTTTTATATCTTTGCGCCCTTAAAAATCAGAGTGAAAATTTTCATTTTAATCATGCAACTATTTGATATAGAGAATATATTATTCAACGGAATGTCATTGGTCTTCACCGATGAGGACAAAAAAAGAATGACCGAAAGCTTCCATTATCTCAAAGAGTTTTCAAAAGATAAAATCATATACGGCATCACCACAGGTTTTGGACCGATGGCACAATATCGTGTAAAAGACGAGGACATCCGCGCTTTGCAATACAACATCATCCGCAGTCACTCCTGCGGTGCCGGCGAACCATTCCCTGAATTATATGTAAAAGCGGCCATGTTGGCGCGTTTCCACACTTTTGTTAGAGGAAAGTCCGGAGTGGATCCATACGCGATGGAGCTGCTGCAAACATTCATCAACAAAGACATCTGCCCGGTCATCCCACAACACGGGAGTGTTGGGGCCTCCGGCGACCTGGTGCAACTGGCACACATGGCACTGGCCCTCATTGGCGAAGGTGACGTATTTTACCAGGGTCAGCGCAGGCCTACCGCTGAAGTGATGGAAGAATTGGGCATTAAGCCTCTGAAACCCACGTTGCGAGAAGGGCTCGCCCTTAATAACGGCACCGCCATGATGACCGGCGTGGGCATTGTCAACCTCCACTTCGCCAAAAAACTGCTTGACTACGCCCTCATCGCCTCTGTAATCATCAACGAAATTGCCGGATCATACGACGACTTCATGGCCAAAGAGTTGAACGACCTCAAGAACCATGAAGGGCAATCGGTCATCGCACGCAAGATGCTCGAAGTGGCCGACGGCGACCAGTGCATGCGCAAACGTACCGCCGAGATGTTCCACCATCATGAAGAAAAGGTCTTCACCCATAAGGTTCAGCCCTACTATTCGCTACGCTGTGTTCCCCAGATTCTCGGTCCCATCTACGATGCCTACAAGTTCACGGAAAAGATTCTGATCGAGGAATTTAACGCCGTTGATGACAACCCCGTGGTCGATATGGAGACGGAAATGGTCTATCATGGCGGAAATTTCCACGGGGATTATGTCTCCTTCGAGATGGACAAGCTCAAAATCGCCACCACCAAGATTGCCGTGCTGATGGAACGCCAGCTCAACTACCTGTGCCACGACCGCATCAACGGCATATTGCCCCCGTTCCTGAACCTGGGCACCCTGGGGCTCACCTACGGCATCCAGGCCATGCAGTTCACCGCTTGCTCCACCACGGCCGAATGCCAGGCACTGTCCAATTCCATGTACGTGCATAGCATCCCCAACAACAATGACAATCAGGATGTGGTCAGCATGGGCACCAATTCCGCTATTTTGGCCAAACGCGTCATTGACAACTGCTACCAAGTGATGGCCATCCACTACATCGCTCTGGCGCAAGCCATCGACTGTATAGAGATTCAGGGCAAACTTTCCCCGCTCACGAGAAGCATCTACGATGAAGTGCGCGCCATCGTGCCGAAATTCATCGAGGACACGCCAAAAGACATTGACATTCAAAACATTGAACATTATTTAAGAACAAAATCCACCAATCTTCTATAATATGAAATACGCTTTAGTAACGGGTGGTTCCAGGGGTATCGGCAAAGCCGTCTGCATCAAGTTAGCCTCAATGGGGCTCCCCGTCCTCATCAATTACCAGTCGAACCAGCAGGCCGCCGAGGAAACCCGGCAGATCATCACCGGAAACGGAGGCACCGCAGAGCTGATGCCATTTGATGTGACAAAAGCTGACGAAGTTGACCAAGCCATTGAGACCTGGCAGAATGCCCATCCCGAAGATTATATCGGTGTGCTGGTCAACAATGCGGGCATCCGCAAGGACACGCTGATGGTTTTCATGCAAAACGAAGATTGGCATAGTGTCATCGACACCACGCTGAACGGCTTCTTCTACACCACCCGGAGGCTCATAAAAGGAATGCTGTCCAAGCGTGACGGACGCATCATCAACATGGCATCCCTTTCCGGGCTCAAGGGACAGGGCGGGCAGACCAACTATTCCGCCGCCAAGGCAGCCCTGATTGGCGCCACCAAGGCACTGGCGCAGGAAATCGGTTCCCGCAAAATAACTGTCAATGCCGTAGCCCCAGGGTTTATTGAGACGGACATGACGCAAGGATTTAACGAGGCTGATTTCAAGAAGATGATACCCGCAGGACGTTTCGGAAAACCCGAAGAGGTGGCCGCATTGGTCGGTTTTCTGGCCTCCGACGATGCCGCCTACATCACTGGCGAGGTGATTTCGATTAATGGGGGGCTTTATACGTAAAAGAGGGTAGAGTCAAAAGATATAGGAATTAAAAGCTAAAATAATAGTTCATGAGACGAGTAGTTATCACAGGTATGGGTATTTATTCCTGTCTGGGCAAGAATCTGGAAGAGGTGACCCAGTCGTTATATGCAGGCAAGTCGGGCATCGGCATTGACCCGATGCGCAAGGAGTACGGTTACCGTTCCGCCCTTACCGGCATCGTGGAGCGTCCCGTGCTGAAGGGCGTGTTGGACCGCCGGTCCAGAGTCTGTCTGGCCGAGGAAGGCGAATATGCCTACATGGCCACCGCCGAGGCCTTGCGCAAGGCAGGTGTGGAAATGGACTATCTGGAGAAGAACGAGGTGGGCGTGCTGTTCGGCAACGATTCCTCCGCTAAGGCAGTCATCGAGGCGCACACCACCGCCATGGAGTATAAAGACACCCAGATGATGGGTTCTGGTGCCATTTTCCAATCGATGAACTCCACCGTGACCATGAACTTGTCCACCATTTTCAAGTTGCGAGGCATCAACATGACCATCAGTGCGGCCTGCGCCAGCGGCTCACACGCCATCGGGTTAGGGCTCATGTTCATCCGTAACGGGCTACAAGACATGGTAATATGCGGCGGTGCACAGGAGACCCACTATCTCTCCATGGGTAGTTTCGACGGCATTGGAGCATTCTCCATCCGGGAGAACGAACCCACCAAGGCATCGCGCCCGTTCGACCGCGACCGCGACGGGCTTGTGCCCGGAGGCGGGGCTGCGGCGGTCATTCTGGAAGACTACGACCACGCCGTCATGAGAGGCGCACCTATCATTGCCGAAGTGGCCGGCTATGGGTTTTCCTCCAACGGAGCAAACATCTCCCAACCCAGCGACCTGGGCTCCAGCATCGCTATGGAACGCGCCCTCAACGATGCCGGCGTTTCCGCCCAAGACATCGACTACATCAACGCGCACGCCACCTCCACCTTGCAAGGCGACGCGTTCGAGGCCATGGCCCTCGACCATCTCTTCTCCCCTTACCGCACACCTGTCAGCTCCACAAAGTCCATGACAGGGCACGAGTGCTGGATGGCCGGCGCCAGCGAAATTGTCTATTCCAACCTCATGATGCTCAACAGCTTCATCGCCCCTAACCTCAACTTCGAGAACCCCGACGAATACTCCAAGAATTTGAACATCGTCCCCAAAACCATAGAAAAAAACATCAACCTGTATCTCTCCAACTCCTTCGGGTTCGGAGGCACCAACAGCGCATTAGTCATCAAGAAAATTTTATAATTCATATTTGATATGCAAAGAGAAGAAGTAATCAAAACTGTCAACCATTTTTTGGTAGAGGAAATAGAAATCGAAGAAGATTTGTTAAAAGAGGATGCTCTTTTGAAAGAGAATCTGGGCATCGACAGCTTGGACTTCGTCGATATTGTGGTCATCGTGGAGAAAAATTTCGGATTCAAGATCAAGCCCGAAGAGATGAAAGAGGTGAAAACTCTTGGACAATTCTATGATTATATCATGGGCAAAGTAAACTAAAACCTATGGCGGACGGCCGACAATGGCAAGGCAAGACTAAAGGCGGGAAATTCGGACAACGTTTCTTACTTTCTTTTCTGAAACGTTTCCGTGTCACGGCGTTGTACCCCTCGCTTCCATTCATCATCCCCTTCTGCCTTATCTTTGCCCGCAAGCCTAACCGGGCACTGTACCGCTATTTTCACGACATCCACAGGTACGGCAGATGGCGTGCCCTGCGCTCCACCGCACGCAACGCATACAATTTCGGGAAAGTGGTGATTGACAAGTTCGCCATCTGGGCAGGCCGCAGCGACCAGTTCTCCGTTCGGGTGGAGCAACCGGAAATTCCTCAACGACTCTTCGAACAGGAAAAAGGAGTCTTGTTTGCGGGATCCCACATCGGAAATTTCGAGCTGCTCGCCACCGCCTTCGAAAAAAATCCCAAGAAAATCAACGTCATCATTTACGGTGGGGAGAGCGAGATGCTCAACCAGCAAAGAACCTCCGTGTTTGGGGAGAACCATGTCAACCTCATCCCTGTCACGGCAGACATGTCGCACCTCTTCACCATCAAAAACGCTCTTGAGAACGGCGAGGTGGTGGCCATCCTGTGCGACCGCCTTTTCGGCAGCCCGAAAAAGAAAACCCTTGATTTTTTAGGGCATCCGGCTGACTTTCCCATCGGACCGTTCCGACTGGCCGCACAAATGGACGTGCCCGTGCTTTCCGTTGCCGTGATGAAGGAGAAAGGACTGTGTTACTCTTGCCACACAACCTTGTTGAACGTGGAACCCAGCCTTACAACAAGCCAAAAATGCGACATCTTGATAGAACAATATGTGAAAAGCCTTGAAAATGTGCTCCTACAATACCCCGAGCAATGGTTCAACCTTTATGATTTTTGGAATCTGGAAAATAATCACAACAGAAAATAACTCAAAATACAATCACTATGAAATTAAAATCTCCGCAAAAGGAAATATACGCCAAAGAACACCACTCTGCTTTACAAGCACAACGTTTAGCACAGGAGATCGCCTTTGGACCCATTGTGTTCCAAGTTTCACGACTGATGGTCAAGTTCGGCATTTTCGAGATGTTGAACGAACACAAAGACGGCTTGACCATGACAGAAATCGCCAATGCCACAAAACTGTCGCTATACGGCACAAAAGTCCTGCTGGAATCTTCTTTGACCATCGGCACTATCCTTCTGCATGACGATCGTTTCTTTCTCTCCAAGACCGGCTGGTTTCTGCTCAACGACGAGTCAGTACGCGTGAACATGGATTTCAACCATGATGTGAACTATCTCGGCATGTTCCGTTTGGAGGAGTCATTGCTCAACGGCAAACCTGAAGGATTGAAAGTGTTCGGAGACTGGCCGACCGTGTATGAAGGGTTGTCGAAACTGCCGCCGCAAGTGCAGAAAAGTTGGTTCGGCTTTGACCATTTCTATTCGGACAATTCTTTCGCGCAAGCATTGGAAATCGTGTTCAAGAATCATCCCAAGACACTGTTGGACGTTGGGGGCAACACTGGACGCTGGGCCATGCAGTGCGTGAAACACGATGCCGACGTACATGTCACCATCATGGACCTGCCACAGCAGTTAGCCATGATGCGCGAGCAAACCAAAGGTCTGGAGGGAGCCGACAGGATCCATGGCCACGGTTGCAACCTGCTCGACCGTACCATACCGTTCCCCACAGGGTTTGACGCCATTTGGATGAGCCAATTTTTGGATTGTTTCTCGGAGGAGGAGGTGACCAGCATTCTCACCCGTGCCGCCAAGTCCATGGACACACAGAGCAAACTGTACATCATGGAAACTTTTTGGGATCTCCAACGCTTCGAAACAGCCTCCTATTGTCTTGCTCAAACCAGCATCTATTTCACCGCCATCGCCAATGGCAACAGCAAAATGTACTATTCCGGCGACATGGCCCGCTGCGTGGAAGAGGCTGGGTTGAAAATTGATGTGCTACACGAAAATCTGGGTGTCGGAGGGCATAGTATCATGGAATGTAGTGTTAAATAATCGCCCTCATGTTTCCTACACCTGCACTTCCATACATCCCTCAACGTCCACCATTTGTACTGGTTGACAATCTGTTATCTTGCAACGAGGAAGAGGTTGTGACCGACTTTCACATCCCGCCGGATCACATTTTGGTGGAAAACGGCTATTTGTCAGAAGCGGGCCTGATCGAAAACGTCGCGCAAACCTGTGCCGCCCGCATCGGATGGGTTAACCGCAACAAACCTATCCCCATTGGCGTGATTGGAGCCGTCAACAACTTCGAACACACGACCCTCCCAGCGGCTGGCGAAACCATAACAACTACCGTCACTGTCATTTCCGCCGTTTTTGAAGCCCTCGTTGTTCATGCGGAAACCCAATGCAACGGGCAACCCGTCGCACATTGCGACATGAAGGTCTTTGTTCGGACAACTAACAGTTAAAACGTAAAAAATGGCAGACAAAATATTGCAAGTTGAGAAAGAGGTGGATGTCCGTTTCAGCGAAGTGGATTCCATGGGGTTTGTATGGCATGGTAACTACGCCTTATATTTTGAAGATGCCAGAGAACTCTTCGGGCAGACCTATCAGCTTGAATATCTCCGCATGTACGAGTTAGGAGTTTACGCGCCGCTGGTGGAATTAAAATTCAACTACAAGAAAGCCGTACACTACCAAAGCAGAATAAAAGTCAAATGCACCTATCGGAACACAGATTCCGCCAAAATCGTGTTCGACTACGAAATCCGCGATGCGAAAACCGATGAAATAATGGTAACCGGCCACACCGTGCAGGTGTTCCTTGACCGCAATTACAACCTGATCTGGCAAGTACCTGATTTCTATAAAGATATAAAGAGTGGAAGAGCATCAACGGGATTCTCTAATTAGAGCCATACCTTCCACTTGTCGAACTTACTGCTTTTTTTGTATATTTGCGCCTTATTCTAAAATAGGTGGTTTATACACGTAAGTATATGATTTACAGCATTGGAGACAGCATCATTTCCCCTCTTGCCATGACCAGTCGTGGTAATTTTGAGGCAGTGCTTCGCGGAGAAAGCCGTCTTCAATATTATGAGCATGCTTTCGGCCTGCCGGAGCCCTGTTTTATTTCACTCTTTGAAGAGGAACGTCTCAACAATACGTTCAGTGCCTTGGTTGATTTTGGCATCGAGGGATACACCAAGATGGAGAAAGCCGCCATAGTCGCCGCCAGCCAAGCCATCGAAGAGGCCAACATCGCCGCAGACCGCGACAATGTCATCTTCATCCTCTCCACCACCAAAGGGAACGTCGATTTGCTGGAGCACAACCCTTACGAGCCCGAGCGACCCTACCTGTGGCGTTCCGCGCAGATTATCGCGGAGTTTTTCGACAACCCCAACACCCCGATCGTGGTCAGCAACGCCTGCATTTCCGGATGTGCCGCACAGATAGCCGCCGCCAACCAACTCCGTTTTGGTGGCTACAAGTATGCTGTGGTCATCGGCGCAGAGACACTCTCCAAGTTCATCATTTCCGGATTCCAGTCGTTCAAAGCCCTTTCCAAGGAGCGTTGCATGCCTTTTGATGCCAACCGAAAGGGGCTCAATTTAGGGGAGGCTGCCGCCGCCATCGTCTATACCATCGGCGACGAAAGTACCACCCTGCCCGACGACACGTTGATTCTACGCGCCGGGGCCATCAACAATGATGCGAACCACATTTCCGGACCGTCACGCACGGGCGAGGGACTGTTGCGCGCCATCAACAGGGTGCTGCAAGGCCATGACCCTGCGCAAATCGCCTTCCTAAATGCACATGGCACCGCCACCCCATATAACGACGACATGGAATCGGTGGCCATCACCCGCGCCAATCTCCAAGACACGCCCGTCAACAGTCTGAAAGGTTATTTCGGACATACACTGGGCGCCGCCGGCGTGCTGGAAACCATCATGGCCCACCAGGCCGTCAAAAACCATACGGTTATCGGCACGTTGGGCACCGTCAACCCGGGCACGGCCAACAAGGTCAATGTCACCTTGCAAAACCAACCGACAAACGGCAATGCATTCATGAAACTGATTTCCGGTTTCGGTGGCAGCAACGCCGCGTTATTGTTGGAAAACAGCAATAAATCTACCATACCCGCCGTAGAGACGCATAATTATGCGTCTCTACAACCACAATCGACGAGACGTGCGAGTCTCTCATGTGTTTCCTCATGCCACATCACCAACGACAACGTCACGGTGAACGGGGAGACCCTGATCACCCGCAAGGAGCAATGCGGGAACTGGTTGTCGGACATCTACCATGCCATCGGAATGCAATACCCCAAATTTTTCAAGATGGACAACCTGTGCAAGGCCGGCACGCTTGCGGCGGAAATCCTGCTACGCAATGTGGACTTTGACCGCGAAGCCGTCAAACCCGACTGGGCGGTGGTGCTGATGAACAGTGCTTCATCGTTAGACGACGACCGCCACTACCAGACCACCATCCAAGACGCGGACAACTACTATCCAAGCCCTGCGGTGTTCGTCTATACCTTGGCCAACATCGTCACCGGAGAGATTGCCATCCGCCACAAACTCGGCGGGGAGAGTTCCTTTTACGTGTTCACGACTTTTTCTGAAGAATCAGTACAACAAATTGTACGTCAAACCTTTGATGCCAATCCAGAGTTCACTCACATCCTCTGCGGATGGGTGGATTACGATGCGGGGAATTGTGATGTGCGGATGAGGCTTTATAAGGTTGGATGAGGAGAGGAGATGAAATAGAGATGCGGCTAAACAATCCTGATTATGAATTAAAATCGAAAATATATTGCAAAAAATTTAAGAATATGGACGAATTGATTTTAGAACTGAAAAAAGAAATTATCGAAGTGTTGAATCTGGAGGGAATGACCCCTGCTGACATTGACGAGAACGCACCCTTGTTCGGCGAAGGTCTCGGACTGGATTCCATCGACGCTCTGGAACTGATAGTGCTGATGGAGAAGAACTACGGCATCAAATTGGCCAACGCCGATGAAGGCAAGGAGATCTTCAAATCCGTCAAGGTGATGGCTGAATACATCAAAGAGCATCGGACAAAATAGTTTTTTCCGCACGCATCAGCTGTCAACTCATGGAGTCCGTCCTTCAGATCAGGCAACTGGTCAAGCGATACCACGGCATGGATCATCCCGTACTCCAGGGGTTGGATATGACCATACTTCCTGGCGAGCGGTACGGATTTCTCGGACCTAACGGCACCGGCAAAACCACCACTGTGAGCATCTTGTCGGGCCTTTTAGTTCCGGATTCCGGGGAGGTGTTTGTCTTGGGCAACAGCATGCCAGACAAACGCAAGCAGGTCACCACACAAATCGGAGTGGTGCCGCAAAACATTGCCCTCTTCCCCGAACTCACCGCGCTGGAGAACCTCCGTATCTTCGGTTCCCTGTACCCGATAACCTCCGCCCGCCTGAAGCAGCGCATCCACCAGCTTTTAGAGCTGTACGGTCTTACCGCTTTCGCCCGGAAACCCGTCAAGACGTTTTCCGGCGGCATGAAACGGAGCCTCAACATCATCGCCGGCATCCTGCACGAGCCGAAGTTCCTGCTGTTAGACGAGCCTACAGTGGGCATTGACGTGCAGACCAAAGCGCTTATTTTAGACAATCTCCGGCAGCTCAACGAAGAGGGTACTACCATCTTGTACACCTCCCACGATATGGACGAGGCACAACACTTCTGCACCCGCGTTGGCATCATCGACCACGGGAAGCTGATTGCGGAAGACACTCCCGCCGCCCTGATCCAGTCTTGTCCGGACTGTAGCAATTTGGAGTCCGTTTATCTGCATCTCACAGGAAAATCCTTACGAAATTAGCACCATGTCCAAATTCACAGCCCTACTTTATAAAGATTTTCTGCTGCTACTCCGTGACAAAGCGGGGCTGCTTTTCATGTTCCTGATGCCCATGGCATTGGTGCTGGTGATGACCGGCATGCAGGAAGGCGCGTTCAGCAGCCATGCGGACAAACACATCGCCCTGATCATCGACGACCAGGACAAGGACACGGTGGGCGTGACCATCACCCGGAAACTGCAACAGGAGAGTCTTTTCGACGTGACCGTGGCCAACGACGCAGAGAAAGGGATGACAGAGGAACGACTGAAAGAGCTGGTGACACAGGGCAAATACCTTATCGGCATCTACATTCCTGACAGCACCACACTTCGCATCCGTGACAATGCCGCCAACGCTATCGAAGACGCCCTCCCCCACCCTCAAAACGACGATTCAACCGACAGCACAGACACCGTAACGGAAACGCAAATCCGCATCTACATCGACCCCACCACGGAGCGCTCGTTCCGCCAAATACTTTCGGGCCACATACGGCTGGCCTCTTTGCAGGTGGAACACGACATCATCTTGGACGAAATCTCCAGTGCCCTGTGCAAGGCCACCCGGCAGGAAGAGGGCTCTGTTGATCTGTCGGACACCCAAAACATTGACTTACAGGAAATCATCGCTGGCGACGACACGCAAAACAGCATGTTCAACGCTGCCGTCCACAATGTACCGGCCTGGACGCTGTTCGCCATTTTCTTCATCGTCATCTCCTTTTCAGGAAATCTCATCAAAGAAAGACAGGACGGCAGTTTCGCACGTCTGATGACCACTCCCTGTTCCTACTTCATCTATCTGACCAGCAAGCTGGCCGTCTATCTAACCGTTTGCCTGCTGCAATTCTTCCTGATTGTCGCCATGGGCATCTGGCTGTTCCCCGTTGTCGGGTTGCCGGAGTTCTCCATGGCCGGGCATTTGGGATATTGCTTGATTGTGGTCGTCTGCGCCGCTTTGGCCGCCATCGGTTTCGGCATGATAATCAGCACATTTGCCACCACACACCAGCAGGCTGCCACCTTCGGGGCCGTGGCCGTCGTCATCCTCTCCGCCATCGGCGGCATCTGGGTGCCCACCTTCCTGATGCCTAAATTCCTGAATGCCCTCAGCAAGGTTTCCCCGCTGAACTGGGGCATTGAGGCATTTTATGACATCCTCCTCCGAGGGAAAGGTCCACAAGCCTTCATGCCTAAATGTGCATTGCTGTTGACCTTTGCCTTAATTTGTTTCACAATCGCTGTTTTATCCAAGAAAAAAGAGCTCAAATGAACCTCATACCCGACCAGCCCATCCTGACTGGAGACCAGATTCTCCCGTACATTCCCCAACGTCCGCCCATGGTGTTTGTGGACACTTTTTATGGGTTGATTGACAACGCTCTATACTCCTCTCTGCTCGTCACGCCCGACATGGTGTTTGTGGAAGACGGCAAATTACTGGATATCGGGCTGATCGAGTTCCTCACCCAGTCGGGATATGTATGGTTCTCCTACCGCGAGAAAGTCATCTTGCAAAAAGGCGACCTGGAAATCACCAAAGGGTACCTTTGCAAAATCAAAAATGTCCATGTATCCGATACACCGTCTATCGGAACACGCATCTACTCAAGAATGGATGTTATCTTTTTTTCTTCCTCCTTCAGTACCATCCACATGACCGCCTACACGGAGGACGGCACGCTGGCGGAAGGCGATTTTGATGTAATTTCTTTAAATTGACCTATGCTGCTAAAAGACGACCTGTATCAAATCATAGATTCTGAAAAATCAGAAGATTCCAGCACCTACACCCTGCTGATTTCCGAGACTTCCCCTCTATTCAAGGGGCATTTCCCGGGAAATCCCGTATTGCCTGGTGTATGCATCTTACAGATATTCAAAGAACTGGCTGAAACAGATCTGGCAATTGAACAGCCTATCATGTATGATGAAATCAAGCATTGCAAATTTCACCTACCCATTGCCATGAACAAGCCCTTCAAAGCCAAAGTCTCCCTCTCTTTGAAACAGGACGGGAATTTCTGGAATCTGTCCGCCTCCTTGAAAAACGACGCGGCCATTTTCACCACCTTAAAAGCAGTTCTTACAACCATAAAACAAGACATCCATGATTGAAAATTTTCCCAACCAAAGAAGAGAACATTGCGAGACCGGCAGTCTTCAGAACTTGATGCAGTATTACGGCATTGAACTTTCCGAGGACTTGGCTTTCGGCATTGGAGGAGGGCTTTACTTTTTATACTGTCCGTTCATAAAACTTGGGAGATACCCGTTCCCTATTCTGCGCACCCGGCCCGGTTCCATCATCCGGAATGTATCAAAGCGCTTGGATTTATCAATGCATGAAATGACTTTCGGCGACGACAAGGCGAAATCCATTGAAGTTCTGAACCAACTTGTTGACCAAAGCATACCCGTCATGTTGGTTGTCAACGTGTATCACCTTCCCTACCTTGATCATGCACTGCCCCCCGATGACAAATTGAATTTCAATGGGCATAACATCATCGTCATCGGTCGGGAAGGCAGCACATATCACATTTCCGACAGTGACATGAAATTGGAGGACGAGTATTATACGCTGAAGGAGACCGATTTGAACATTACGCGTTTCATGCCAGGTGCCAATGCGCCGCACGGACGATTATTCTATTTCGACAAGCCTGAACTTGAACGATTCAAACGCTTCGACTATCGTCCGGCCTGCATCGCCGGATTAAAAGAGGTATGCTATAACATGATGAAAATTCCCCTCCCTTATTTTGGATTCAAAGGAATAAAGCACATGGGTGATGTGATCAAAAAATGGGAGAGGAAGTATAGTTTCAAGGAAATCAGTCTGGGACTTCTTTTCTACTACCGCATTTTAGAGATGGCCGGCACCGGCGGCTCCGGATACCGGTACATTTACGCCCGTTTTTTGAAAGAGTGTGCCAGCATTTTCCAAGACGAACGTATAGAGACCTATTCTGACACTTTAGTGAAAGCAGCCGACAGTTGGCGTGCCTTTTCCGTAGATATCCTGCATTACCGCAAGCAAACTGGCGTCACCCTCAACGAAATGGCCGAGAAATTGTACTCGGCCGCCAGCTACGAACAAGAAACCCTCAACGGCATCAAAAAAGACTTCTTAAAAAGACACAAAAACCTGTAATACAAATTCTTAAGAGTAGTTTTTAGCACTATGATATCAAATTTCCCCAACAACAGACGAATCCATTGTGAAACCGGTTGCTTCGTAAACACGATGAAATACTATGGCATCGACATTTCTGAAGAGATGGTATTCGGTATTGGAGGCGGCATCTACCTGTTGTTCACCCCGTTTTTGAAACTGGACGGGCTTCCTCTTTTGATTTTGCGTGCCAAGCCATCCCACCTCTACCGTAAAACCTCGGAAAGATTGGGGCTCTCGGCACACGAGATGACCTTCGGAGACGACAAAGACAAAGCCATGTCGGCGTTGGCGGAACTCGTTGACCGCGACATCCCGGTCACGGTCGTGTCAAACATCTACCATATCCCCTACATGGCGCCGTTCACCCCCGACAAGATGAACTTCAACGGACACAACATGGTCATCATCGGCAGGGATGGCGACCGCTACACCGTGGCCGATTCGGAGATGAAACTGCCCAACGACGACTACACTTACATTGACGATGTGGATTTGCGCATCACGCGCTTCATGCCCGGACCGCACACGCCACACGGACGCCTTTTCTACTTCGACAAACCGGATCCGCATATTTTCGACCATTACGACTTCCGTCCCGCCTGTCTGAAAGGACTCAAGGAGGCTTGTTACAACATGGTCGGCATCCCATTTCCCTATTTCGGAGCCAAAGGCATACACTATATGTCCAAAAAAGTACGAAATTGGGATAAAAAATACACCCCCGAACAGATTGACGATGCACTGTACAACTACTACCGTCTGCTGGAGCGTGCCGGCACCGGAGGTTCCGGCTACCGTTACATGTATGCCCGCTTTTTGGAGCAATGTGCCGAGATGTTCCAGGACCAGACACTGTCCGTCAGTGCCGAAAGCCTCACCAAGGCCGCCGACGCCTGGCGAAACTTCTCCGTGAACGTCCTGCATTATAGGAAGAAAATGGGTGTCACCCTCGGCGAACTGGCTGATGCGTTGGAGGAGGCCTCCAAACACGAGCACGACACCTTTTACAACATCAAGAAGAACTTTTTAAACAAACACAAACGTCTGTAATACAAGCGAGAATATTTTTTGACATGGAAAAATCAGACAACCGAATAGTAATCACCGGCACCGGCATCATCACCTCGTTAGGCATCGGGAAGGCGGAGATGCTGAAGAAGCTGAAGGCCGGCCAGAGGGTTATCGGCCCCATCCGGCACATCCGCACCAAATATAGCCATCTGCCGTCTGGCGAGGTGGAATACAGCGACGAGCAACTGAAGGAGATAATCCACTATAGCGACACCGGCATCATTACCCGCACCTCGTTGTTAGGACGCGTGGCCTTGAGGGAAGCCTTGGATGAGGCCGGTCTTGACGCAGCCCGTGGCTGCCGCATCGCCTTCATTTCCGGCAACACGGTGGGCGGTATGGAGAAAAGCGAGCAATACTATTACGACTTTCTCAACAACAATACGCGCAACGAATACATTGCCATGCATGACTGCGGGGCCTGTACGGACATCATAGCCAAGGAGTTTTCCGGCAAGTTCGACCTCATCACCACCATCTCCACCGCCTGCTCATCTGCGGCCAACGCCATCATCTTGGGCGCGAACCTCATCCGCGAAGGGCGTGTCGATATCGCCGTGGTGGGCGGCACCGAGTGTCTCTCCAAATTCCACATCAACGGTTTCAACACGCTAATGATTCTGGACAAAGAGCCTTGCCGTCCGTTCGATGCCGACCGGCACGGGCTGAATCTTGGCGAGGGTGCCGCCTATCTAGTCATGGAGACCGAGGTACACGCACGCCGGCGCAACGCACGCGCCATCTGCAAGCTTTCGGGCTATGGCAATGCCTGCGACGCTTTCCACCAGACCGCCACCTCACCCAACGGCGAGGGTGCCTATCTGGCAATGCAACAAGCCCTGAAAAATAGCGGCCTACAACCTGGAGATATTGACTACATCAATGCGCACGGCACCGGCACCGGCAACAACGACGAGTGCGAAGGCATTGCCATGATGCGTATCTTCGGCGACCAGATGCCGCCCGTCTCCTCCACCAAATCCTACACCGGCCACACGACCAGTGCGGCAGGAGGCGTGGAGAGTGTCATCTCCATCCTCGCCCTCACCCACCGTTTCATCCCCGCCAACCTTGGCTATCACACGCCGATTGAAGGCCACACGTTCAAACCCGTGGACCATGTCATCGAGAATGTGACCCTCAAACATATTCTCACCAACTCATTCGGCTTTGGAGGCAACGACACCTCGTGTATTTTCTCGACCTTGGATTCGGAAAACGCCAAATGTGCGCCGGCCGCCGGCACTCACGACTGCTACATCCAGTCCGCCGCCCACATTTCCATCCAGCAGCCGCTCACAGACGAATGGTTCTCGAATCCCATCCTGCCCGCACAAGCATACAACGAGAGTCTGGAGCCCGACTACAGCAAGTACTTTTCTCCCATGGCGGCACGGCGGATGGGTCGTCTTTTGAAGCGTTCTATGGCCACAGCCATAGAAGCTTTAGGCCAGCAGCCTGTTCCTGATGCTGTCGTCACCGGCACGGGATTGGGATGCATCGCCAACACCGAGAAGTTCCTCTCCGCCATGATTGACAATCAGGAGGATTTCCTGCAGCCCACCTATTTCATGCAATCCACGCACAACACCATCGGCTCGCAGATCGCCCAGCACCTCAAATGCCACGGCTACAACTGCACCTACTCGCACCGCGGCACCTCATTCGACAGCAGCCTGTTTGACGCCTACCTCCAGATGCAGACCGGTGCCATCCGAAGCGCATTAGTGGGCGGGCACGATGAGATGACCACCGAATACTTCAAAATGTTAGGCAAAATAGGATATTGGAAAAAGGGGGATATTAACCCCGACATGCTTCGTAACTCCGACACCCCCGGCTCATTTTCCGGCAGTTGTTCATTAAACATGCTGCTTACCGACAAGTCAAGCAAAAGTTCTCTCTGCAAAATTGCCGGTATGGACATGTTATACGAGCCCTCCATTGATGACCTTTGCTCCGCCGCCAAACGCCTGCTGGGAAAGGCAGGAATTGCCGTCGGCGACCTTTCCGGTATCGTTTTAGGGTTGAGCGGCGATTGCAACGGCGACCGCATCTACCTGGATTTCAAGAACGCGTTATGCCCTGACAAACCAGCCATTTGGTACAAACACCTCTTTGGCGAGTCTTTCTGCGCCTCCGCTTTCGGCGTATTGGTAGGTGCCAAGTGCCTGTACGAGCGCACGATTCCCGTCCACCTGAAATACCAACCGGAAATGGAATCAGCGGAACCCAAAATCATATTAGTGCATAATCATTTTCACAACAAAGACCATTCATTAGTTCTTCTTTCATCATGTTCCTGCTAATCATCCTTATCATCGTTCAGTCGGTGCTGTTAGTGGTCGCACAAAGTTTCCTGAAAATCTCCGTGGAGCTTTTCGGCAAGTTCTCGTGGTCATGGGAATACTTCAAAACCGTGTTCACCACCTGGCAGTTCGCCGCCTCCGGCCTCTGCGCACTGACCGCCATGCTCGTGTGGATGTACGTGCTCAAGCACTATCCGTTCAGCGTGGCCTACCCGCTGCTGTCCATCAGCTATATCATCGGACTGCTGGTCGCATACTTTTTCTTCCACGAAGCCGTTCCCCTCACCCGCTGGATTGGCGTAATCATCGTGATGATCGGCGTGTTTCTTATTGTAAAATAAACCATTGTATGTATATAAACCTCATGAAAAGAACCCTATTATTCCTCGTCGTCCTCTTCCTCGGCGCACCCATGTTCGCGCAAGAGGCGGGCAGCACAGAGGTTACCGGTGACAAGAAGAGCGCTCTGGTAACCGCCATAGAGAAAGCACACAAGCAGCTCACCACCTTGAGCGCGAATTTCACGCAGGAGAAGACCTCCACGCTCTTCACCGAAAAAGTGGTGCAGAAAGGCAAGCTGAGCTACAAAGCCCCCAAACAGCTGCGCTGGGAATACACCTCGCCCAAAGCCATGACCGTCATCTTCAGCAACGGCAAAGTGCTGCTGAAAACCGAAAAAGGGACAACCAGCAATCCGAACAAGATGCTCGGGGAGATGGGCAACATGATCATCAACACCATCAACGGCAGCTTTCTGAAAGAGAATTCCGATTTCAACACTCGGTACTACAAAAACAAAAGCGGCCAGTATGTCGTGATGCTCATACCCGTCAACAAAAGAATCAAGGCCTACTACAAAAGCATCTCCATCGCCTTGAATAACAGCACGTACTTAGCCGACAAGGTGATACTGACGGAAGTGAACGGAGATGCCACCACCATTATCTTTTCCGACAAAAAAGCCAACGCCACCCTTTCGGATTCCCTGTTCAAATAGCCCATCATCATGTTCCAAGACAATTTGTTTTCCATCATTTCTGAAAATAAAACGGACAACCAAGCCGATTTCATCATCCTTTTGGACGGCAAACACCCCATCTACAAAGGGCATTTCCCGAACGAGGCCATTACGCCGGGCGTGTGCATCATCCAGATGGCTGTGGATTTATTCTCCCACACCATGCAACAGACACACCATTTAGTGAAGGCCAAAAACGTGAAATTCCTTCAGATTATCCGTCCGGACGAACATCCGGAAATCCACTACCGACTGACCTGGGAAAAGACCGAAGAAGGGCTGTTTACGGTGAAAGTGTTGGTTGATGACGGAGCAGTGACATTCTCCAAAATGAGTTTGCAAATGGGTGTGAAATAATGGAAGAAATCCGAAACAGATTAAAGCATTTGGGCATTTGCGTCATCATCCCCACCTATAACAACGCGGGGACTATCATAGATGTAATCCATTCTGTATCTGAATATTGCAATGACATCTTGGTGATATGCGACGGCCCGACCGACGGCACAGAGGAGCTTGTACGCCAGTGTGATATGCCCGTCCGCGTGCTCGCCTACCGCCCGAACAAAGGCAAGGGCACCGCGTTAGTCACGGGATTCCGCGAAGCCCTGAAACTCGGCTTCCGCTATGCCATCACGCTGGACTCCGACGGGCAACACTATGCCGATGACATTCCCGCATTTGTCCAAGCCATTGCGGAACATCCGGACACCCTGCTCATCGGCAGCCGAGGGCTGAAGCATGACAACATGCCGCAGAAGAACACTTTCGCCAACAAGTTCTCAAACTTCTGGTTCACCGTGCAAACCGGCAAAAAGCTGCCCGACACGCAAACGGGCTACCGTCTTTATCCTTTGAGTAAAATGGGCAAGATGCGACTGATCACCTCGCGCTACGAGGCTGAACTGGAGATACTTGTGCGGTCAGCCTGGCGTAACATCCCCATCATCCCCATCCCCATCAAAGTCTATTACCCGCCACAAGAGGAACGGGTATCGCACTTCCGGCCGGGCAAAGATTTCACCCGCATCAGCATCCTCAACACCTTCTTCTGCTTCGCTGCCATCCTGTACGGCTACCCCTCCATGTTCCTCAGAAAAATTTTTGTATCTTTGCCGCTTTTTACCGCCAAAGAGCAATGAAATCGTTTTTCATCAAAACATACAGATTCTTTGAAGCAAAACCTGTAATGCTTTGGACAATCCTGTTCGTGACAATAGGATTGTCTGTCTTCAGTGCTTCCAGACTGCATCTGGTGGAAGACATCGGCAGTTTCCTGCCCAACAGCCGCGAATACAAGAGCATCAACGAGGCATACCAGCATCTTGGCGGCGACAACAAGCTGATTGTCAGCATCGCCATGACGGACACTACGGCGGAGACCGATATGGATCTGCTCTCTTCGGTGGCTGACGAGGTGGCCGACAAGCTGTCGGAAGCTGACACCACAGGCCTCATCAAACAGCTTCGCTACCAAGTTGATGACCAGGAGGTCACCTCTGTAATGGCGTTTGTTTTGGAAAACATCCCCTATTTCCTCTCCGAAGCGGACTACCGCCGTATGGACACCCTTATCACGCCGGAGCACATCTCCTTGCAACTCGCCGCCGACCGGCAACTCCTCGCCTCCCCCATCCCCATGATGCGGCCCATGGTGCAAAACGACCCGCTTTTCTTCTCCTCCGATGTACTGCAATCTCTTTCCGACTTCAAATTGGACGACAGCTACCAAACCGACAACGACCATATCTTCAACAAAGCCGGAACGGAATCACAGGTCATTGTAACCTCCAACTACCCGTTAAGCGAAACACGCAGCAACGGGCAACTGATCCGGCTCATTGACGAGACCATACAGGAGGTGGCACGCCAGCATGATGGCAAGGTACACATTTCCTGTTTCGGAGCCTCGCAAGTGTCGCTGACCAATTCCAGACAGATCAAAAAGGACAGTTTCATCGCCATCGGACTGTCGCTTTTGCTCATCATCACCCTTTTGTACTACTACTACCGGAATTCCCGCAGCATCCTGATGATTTTAGTCTCTATCTCCTTCGGCGCGCTGTTTGCCCTTGGACTTCTGTCGCTAATCAAAAACCCAGTCTCCGTCATCGCCATCGGGGTGGCTTCCATTATTTTAGGTATCGCCATCAACTACCCTATCCATTTCCTGTCCCATTTCAAGCGCACCGATGATAAAGAGCAGATACTCAAGGACATCGTCAATCCGCTACTGATTGGGAACATCACCACGGTGGGCGCCTTTCTCAGCCTTCTCTTCATCAGTTCCGATGCCATGAAGGATCTCGGTCTGTTTTCCGCACTGCTTTTGGCCGGCACCATCCTGTTCGTGCTGATTTTCCTCCCGCACTTGATCGGCAAACATTTCCAAGGCACGAACCGGGATCTCGCCTTTCGTCGGGTGGCCGAGTTCCGCTTTGAAAACATTCCCGGAATTTTCTGGGTCATAGTGGCGCTGACAGTGGTATTCTACGTCTTCAGCTCGCGCACAACTTTCGACACGGACATGCACCACATCAACTACATGACCAAGGAGCAGCAGGCGGCTTTCGACAAGCTGCGGGCCGAGAGTGACACCTCCGTTCACACGATTTACGCCATAGCGGAGGGAGGAACTCTTGACGAGGCCCTGTCCCGACAAGAGCTACTCCTATGCGCATTGACCCGAAGCGACAGCGTATATCCCTCTGCCATTGTTCGCTACAGCGGCATCGGACGTTTCTTCCCATCCCAAGAGACCCAGCGGCAACGGCTTGAGCAATGGAACACTTTCTGGGAAGGGAAACGTGAAGTCTTTTGCGCTAATCTGGACCAAGCCGCACGGCTAAACGGCTTTAATCCAGAGGCTTTCGCCCCTTGCAAGGAAAACATCCTGCGAACATATACCATCCAAGACAACAGCTTCTTCCAACCCATTCGGGAGCCGTTAGCCTCTAACTACGTATTTCAAGCGGAAGATAAAGTAATAGTCTATAACATACTGAAAGTCAAGAAAGAAAACAGCGATAATATCGTTAATTTTCTAAACAGGACAGCACCCACCGGCGCTTTCGCATTCACCGACACCTCCATTGCCTCGCTGTTAGTGAATGCCCTTTCCAACGATTTCAATTACGTACTCTACATTTGCGGTTTTATCGTCTTCGCTTTTCTGCTCTTCTCGTTCGGAAGAGTGGAAATAAGCCTCATGGCCTTCCTGCCGCTCTTCATCGCGTGGATTTGGATTTTAGGCATTATGGGAATAACCGGCATCCGCTTCAATATCGTCAACATCATTTTAGCCACCTTCATATTCGGCATGGGTGACGACTATTCCATTTTCGTCACAGAAGGATTGCTCCACGAGCGTGCCTACGGGAGGAAGATGCTGGCACAGTTCAAGAACTCCATCATCCTGTCGGCCACCATTATGTTCATCAGCATCGGCATGTTGATTTTCGCCAAGCATCCTGCCATGCGTTCGCTGGCCGAGGTCACCATCATCGGTATGTTCTCGGTGGTGCTGATGGCGTACATTGTGCCTCCGGTTGTCTTCAAATGGCTCACCACCAGAAAAGGCAAACCCCGCCGCCAACCCGTCACGCTTGGCAGTCTGTTCAGAAGTGCAATCGGATTCCCATACTTTTTCGGCGGCGTACTGGTTATGTCTGTCGGAGGTCTCATCTGGTTGAAAATCGGCAAGCGCAATGACGCCAACAAACTGAAATATCACACGTTGCTCCAGAAGTTGCTCTATTCCACCGCACGTACCATACCGAAATCATCATTTACGATTACCAACCCCTTTAGCGAAACCTTTGAAAAACCGGCGGTCATCATCAGCAACCACCAATCCCATTTCGACCTGATGTATTTGCTCATGCTCCATCCCAAAATCATAGCGCTAACCAACGACTGGGCTTGGAACACACCTTTGTACAAGCGCATCGTCAGAAACGCCGACTTCCTTCCTGCCTCTTATGGTATGGACTCCAATTTCCCCAAGATTCAGCAGATGGTTGACAAAGGGTATTCGGTATTAGTGTTCCCTGAAGGTACACGTTCTTTCGACCAAAACATTCTCCGATTCCACCAAGGGGCATTCCTTCTGGCCGACAAACTGGGACTGGACATTCTGCCCATTGTCACGCACGGCATCGGTGACATGTTTCCCAAACACGACACATGCATCCATCGAGGAATCGTCACGATTTCCATCCAAAAACGCATACAGCCTGACAATTGTGATTTCAGGAACGGGAAAAGCACATTAGAAACCAGCAGGCTCTTCCGTCATTATTTCATTGAAGAATATGCCGCCTTAAAAGAACAATGTGAAGATTGCGATTATCTGAAAGATATCGTTTATCACAACTACATATACAAAGGCCGGGAGGTCGAGCGTCAATGTCGCAACAAATTTCATCATATCAATACGTTATGTAATCATCTCAAAGAGCTTCCAAAAGCAGGAAAGCTTTTGTACAAGCATTGCGGCAATGGCGAATTATCCTTGATGACCGCCCTGTTAAGCAAACACATCAAGGTTACTGCGTACGATGCCGACGACAACTGCATCGCTTTGGCATCCCATTGCTTTTCGGTTCCTGAAAACCTGCACTACACTTCCGAACACCCTGACGAATCACAGTATGACTTCATCATTGACGAACAAACCATCCTTCAGTCTCCAACGAAATAATCCAGCATCATGTCCAACAACAAATACGATATCGCCATACTTGGCACTGGTTTGGGAGGGTTAGTCTGCGGCTACATCCTCAGCAAAAACGGCTACAAGGTTCTTCTGTTAGAAAAAAACGCCCAAATCGGTGGTTGTCTGCAGACGTTCAAGCGTTTCGGCGTGAAATTCGACACAGGGATGCACTATATCGGCAGCATGCTGGAAGGCCAGATTCTTCATCGGCTTTTCTCCTATTTGAAATTAGCCGAAGCGGTCCCCATTAGCCAGTTAGACAAAAACGGATATGACGTTTTTTCCATCAATGGGCAAACCTACCGCTATGCGTCCGGCTATGAGCAGTTCACCGAGGCACTATGCGAGAGCTTCCCAAACAACAGCAAAGACATCCGACGGTACGTTCAGCAGTTGAGGGAAATCGCCAGCGCATCGCCACTATACAACCTGCGTAAAGTGGAAGACAACGTGTTCATTGAGGCGGACTATATCAAGACCAGCATCAATGACTTTATCGCCTCTATCACGGACAACACCACACTGCAAAACGTTCTGGCCGGCAACCTGCCCTTGTATGCCGGTGTCAAGGACAAAACCCCGACATACATTCACGCACTCATCAACAATTTCTACATACAGAGTGCGTGGCGCATCATCGGGGGCAGCGACACCATTGCCGCCGCCCTTGCCCGGCACATCCGCGATTTTGGCGGGGAAATCCGCACCAACAGCGAAATTTGCGAGATTGTATGCAACGATGAGAAAGCCACAGGTGTGACACTGAAAAACGGAGAGCAGGTGGAGGCTGATTATTTCATCTCCAATATTCATCCTCAGGCCACCATCAACATGATTCACTCCCATCTCATCAGAAAAGTCTATCGGACCCGCATCCTCAACCTGGAGAACACCATATCCAATTTCACCGTGTATATCAAATTCAAGGAACGGGCGACACCCTACCTCAACTACAATTACTATTTCTACGAGAACGAAGATGTATGGACGGCCAACAACCGACGAAAAGGCGACCCGTTGAAAAGCTATCTTTTCATGCACCAATGTGCCGAGAACCACCAACAGTGGGCGCAAAGTGCCGAGATGATAGGCTACATGCACTTTGACGAGGTGAGCCAATGGGCAGACACTCGCGTCGGACATAGAGGCGACGACTACACAGCCTTCAAACGAGCCACCGCCGAGCACTATCTCGACGTGTTGGAGCAATCCTTCCCTGGCATACGGTCTGCCATCGAGGGGTATGAGACCTCCTCTCCTCTCACCTACCGCGACTACACAGCCACCAAAGACGGCTCCATGTATGGCATTATCCGCGACAAGAGCTTCCCCACGCAAACACTCGTTTCGCAGCGTACGAAAATCCCCAACCTCTTCTTGACAGGGCAGAACATCAACTCGCACGGCATTCTGGGGGTGACCATCGGTGCCGCCCTCACCTGCGCCGAATTTCTGGGACTGAATAAAATCATCGAAGAGATTGAAAACGAATGATGTTTTTTTCTATCTTTGCACTTTTAAATTTTCACCTAAAACATAATCATAAATTTATCGACAGCTAATAGCCAATAGCTAAAAGCAAAAAGCTGAAAATATGAAACTGAAACTCATCTATCCAAAATGGAAAAAGTTACCTGGGCAAACAACCTTTAACCTGCCGCCACACGGCCCTGTAGTCTTTGCCGCCACCCTGCCCGAATACGTTGATGTATCTTTCACGGATGAGAACGTGGAAGAGGTGGACATGGATGAGGCGTGTGATGTGGTGGCCATCTCCATGATGCTGACCACACAGGTGAAACGGGGCTGGGCCATCGCCGACGCATATCGTGCCAAAGGCATCCCTGTGATGTTCGGCGGCATCTCCACCATGCTGCACGCCGAGGAGACCCTACAGCACGCCGACAGTATTTTCTTAGGCGAGTCGGAAGGCCGCCAAGAGCAGGTCTTCCAAGACTTACAGAACGGTTGCCTCAAGAAAGTATATAACTACATGGGGCACCAGCCCGACATCAATTTGGTGGGGCCGGCGCGCCGCGACCTGTACAAACGAGAGCTTTACAACCACAAGGGAGTGCAGATGGTGGATCTTTTCCACGCTTCACGAGGCTGCCGCTTCAGCTGCTACCCCTGCGCCGTGTCATACTTGGGAGGGCGCTGCTTCCGCCCCCGCCCCATCGACAAGACCATCGCCGACTTGGAAAGCATCGACAACAACCGTCTCTTCATCGTGGACAACTCCTTGGCACAGAACAAGCAATGGGAAATGGACCTCTTCCGCGAGATGATTCCCCTGAAGAAAAAATGGATCAGCCATACCATCGAAGACGACCCGGAAGTGCTGGATCTCGCCGCACAAGCCGGTGCATGGTACGTCTATCAGGCCGTATATGACACCTCCGACTACATCAAGGAGCGCGTGAAACGCTACCACGACTACGGCATCGGCGTGGAGGGCACCATCCTGTTCGGATTGGACAACCAGACTGAAGACGACATCCTGCGCCTCATCGACTTCCTGCTGAAGATAGACCTCGATTTGGCCGAGTTCACCATCCTGGCACCGTTCCCGCACACCAAAGCCTACGACGACCTCATGCGGCAGGGCCGTATCTTCGACCACGACTGGGACCATTACAACGCCGGCCAAGTGGTTTACCAACCCAAGCACATGACCCCGGAGCGCCTGCAGGAACTTTACGAATACGCCTGGAGTGCCTTCTACCACGATGAGACCCAAGAGGAGAAAATGTTCAAGCTCTTCACCAAGGTCATGCTCCGCGAGATGGAAGACGGCACCTACCGTCCCCGCGACCGCAAACTCGCCAACAAGAGCTTCGGCAAGGACGTGGACCGTTCCAAGAGCCATTTCAACGAATTTTAGCTGTTGGCTGTTTCAATCATATAACGTATAAAATACAAGAAACATACATGAAAGTACCCGAAAAATATTACGATGAGATTTTCCCATTTGCAGGACAATGGGATATGCCCAGCGCATGTGGTCTGAAGATCATCCATAAAAACGGTAAAACCTATATCATCACAACAGAATTGTATCAGGAGAATCCCGGCACCTCCATCACGTATGCGGGCGGATCGCTGATCAAACAGATTTGCGAGCAGAAAAAACTCGACATGCAATCCATCATCTACATCGAATGCAATCCGAACACCAATTCCAAACTCTCTTTTTACGACGAAGAGATGTTTGAAGTGTCGTACGACATTGTGGATAACATGCCGACAAACCTCTCATACCGCCAGCTCAGCAAAGAAGAGATCCAAAACATTGTGGAATAATGCTGTGGAATAATGCGAAGAATACTACACTTCCTATTCTGTCTGCTTCTGGTTTTAGCGGTCAGTGCACAGCCAAAGCCGGTCAAGTTATGGAAAGATGTGCCGGGCATGAAGTCACAGCCCACGAAACTGTATATCTATCCCGCTGACAAGAGCAACAACACCGGCACGGCTGTTGTAATCTTCCCCGGGGGAAGTTACAGTCACACTATGGGCATCGCCACCGAAGGTTTCGGTGTGGCCGAGTGGCTTAACAAACAGGGAATCAATGCTTTCGTGGTAAAATACCGCACCGGCAACCGGGGCTATCATCATCCCGCCATGATTGAGGATGCGCAGTACGCCATCCATTACGTGCGCCAACATGCCAAGGAGTACGGAATTGACCCCAACAAAGTGGGCGCAATGGGCTTCTCCGCAGGCGGACATCTTGTCACCATGACCGGCGTTTTTTCCAAAGACAACTATCTCTCCAAATTGGGTATCAATGACCAAACCTCCCTGAAGCCTGACTTCGTGGTGCCCGTCTATCCGGTGGTCTCCATGAAAGATGGCGTCGCACATAAACGCTCACGCAAAAACCTGCTGACCAAGCACTACACACCAGAACAACAGACCAAATTCTCCATGGAACTGAGCATTCCGCCAGACATGCCGCCCGTGTTCCTCGTAACGGCCAAGGACGACCCGGTGGTGAAATACGAAAACAGCGTGCTGCTGGACCGCAGTCTCAGCAAGGCACGCATTCCACATAAGTTCCTACTCTATGAGACCGGCGGCCACGGCTATGGCATGGACGAGAAACTCGCCCCTGAAGCCGGAAAATGGAAGTACGATTTCATAAAATGGCTGAAAGAGATCAAAATATTATAATCCAATTTACCTTTTCAACATGAACTTCATCCCTGAAATAGAATTCCAACCCAAAGCAGTCATCAAAGCTTTTCAAGAAAAAAAAATGAAGGAACAATTAGCTTATCTCAAGGCCAATTCTCCTTATTACCAGAAACTTTTCAATGATTTCAACATTGATATTGACAAATTCGAAAAACTTGAGGACTTGCAACACATCCCGTTTACAGACAAGAAGGACTTACAGCTGCACAATTGGGATTTTCTGTGCGTCCCAAAGGAAAGAATCATCGATTTCATCACAACATCGGGCACCTTAGGCGACCCTGTGACCTTCGCCTGCACAGACCGTGATTTGGAACGTCTTGCGTACAACGAAGCCGTATCGTTCACCTGTGCTGGACTGACTTCCAGCAGCGTGCTACAGCTGATGACCACCATCGACAAACGCTTCATGGCAGGACTGGCCTATTTCCTCGGTCTCAGGAAGATGGGTGCCGGTGTCATTCGCGTGGGCAATGGCATCCCCGAACTGCAATGGGACACCATTGAGCGCATCAAACCCGACACGGTAATGTGCATCCCCTCATTTATCCTCCGCCTTATCGAATACGCGGAAGAGAACGGCATTGAGTACCGGAAGTCATCCATCCGACGGATTATCGGTATTGGCGAGGGTCTTCGCGACCAAAACTTCGAGCTGAACTCATTAGGCCGGAAGATCAAAGAAAAATGGGATGTGGACCTGTTCGCCACTTATTCCTCCACGGAGATGTCAGCCACCTTTTCGGAATGCGAATACGGCTGTGGCGGCCACCACCATCCGGAGCTTTTGATTGTGGAGATAATCGGCGAGGATGACAAGCCCGTGCCTGAGGGCGAAGTGGGCGAGGTGGTCATCACCACCTTGGGCGTGGAAGGAATGCCCCTGCTCCGCTTCCGCACCGGTGATATGGCTTGCATACATCCGGAACCTTGCCGATGCGGAAGACAGACATTCCGCATCAGTCCCATTGTAGGCCGCAAGAACCACATGATCAAGTACAAGGGCACCACCCTCTACCCGCCCGCCATGACCGAGGTGCTGACCAACGCAAATTACGTGGAGAACTACTACATCACAATCGGCACCAACGAGACCACCGAAACCGATGATGTCACCATCACCATAGGATTGCGGCAAGAGCCAGATTTCGATGTGATTAAGGATTTGAAAGACCGTTTCCGCGCCAAAATCCGTGTCGCACCGCAAATCATCATCGCCCCCGTCGAAGAGGTCCGCAAAGTGAACTTCCCCGCAATGAGCCGCAAACCCGTCACTTTCATCGACAACCGCAAACACTAAACCACACAGCAATGTTCGAAGAAACCCGCCCCTATTACGACCATGAGATTCCCGCTGCCATTGCGCGAGTTGGCGCGAACCCTTTTTTCCCTTCCATTGTGAAATATCTGTTTCCCGAAGCGGACATTAATACATTCAAAGAGAATTTTTCCAAAATCAAAACCATTGATGAATTCCAAACCAATGTGATGCTGAAAGCCATCTGGCGCATTGTGCATAAAAGTTGTACAACGTTCACCTGGGAAGGATTTGACCGATTGGACGACCACCATCGCTACATGTTCATCGCCAATCACCGGGATATTCTGCTGGATGCAGCACTCCTGCAAATTGTCTTGAATGCAAATCATATCCAAACATCGGAAATCACCTTTGGAAACAACCTGATGCAAGGCGACCTCGTCATTGACATAGGCAAAATGAACAAGATGTTCCGGATTGTACGGGGCGGCACCGTGCATGATTTCTACCGCAATTCCATGGAAGTGTCCTCTTACATGCGCTACGCTTTGCTGGAAAAAAGGGAATCAGTGTGGATTGCCCAACGCAACGGACGCACCAAGGACGGGAATGACCAGACAGAAAGCGCAGTACTGAAGATGTTTTCCATCAGCAGTCCAAAACCGTTTGTGGAGAATCTCAGTGAGCTTAACATAACACCAGTGGTCATTTCATACGAGTATGAACCCTGCGACTTCATGAAGACGCAGGAGTTATACATTTCCAAATACCAACAATACATCAAGGAACCGGGTGAGGACCTGCGAAGCATATTGCAAGGCATCACCCAATTCAAAGGCCATGTACATCTTGCGGTAACCCCCACCATCACCAAAGAGGAGCTCTACGAATGCGACAAACAAGAAAAAAACATGAAATTTTCCAGTCTTGCCGCCATCATCGACCAGCGCATTCACAATCATTACAAAATATGGAACAACAACTACATAGCTTATGATATATTAAACAACACGCAGCGATATTCGAAACGCTACACCTCTGATGAAAAGGAGACGTTTATAAGCTATATGGAAAACGGACTTAAAGGCCTCCGCGGTGAGGCCGACGAGCTTCAGAACCTGTTTCTGAAGATTTACGCCGGTCCTGTCCGGGAGCAATAACATAAAAGGCGGCCAAATTGACCGCCTTCCGTGTCCCCTCAGGGACTCGAACCCTGGACCCATTGATTAAGAGTCAATTGCTCTACCAACTGAGCTAAGGAGACTTTTTTTCCTTTGCTTTTGCGGCTGCAAAAATACATTTTTTTTCTATTTTTGCAAAAAAAATCGCAATGAAAATTTACACACGTACAGGAGATAAAGGAACAACCTCATTATCAGATGGTTCACGTATTTCCAAGAGTGATATTCTACTGCATGCATACGGCACTGTAGATGAGTTGAACAGCTTTATCGGGGCCGTGATTTCGCAGAATCCGGACGAATTTCTGACAAAAGTGCAAAACGAGCTCTTCGTTGTCGGGGGCATGTTGGCCACCCCGGTGGCGAATTGGGAGAAATACTGGAAAGTGGAGCGGCTCGCGGAATTCACGAAAGAATTGGAGCAAGAAATCGACCGCATGAGCGCGGAGCTTCCACCGATGCGCGGGTTCATCCTGCCGCAGGGCAACCGACTCATCGCCGACACGCACATCTGCCGCACCGTTTGCCGACGCGCCGAAAGATATGTGGTAGCCATGATGGAGGAAGACGAAGCCTATCAAAAAGTGCAAGTTTTGCTGAACCGACTGTCTGATTTCTTCTTTATTTTGGCC
>JAEEKL010000020.1 GCA_016282395.1 Bacteroidales bacterium
GGCAAGTCGGTCACCAGCCATGTCGCGAAGAAAAGTGTCCACGTATGTGTTCTCGAAAGAGGTACAGTATTGCTCCGAAAAATCCCCGTCTATTGCTGGTTTTCGGTTAACATAAGGGATGAGTGCTTTTGTACCGTTAAGTTCCCCCATAGAAGACCCTTCGGAGAAATTGAACTCGGCCGTCTCGTGTCGCACGATGATGGAGTCTTTGAATGTGGTGACGAAACGGTAGGCCACGCCAGAGTTGTAAACACGGAATATCACCTGATAGTTTCCCTTAAAACTGAGCTTCAGCTCGTTATATTGGTCTTTGATCTTGCTTTTCCGATAAAATGGGGCATTCACCTCCTGATTGACGCTTTTCCGCTCTTTCTTCACCACTTTCGGGTTTCGACCCAAAACGGAGCAATCGTCCATCTCCAGACCGATGACAGAGGGCTCCAAAAACGGAGCGGGATTATCTGCCGTATAGACTGAATATCGTAATTGTCCAGACGAACCGTCGATTTTCACCATCAGTTTGCCGTCGGGGGAGGTGAGGGTTTCGGTTTGCGCGGACAAGGCGATGAACAGTCCGCAAAACAGCAGAAGGAGGAGGTGTTTTTTCATAATCGGAAGGTTTTAGGCGGCAAAGGTACATATTTTACGGATATGTACAGGAGTGGCATTCTCGTCATATAGATACACCGTAGAGACGCAAAATTTTGCGCCTCTACAGCGTTCTCTTATTGAGACAGCATCAATTGAAGCTGGATGCCGGTTTGGAAATTCATCCTGTTGTATTGGTTCTGGTTTTTGGGTCTGTTGATGGTCTGGTCGTAATAGAACTTGAGACCCACCATGCGGCTGAACTGGTAATCGGCTGCCACGTTAATGGTGATGTCCAAAGAACCCGATGTCACCTGTTCGTCATCTTCCGTGATTCTGCGCAACATCGTCTGATTGTCCTTCAAACCGAATCCGGCGGTTAAGTTCAAATCGCTGACGAACTGCCGCTTCATGCCTGAAAACACAAGTCCGATTTTAATGTCTTTGAATCGGTAACCTGCAGAAACGGCCACCTCCTTGCTCATGGTTTCCGTCAACTGGGTGTTAGCGAAGCTCAAGGAGATATTACGGGACTGTTTGTATTCAACTTTCAGCAACATGCTGTTTTTCAAGGTCATATCAAAACCGATGAGTGGGGAGAACTGTTCTGTCAATGCCATCTGGCTGAGTTCATTTGTGGGAATGAAGTCCCCGAGAACGTTGTAGGCGTTCGGGTACCCGTTGGCATCCGCAGTGTAGGCAATATTGGTCGAATAACCGTTGACATTATAGTTACAGGTGTAGCTATGTGTGAGCGAGAAACTTTGGAACACCTTGTTCATTCCTTTGACTTTGGTCAGGCCGTTGTAATTGAGACGCCAGTTGGGAAGTGGAATTTTCAGGAAGGGGGAGAAAATGTTGGATTTTCCTGCATCTTTGCTGAGATACGTGGTGAAGAAAGCACCCATCAGCACATCTTGGGAAATGGCACTATAGCCAATAGGATATCCTGTTTCCGGATCCACCTCGCCAGTGTAGTTGGGATTGTTCTCGGCATAACGCTGGGACAACTGTTCTCTCACAGCACGGAATTCCTGGAACAAATCATCGTGGTTTTTGAAGAAAGTGCCTAATCCGCAGTATGTCATACTGAACGAACCGGAACGTTGAGGGGTGTAGTGTGACACGTTACCCATCTCATCCACATGGAAGTATTCGGAGAAGTTTTCTGTGAAGTTGCGGTTCGCAGAAACGTCAATTCTGAAATCCTTGAAAGGTTCCACAGAAGCTCGGAAATTCATCACCTGGTTCTTTGTCCGCTGATAAGGAGAATTCATCAGCGAGTCGGTGGTCAGCCAGTGGTCGCGCGCAGCAATAGTTTGGATGTCTGGTTGTCCGCCGAACATGAAGAGGAAGCCGGGCGTGCTGGTTTCCTTACTGTGACCCACCAGCGTGGCTGAATACATATAACCGGGCAATGTTGTTCCGCGTCCTTGTGAGTAATTGGCCGAAACATTTCTGACAGACATCAGCAGACGCAGCGTCCCATCCAAAATTAACTTGCCGATTTGAGGCTTGTCTTTCAGTGAGTCATTTTTGTCTCTGTTCTTTTTGCCCTTCTTGATCTCCTTTTCTGTTTCATCTTCAGAGTCTTCTTTTGAATCTTTTGAATCTCTTGAATTGGCATTTTTACCAGATTTGTTGTTTTGACCGATGCCTTGGTTCACTTTCTTCAGGTACGGAACTGAATTGTAAAGTGTTACCAGATTCAATGTGGCATTTCCTTGAATATTCTGCGAGTTTTGGATGGTATTGCCGAGGTATGCAAGGGAGAGTGCCGATGCGGTGAAGGTGTACATGGAAGTGTAGCGCACATTGGCATTCACGAATTTGAACAATGGGAATTTGTTCAACGGAATCTGGTAGGTGGCATTGAAGTTCTGTCGGTAGTCGGTAGTGCGTCCACCTTTGCCGAGGCAACGCCACAAAGAGTCTTTTTCCGTGCGAGTGTCAATACGTCCTTCCGGTTCGTCAATGCGGGCTGATGCGTCAGCCTTGAACTCCAATTTCAGACTTTGGAAGATGTCCCAGTTGAAAGCGTAGTTCCTTGTCCAGTCGTACGATTTCACATAGTTGGTGTCGATGATGATATTGCCCTGGCTCTTGGGACGGTACTTGAACTCCTGCAGGTCTCGGTGCATGGTGGTACGGAAGGTGATATTCTTCGGCATGGGGGTCACGTTGAAGTCGCGAATCAGCTGCAGCCACTTGCTTTTGGTCCATTTTGCCTTAGAGAAAGGCCGGTAGTTCTTGGGATTCGTGCTGAACGTGTAGCCGATTTCCCCGTGATGGATGTACTCGTTGTTCATCTCCATATCCTCGTTGCGCTGGATCATTTCAGAATAGGAGTAGGAGAAGTCGAGGTTTTCGATATCCCAGGGGTGCATTTTGTTGTTGCCTTTCGAGAAATCACGTTCCTTGCGGACGTTCATCAGGTTCACATTCTGCCGCTGAGTGACGGTGTTGGTCATGAAACGCAGGGAGTCACGGGCTTCGGCGGTGGGAAGATCTGACAGTTCGTCTTTCATCTTCACATCCGGATTCAGCGGGTTGTACTCCGGTTGCACAATACCGAGGGAGTAGTCGTAGTGAATCGGGATTCGGATATTCCATTTTTCTGGGAAGAAAAGTTTTCCACCGTCAATGTTGGTGGCAATGTCCACGTTGATGTTGGTCTCATGCGACCTTTCGGTGATGGATTGCTCTAACGCTCCGTAACCGGGGGTCGAGTATGTTCCCGACACGGTGAGGTTTCCAACATCGGCGAGGGTGGCGCGAGCGCGTAAGAGAGCAGCGACCCCCTGGCGGTCATCAAAGCCGCTCAATCGCAACTCGTTGATCCAAACCTCCACGGATTTCGCCAACATGTCATCGTAATAGCCACTTGGATCGGCATTCTGGGTGCGTTTCTTGGGGTTGCGAATACCAATCATGATAGTCGTGACTTCACCCAAGTTGGGGTTGCCCACCACGGTTATCCGATCTTCACCGTTTTGAAGCCCTATCGGAGGATAGGGAATGGTGTTGCCCGGGTGCATGCCGTTTCTGACGGCGGCATTGCGCTGCATTTTCAAGGACACCAAAGAATCCAACGTGACATACATGCGGTTTTTCTCCGGCCAGATAGCATTGGTATCGCGCCCAACCGTCCAGGGAGTGATTTCCACAGGAATCTCGTATTCATAGTAGTTCTCCGTGAAGTCGGAACCCAAACGGATGAAAACCCGAACATCGCCAGGTTTGAGGTCATCGGAAGACTGGACATCTTCAGCATGGATGTACATCTGTAGGTTGTTGAACTGGCGCAGGTCGTATGACGTGTTTTTATACACGGCACGAGAATCACCGTCAGGCAAATTGACCACTTTCATGGTCAGGGACTGCTCGTTTTCGTTGATGAGCTGGGCGGTCATTCCGTATGACTGTTCACGGACAATGCCGGGAGGGAGCATATAAGGAATCGGAACCCGATTAGCGTTCTCCTCCAAACTCACCGTTCCGACATAGAACGAACACTCGCCGTCATCCTGGGTCGGGAGGTAGTCGCCATCTTCACGCAGGCTCAGGTTGTATGAACGCCAGTCGCTGCGCACCAGCTCGAAAGTGGCCAGACGGCAGATAATCGGTTCTTCGAAATCCTTCAAGAAAACACGCATGAAGCGTATGGAGTTGTAGCCGGCCATATTGTTCACAACCTTGTCGGGATTGTGAATCGGGATACGGAACTGATACCATTTTGTGGCCGGACGGCTGCCATCGGGAAGCGCTTTGGGATGCCCTTCATATACATCATTGATGTAGTTTTCACCCACCACCATTTTGTCGGGTGACAGGTCGATAACATACTGGTAGTAACGTTCATCCTCGCTCAAGGTGTTGTCGTTGTTCATGTCCTCCATGTTCGGCATACTGGTGGCGGAAGTGGGGTAACTTTCACCTCCCTGGCCTTGTTCGGGGGAGTTGCCTTCGGCATTATTAAAACGTTTGTAACGTTCGGTTATCTTCACATCGTCGGCATCATAGTCGCTGCCTCTGAAATAGTGGTAATCATCGGCAGACGGGTCGGCGACAGCCATCTGGTAAGCCTGTGAGCCTACGCCGAAAGCGGCCGCGATTCTGTCAATAAAGGATTCCTGGAAAAATTCGGCCTCACGGGTGGAGGGCAATCCGTCGTAACCAACATCCTGATAGACGCGGGAACCCGATTGGTTATCAAAAGAGTTGATAACCATTTGTTTGGTGGGAACGCGTCCCCAAGCAGTAAACTCAACATCCTCATCGGTGCCGTCAGTGGGCAGACCGTTTTCATAGAATTTGCGTCCGTCTCGTAAAATGTCTTCGGAAATGTCACCCAAGTTAAAATAGAGCTTACCGCCTTTGTGGTTGGGATTTTCAATGAACGGGTCCATCATCCAGAACTCGATGTATTCGTAGTTGGAGGACTCGAAGTCGGTGTTGTCGAACTTCCGCATGATACCGCCCCAACGGGTTTCGGGGTCACGCAGGGAGCCGTCCTCGTTCAAGCCTCGGGAGAAGCCTTCCGAGCCATCCACATCATAGTTGTAAGCACCGCGTTCGGAGGGATAGTAAGCCAGATTGAACACAGTCATCAGAGTGGAAAGTGCAGTGGTGGGCTGCTCCTTGTAGGGGAACAGCTCGGGTTCATACACCGCACGTGCGTAAGGTCTCGAAAGATCTTCAGCGGTCAGGTTTGACGGCACTGCTGTTCCGCCGTTGTAGAACAGCGGGTCGATGGTGTACCAGGCGAGGCGGGCACGGTTGAAACCATATGCCAACTGGCGCCGCACTGAGGAGGAGACGTTCACCGGCGACGCCTCCGGGAAGAGGTCGGGCTGACCCTGCGGCGTGGAGGCTAACACCCAGTTGCTCATGTTCATCAGGTCGATGGTCGATTTCGCCGACTCAAAGTTGTCGATGTACGTGGTTCCGCTCTTGCCTATCTGGCGGTTATGGCCGGGGATGAAATGAGCGAACTCACCATCCAAATTCAGATACGACTTGGTGGTGGTGTGGTGGAAACTCAACAAGTCAATGGCTTTGGTGATGAATGGCATTTCGGTCTTGTAGGCGAAATTCATGCCCCATATCAGGTTGTTGATAGGCTCGTCCCCGTAGTTGACCTTGTTGGTGATCGGACGCTCGCGAAGGTTCAGCAAGGTCGCTCCAACAGTGAAATCCTGAGAGAAGACATAGTCCAGATTCACTCCGAACATCCGCTTGTCCATCTGGTAGTTGTCGTCTGTTTCCGGTGTGACGGTGATGGGCGTTCCCGAAGCCAGGATGCTTTGGTTGATGATGGTGACCACGCCCATGTCATAGTTGACCGTATAGTCCACATTCTCCGTCAGCGCGACACCGCCAGCGGTCACTTTGACCGACTTCGTCGCACCTCCGCTGGGGAAATGGAATTCAGAACCGTATGACGAACGGTAACTACCTTCAATGTAGTACTTGTTTTTGTTGGTGATCTGCTGTGCCATCGTTTTCGTCATCGTATAGAGCGAGTCGAACGCATACTTGTCGGCCAGCTCCGGATCGTCAAGTACAGCACGCAAATCCTTGCCGAAAGGTTCGGTGGTGGGGAAATAGACCCGTCCGTTGGTGGAGTTGATGGTACCACCGTTGGTTGCCGCCCCGTCAATGAAGTCGAAAACTCCGTCTGGGGTGGGGTCTTGCTGCTTGTTCAAACGATCCAATCCCATCAGTCGAATCAAGGGGATACCCTTTTGGGCGCCTTGCGTGAAGAAACCGTTGGGGATTCCCTCCCCATCACCGGTGTAAAGGACATTCAGACGGAACTTGTCAGCGGAAAGCTGGTAGGCGTTCAGACTGTAAACGTTCTTCATCATAAGTTTCCACAACGGCGACTTGGTATTCAGACTGGAACTCTTCAACAGTTTGACACGAATACAGTTCGGTGTGGCCACCTCGTTGGAGAACTCACCCACCTGGTAAACGTGGTCATCACCGATGACCGTGTATTGGAACGCCACGGCCAGTACCTGGTCGGCAGCCAGTGCCGAGTTCAATGAAATGAAACCCAATTTGGTGTTCACCGTGTATTCGCTGGGGGAAAGCAGTCGGGCACTTTCCACTTTTTCGTAGTCTGTCCCCGATTTCATGCCGATGGACTGCATGTTGCCAGACACATTGGCGATATTACGGATAAGGGAACTGTCTGCGTATGTTGTCAGATTGTTGATGAAGTTGTCGGGATATTGGCCTCCTGCGTATGCGGGGTTGTAGGAAATGTTTGAAAATTCGGGATCATATTCACCCAAATCTGTAAAGGCCACAATGTTGCGGTTGTTTGTGGTGGCCGAACCCACCGTGGTGCGCCATACTTCAATCTTGGTGATAACGATGGGAGAACCAACTAAAGGCAATGTGCTGAGGTATTGATTGTAATGTTCTTCGAAGAAATGACCGAGGAAGAAGTGCTTGTTCTCCTCGTATTCATCGGCGCGGAAATAGAATTCGGTCTCTTCCGCCCCGCCGGAGATGGTGATGGATTGCGAAGAGCTCTTCTTACGGGATGCCACCGCCGTGATAAACAGGTTTCCGAACTTAAGCTGCGTCTTCACACCGAACAAGCTCTGACTGCCCGTAATAAGGGTGCTGTTCAACGGGAAAGTGATGTCACCAAATTCTATCAGCTGTAGAATGTCATCCTCCTTTCCGTTGTATTTCAGCTTCAGCTGGTCGGTTTGGGTGGTGGTGACGGCCAGTTCATCGGTGGAGTAGTTCAGGTTGAACTCGATTTTATCACCGATTTTAGCTAACAGGTTCAGCTGGATGTCCTCGTCAAAATCAAGCTGCAAATTCTTTCTCTTCTTTACAGGAATATTGAAGTTGTCGGTCTTGGTGAATTTGGCGCCCAATTTCAGCCCGACGTTTCCGGACGGACGGATGTCTATCGTGTTGCTGCCGAAAATGCCTTCGAAAATATCACCTCCGATGTGCAGTTGCGGAATCAGGCCGCTGCCGGTGCGGGATCTCGCACTGCTTCCGATGCTTCGGCTCTGGTTCTGCCAGTAATCGTGGATGCTTTGCTGCAGGTCGTAGTCTATATACTCGTTAACGTTCATGTAAGCGCCCGGTCCGAACGGGGTGTTACCTGTCATATACTGGAAATTGTACGTGTTGGTGATCGGGTCGTAGATGATGGACGGTCCGATGCCCGGCGGATTCTGTAGATAGAACGGATTGTTAGAAGGCGGGTTCAGGGGGTTGTTGTCCGGTTGTGGCAAGGTGGGGGGATTGGTGTCAGGCGGGAAAATCGGGTACGACAATTGAACCCCCAAGGGCAAAGTATTATGCACCCTAAAACCATTCGAGGCACGCAGACCCACATGCCCGAATACAATCACAAAAAATGCTAATACGATAGCGTATGTATATTGTTTTACTTTCAAGTTTCTCTTTTTTACAACAGTTTCAACGACTTCTTAATAAGCTCTTCTACAGACAGTTGTATGCCTTCTGACTTTATTATTTTATCCAAAACAGTTTCTGCCCCGGACTTCGGGAAGCCCAAAGCAACAAGAGCAGATAACGCTTCATATTTATTATTATTGTATGACACATTAATTTTTGTTGCATCCGCCCAGGAAGCTTTCTTCGCTTTGTCTTTCAATTCTATCACGACACGCTGCGCCGTCTTGGCCCCGATGCCTTTTACCGACTGGATGGCTTTGACGTTTTCGGTGGCGATGGCGTTCAGCACCTCACCCACACTCATGGAAGACAGAATCAGCCTCGAAGTGTTCGGACCGATGCCATTGACCGAGAGCAGCAGCTTGAACAGTTCGCGCTCCTCTTCCGTGGCGAACCCGTAAAGCACCTGCGCATCCTCCTTCACGATGAAATGCGTGAGCAATTTGATTTCCTGCTTTTCCTTGATTTCGGAAAACGTCGCCAGAGAAATGTTGACGTAATAGCCTATCCCGCCTGCGGTCTCGATGACAACATACGCAGGATTCACTTCTTCTATTCTGCCTTTGATGTGGTTTATCATATTCAAAAAAACAAGCGGCAAAGATACAAAATTTGGGGTTATCCTGCCCATATCATTTTTCTTCGCAGGAATACTGGAGCGGAATTCCCTTTTCAGCACAGAAACTGCGCCATTTTTCTACAAAGTAGGCAGAATTAGATCCGTCCGCCACCACCTCCCTGAAAGGAAGTTGCGCCATCATCTCGTCAGGCGGCATCCTCGGATTTTGGTGGAGTAGCAAACAGTCAATGCACAAACCTGTATTCTCGTTTTGACTTATGTTTTTTTGATTTTTAGTGAGAATGAAATAGTTTCTGTCATTAAAACGGATGAAATTCCCGCGCTTGCATAGGAAAGGTGTGTCAAAAGCGAAAGTGTCGATGGGTATTACCATGACTTCCAAATGGTGCTTCCTCGCATAATTGTTGATATTGTAACGGTAAGGCTCATCGTCTTCATTTCGTATGGAATCCGAGAAAAGCACCATGCGACCCTGGCTTTGGAATCCCATCGCACTACATTTCCGGATATGGTAGGCCAGAAATTCCGTTTCGCTGTTCAGCTGGATTTTCCGCACAGCAAAGGAGACACAGAAGAAGGTGAAAAGGGTGCAGGCACTCCAGAATATTTTGCGGCTTCTCCGATACCACAGCAGACATACGCATCCGATAACTCCATATAAAATCACAACCTGAACAATGTGGTAGTCAATGTTTTCTGTCACGGCATGAGGAAGTTGTTCGATGAATCGGATGATGCGATTCATAATGCTGATTTCCTTGGTTAGCAGCCATGAGACATATTGCGCTATAACGGGAATCAGCGAGAGCGGCAGCAGGGAGATGCCCGTGATGATGACGGCGAAAGAAAGGGCGATAACGGATATGTTGGAGAGTAGGAAATAATTTGGGAATCGGGCAAAATAGTAGATGGAGATGGGCGAGGTGCCGAGTTGCGCCGCTACGGAAACCGTAACCAGCCCCCAAAAGTAGTTTCCAATGCGGGTTCTGCACGTGTACAATGCCGCCAGTTTAGGCTGGAACAACACAATTCCCGCCACGGCGAGATAGCTGAGCTGGAAACCCACCTCAAACAGCAGCAACGGATTGACAATCAATAGGATAAACATAGACGCAAACAGACTGTGGAAAACATTGGTGTTCCGTCGCAACAACTGCCCGATAGCCACGAAAGTAAACATGGTGGCGGAGCGGGTCACCGACGGCGCTAATCCAGTGATGTGGGCATATAGCCAAATCACCAGCATGACCAGTATCGTTTTTAGGATTCTTGAACGGCGAAAAAGATCCAACGGTTTTAGCAGGAAGTTGATAATCATAAAGATAACCCCTACATGCATTCCGGAAACGCATAAGATATGGCTAACACCGGCAGACGAATAGGAGGCTTTCAATTCGGGATCCAAGGTATCATCGTCACCCAAAAGAATTGCTTTCAGAATGTCTAATTCCTCGCCGCTCATACCTGCGAGTGTGTAGATGTGCGTTAGCCTGTTACGGGTCTCCTGCGCAAACCGCTTCAACAAATTGGCGGGATTGTGTCCAACCTGTTCCCAAGCGTTCTTGTGTACATATCCAGTATAAAAAATCCCACGCCGTTGCATATACCGTTGGTTGTCGAAAGCGTCCGGATTGTATGGCGGTGGAATGCGCGACAATTTCGCATGAACGAGCAGAAGGTCTCCATAATGAAGTCCGGCAGCCTCCGACGAGGGCTCCAAATAGAACAAAACGGTTGTTTTGACAGATTGACCGGCAATGGTGTCAAGAATCTCGGCCGGGATTTTCACGCTCCTCTTGCGTAATGTTGGTTCCTCTGCCACCCGAACCACCCAATTGGTGTTTTTTTCCATCCATCCTGCGGGCAATGTCGGATGTAATCGCATGTCTGCTAATAAGATACCTGTTATAACAAAGGCCACACCCATCACGGTTGTCTGCACCGCCCGCCAGCGATACGCACTGACAAATGTCAGCAATAGGGTCAACAAATAAAACACACCCGTTAAGATTAGCAGTATGGGTCTGGTACATTCCGCAAAATTTGCGTAGTTGGCAATAAGAATGCCGACAACATACGGAAACAGCAGTTTCACGACAGGATAGTTTTGTATTTTCATGGTGATGTTTTTTGTTAATATTTTAATTCACAATGGTTTAAGTTTAATTTCTTTTTTTTAGTTAATAATTTGTTTACACGATGCAAAAATACATTTTTTTTAACACAATCAACAACGATGAAATTTTTAGGGTTGTCATATTGTGTCAGCGCAAAAAAAATGCGGGAAGGAATCTTCGTCCTTTTTGTATTTTTAAGACTCGAGGGTAAAAGGAAAGTAGGGACGTATCGCATACGTCCACCGACAGGGACATGGTTACCGCGTTTCCGTCAGCTGTGCGGCGGCGGCGTAAGGGGAAATCTGCTTGGACTGGATAAGAGGAAGCAGTTCTTCGATTTTCGTCTGTGTGGATTCGTTGTTATAGAATCGGTTATGTAAGGTGTATTCTATCCAATGATAGAAAATGTTGATTAGCTGCTCGTTTCGGGTTCTTTCGAAGCTGCCGTTTCCTTTTGTGAGCGTAACGAAATCCTGAATAATCTGCCATACCTTGTCCAATGCGAACTCTTCCCGAGCGGAACAGACCTCAACAGGCACGTCCCAGCCGTTGTCGTTTTTCGGGAACAGTTTCAGAGCAGCGCGGTATTGCGATGCAGCCCCCTTCGCCTTGGGCAGATTGTCGCCATCGGCCTTGTTAATCACCAGCGCATCAGCCATTTCCATGATACCGCGCTTAATGCCTTGCAGCTCGTCGCCGGCACCGGCCAACATCAGCAAGAGGAAGAAATCGACCATGGACTTGACCACGGTTTCCGACTGTCCCACCCCCACGGTTTCCACAATGATAATGTCGAAGCCGGCAGCCTCGCACAGGATGATGGACTCGCGGGTCTTGCGGGCTACGCCGCCCAAAGCGGATCCCGACGGCGAAGGCCGGATGAACGCGTTCGGATCAACGGAAAGCGTCTCCATGCGCGTCTTGTCGCCCAAAATGCTGCCCTTGGTGCGCTCGCTCGATGGGTCAATGGCTAGCACCGCCAATTTATGTCCTTGCGCGGTCAGCATCCCGCCAAAAGATTCGATGAACGTGCTCTTGCCCACGCCCGGAACACCGGTGATACCGATGCGCAACGAATTCCCCGAATGCGGAAGACAGCGTTCAATAATCGTCTGGGCTATAGCAATATGCGTAGGATTCTCGCTCTCAATCATGGTGATGGCCCGGCTGAGGATGGTACGGTCGCCGTCCAAAATCCCCTTCACGTAATCGTCCACGGTCAACTCGGCTTTCTTGCGCCGCTTGAAATTCGGATTCACCTGCATGGGCTGTTCTACGCCCGCGCGCTCCGTCAATGCCGATTCGTAATAGGGATTTGCCATCTTATTTCCAATTAAAATTGAACTTGACCGCCTCTTTCATCGACTCAAAATAGTGGAAAGTCATTCCATCGATGAAATTTTCCTTGATATCGTCAATATCTTTTTTGTTCTCCTTGGACATCACAATGTCGAAGATGCCACAGCGTTTGGCCGCGAGAATCTTCTCCTTGATACCGCCCACGGGCAGAAGTTTTCCACGCAGGGTGATTTCGCCGGTCATGGCAACTTTTTCGCGCACAGGCGTTTGCGTGAATGCAGAAACTAACGCAGTGAGAATTGTGATGCCAGCGGAGGGGCCATCTTTTGGGGTGGCGCCTTCCGGCACATGGATGTGCACCTTCTTGGTGTTGAAATCCTCGGAATTGATGCCGTAATCTTCAGCATGTGCCTTCAAGTATTCAAAAGCAATGGTCGCCGACTCTTTCATCACGTCGCCGAGGTTTCCAGTCAGCGTCATCTCGCCTTTTCCGGCACTCGTCAGCGCCTCCACGAAAAGGATTTCGCCGCCCACTGCTGTCCAAGCCAAACCCGTGGCCACGCCAAAGACATCCTTGTCGAGAGCCTTCTCCATTTGGAAAATCGGAGAGCCGAGAATATCTTTCAGCTCGTCAGGGCTGACGGTCGGACTCATGGAACCTTCTTGTACCAACTGAGCAGCGCGTTTGCGGATAATCTTGGCGATGGTGCGTTCCAGTCCGCGCACGCCCGACTCGCGGGTGTAGTCGCTGATGACCGCCTTCACCGTCTCTTCCGTAATAGTCAGCTGGTCGGCAGTTAGTCCATTGTCTTTCAGCTGTTTCGGGATAAGGTGTTTCATCGCGATAGCCAACTTTTCCTCCGCTAAATAGCCAGGAATATCGATGATTTCCATACGGTCCAATAAAGCGGGATGAATGCTGTTGAGGTTGTTGGCGGTGGCGATGAAGAGAACTTTGGAGAGGTCGAACGGCGTTTCGAGGTAGTTGTCATTGAAGGTGCTGTTCTGTTCGGGATCCATCACTTCCAACAGGGCCGCCGACGGGTCGCCGTTAACGCCCATTCCAGACACCTTGTCGATTTCGTCCAGCACGAAAACGGGGTTTGCGTAGCCCACCTTGCGCATGTTTTGGATGATGCGTCCGGGCATGGCACCGATGTAGGTCTTGCGGTGGCCGCGAATCTCTGCCTCATCGTGTACACCGCCGAGGGAAATGCGGACATATTTCCGACCGATGGCTTCGGCGATGGAACGGCCGAGCGAGGTCTTACCTACGCCCGGAGGCCCTGCCAGACAAAGAATCGGGGACTTCATGTCGCCCTTCAGCTTCAGCACGGCCAGATATTCGAGGATACGCTCTTTTATTTTCTCCAAACCGTAGTGGTCTTTGTCGAGAATCTCGCGGGTCTTTTTCAGGTCGAAGTTGTCCTCGCTGTATTCGTTCCACGGCAAATCTAACAGCAGCTCCAAGTAGTTGAGTTGCACGGAATAATCGGGGGACATGTAGTTGGTGCGTTGCAGTTTCTTGAACTCCTTTTCGAAAAGATCGGCAGTTTCCTGATTCCACTTTTTCTTGGCAGCGCGCTCGCGCAACTCGTCGAAATCCTTTTCCGTGGAAGGACCGCCTAACTCTTCTTGGATGGTCTTCATCTGTTGGTTCAGGATATATTCGCGCTGCTGCTTCTCCATCTCCTGGTGGGATTTGGTGTGGATCTGGTGTTTGATTTCCACAACCTGCAACTCGTGCGACAAAAAGGAGAGCACCTTATCGGCTCGAAGCATGATGTCTTGTGTTTCCAGAACATCCTGTTTTTCCTCCACTGTAAGGGTGAGATTGGAGATGATGAAATTGAGCAGGAATGTGTTACTTTCGATGTTGTTCACCGCAGCCATGGCGTCACGAGGGGTGCCGGGTGTCAGTTGCATGATGTTGCTCATCGTTTCCCGAATCATCATCATCTTTGCCTTAAACTCCTCGGTGTCAGTCACTTTGGAATCCAAATCGTTAGTTGGGAAAGGATGTGTGCAGCATCTGTAGTACGGGCGCGAATGCACCACGCGGCCCACCTCGAAAGCCTTGATGCCCTGGACAACCATCATGACATTGCCGTCAGGAATATTGAGGGTTTTGAGGATGCGGGCGATGGTGCCCACGCGGTACATATCTTTGATGGTGGGATCCTCTATGCTGTTGTCGCGCTGGGCGACCACTCCGATAGGTTCGTCGCTGTTGGAGCAGTCTTTTGCTAATTTCAACGACTTTTCGCGCCCCACAGTGATTGGGATGACCATACCCGGGAAGAGCACCGTGTTGCGAAGCGGGAGGAGGGCAACCTCATCAGGTATAAATTCCTCACTGAGTTTGATTTCGTCATCAACCGAAAGGATGGGGATGACGTTCGACTCACCATTCAGAAAACCGCCTGCAGCAATTATATCTTTTATCATTTCAATAGGTTACCATAAAAAAACTGACCTTTTTCGGGTTACAAAAAAGGTCAGCAAAAGTACAAAATAAATGGATTATTTCGTTTTGCCTGCTTCAAAATGGCGGGCATATTTGTTGCGGAATTTATCCACACGACCGGCGGTGTCAACCAGTTTCATCTTGCCGGTGAAGAAGGGGTGGGAGGTACTGGAAATCTCTAATTTCACGAGCGGATATTCATTTCCGTCTTCCCACACAATCGTGTCTTTCGTGTTGACCGTTGACTTTGTCAAGAACGCATAATCGTTTGACATATCCTTGAAAACCACGGTCCTGTACTCTTTGGGATGGATGTCTTTTTTCATAATATCAGTATAATTTTTTGTCGTTAAAATTGGGCGGCAAAAATACACTTTTTTTAATATCAAACATATCCCCTTTGCAGCAAATTTTTTCTTTTTTATATTAACCCCCTTTACGGCTGTATTTTCGTAGGTATCAGGTATCAGGTATTAGGTATTAGCCAAAAGCTAATGTAAGTTTCGCAAGCTTAATTCACGCAGAACTTGCGCTTCATTTTTTATTATTTGGGCGTTCCGGCGCGAGGAGACAACGCTTCCAAGCGTTGCAAAAAAGATGATCCACCCATTCTCACATATCGTTCCGCCCTCCATCCGCGCCGTCGGGCTGTCCGCTTCAATGATTTTTGGCATTCATTGCCGTTGGGCGTATGCGATACGCCCCTCCGCCCCTCCCCATGTATGTACGGGCGTATCGCATACGCCTCATGCCAAAAATCATTTCCGCTTCCATCCCTAACGCACACTCGTCCAAACAATTACACGTTTCGCGGCGAAGCACCCAATCCCCTCGTTCCAATATTCTTCCGCGCCGCGATCCCCCGCACACGACCCTTCCCCGGTGGTTTCGCTCCCGCTCCACCATCGGCTACAGATATGCACATCGCCTCATCGCTTCATCGTTGAAGAAGACGCTCGGGATTCCGTGTTTCTACCAAGCCCTTCAGCCTTATCCACTGATTCGCAGATAAAACAATATCCTCTGTATGTTACAGTTACATTCGCGAATGCACCCCGTTAGGGGTGCAGGGCTTGGTAGGAGAAGACGCTTCCAGCGTCGCAAATCGCAGGCCGTTTGGTCTGCGGGCAAACGGTTGCGGGAGACTGTTGATGCGAAGGGGGGTGTTGTTGTTTGTCAATATGTTACGGACGGGCGTGCGCCAGGGATTGCAGCGAAAATGGCCGGCGGTTTGCAGGTTTTTTAACCCCCCTTGGCCCCCCCTAAAGGGGGGAATCATCCGAGTGCAGTGGCCGGTTTCGGCCGGCCATTGAAGCGTAAAGCCCGACGGCGCGGCGGCAAGTAATAGCGATGATGGAGGTGGTGACGGTCTCACCTGACTTTGCGACGCTTGGAAGCGTCGCCCCCTTAGCCGCGCCGGGGCGCCCAAATAAAAAAGCGGATGATGCGTGAATTTAAATAGCTAACAGCCAAAAGCTAAAGCACCGTCACGGTACCATTGACGGTGTATGCTTTGCCAGTGTAATCGGTGCAATGGATAATGTAGCTGTAAACGGTGTTGACGGAAAGTTTGCCTCTGTTGGTACCATCCCAAAGGAAATTTTTGTCATTGGAGGTGAAAACGAGATTGCCCCATCGGTCGTAGATGGTAATTTTGAATTCGCAAATTTGGTTTTTGTCATAATCCGAAAGGGCGAAACTGTCGTTCAACGCATCGCCCTTGCTCGGAGAGATGGCGTTGGGCAGCCAAAAAGTGGGCACGCAAGGAGGAATCTGGAATCGCGCCGTGCGCTCACAGGCGTAGTTGCTGGCGGTCACCGAATAATTCCCGCTTTCCGTCACCGCGATGAACGGGGTGATGTCACCGGTGCTCCACACATACGTGTCAAAATCACCCTCTACGGAGAGAACGGTCTCTTTCGTGGAGCAGAAGTCCGGATTGGAGTTGTGAGACGCTAAAAAGGTGTCCACAATGGTAAGATGCAGCGTCACGATGCTATCGCAGTCGCCGGTTGAGGTGAAAGTGTTGGTATAATCGCCTGATTCGTAAATGGTTGCACCATTCCACAAATAAGACCCGCAGGAGGTCTCCCATATTTCGCTCTCGGAGGGATGCTGGATGTCGAGATGAAGTGTGACGGTGCTGTCGCATCCGTGCTGGGACACGAAATTCTTGACGTAGTCGCCGCTTTCCGTCAGCGTGTCGCCCTCCCAAATGTACTGTTCGCAGGCGAAAACCGTCTGCTCCTTTTCCCAATGGCGAAAGACGACCAGATGCAGGCGGACGAGGCTGTCGCAGCCGTTTTGGTCTTCGGCGGTTTGTATACCAGTGAACCAATCCCACGCCAAGTTTGGCTGTTGGTCTAATTCCTGGCTCAAGAATTCCGCGCTTATGGAGAAACCGTAATTCTCGTAGTCGTAGCCCTGGCAGATGGTGTCCACCAGGAAGGTGGTGTCCGAAACGATAAAATTCTGGAGTTCAACGGTGTCGCTGCTTGAGCAGGTCAATCCATCGACGATGGCACTGGCTGTGACGGAGTAAGTTCCCGGTTCCGAGGTGTAGAATCCCGAATCAGTGGAGCCAGTGTTCCAAGTATATTGGTAGGTACTGGTGGATGGAGTGGGCTGGAGATAAACGCTCGTTCCGGGGCAAACGGAGATGTCCTCCCCGAGATTCACTTTAGGCCATTCCTGTACCGTAACCTGGAATGTGGTGTCATACTGACAACCGAAATCATCGACCAAGGTCAGGCCGAAAGTGGGGTTGCCTGTCGTCTGCGGTTGCAGCGTGAAACCGTCAAGGACTTGGTCACCAGCGAAATAGAAAGTGTCCACACCAATGTTGTATTCCCAGACGGAGGGTAGCAAGTCTGAATTTAACGCCAATTCCCACTCTACGATGTATCCGTTGTCCATCTCCAACATGTCTTGCACCTGAATGTACCAGTTTCCATTCAACGGACAGCCAACCAGCGAGTTGAAACTTTGATAGGGGTGGTAAATCTGGGTCATGTTGGTCATATTAGAGGAATCCACGCTGTAGGAGTGATAGGTGTCGCCGAAATAGTTGATGTTGGAGTCGTCCCAATGAGGGTTGTAGTGACTGTGGAAATTACTGGTACTGAAGCAACTGCCGTTGCCGGGAGCATATTGGTATCCGAGAGTGCTGTTGTTGGACCACACATAATTCCACGGGTCGCCCATAGGATTCAGCGAAGCATTGCAGGAGCCGACATCCGGACGCCAAGCACTGCCCAGATTGACCCGGTAATACTGCGGGTTGTAATCCCAATAGTCGATTTGATGGTTCGGATTGGGCAGGATGGTGCAGGAGTTTCCGTTAGGGCAGTAAATCTGGATTTTCAGATCTTCAATGGCCGAATGTTCCATTTTGATGCGCACATAGAGGATGTCGTTAGCATTAGTGATGGTGGAATTTGGGGCAAATTCCGTAAAGGTCACATTGGAACGGTAGTAGATGCCGTAGGGTGGACAACTGATGCCATCAGGGAGGAAGACAGTGTCGTTTACCTTCAGCGAAGCATGCTGTGAATGACCTACCTCTTCTAGTATGATGTTGTCTGCGGCATCGTAACCAATGGTGGGTGTAATGGATTGTCCCTCGCATATCGCGGGGAGAGGGGGGATGCTGGAGATGGGGTTTGTGGAGGTGCGGACTCGGAAAGTGACGGGTTGTTGTGCCGGGCATGTTAGAGTGTCTTGAGCGGTGACACTCACCTCAAAGCCCATACCGGGGGTGAACACGTGCGTCAGACTGTCCATGCCGACCCCGCTCAGTATCACTTCCGGCTCCAGTTGCCAGCTGAAGGTTGTCGTGGCATCGTTCTGATTGTATCCGGCGACCGCTTGGTTGTAGTAGATACCATTCACTGCAAGATGCACTGTGTCGTTTGGGCATAAGTCAAGGTAATAATAGCCATCTTCGGGGTTGAGCTGGGGGAGATGGGAGCAGTGGGCGGTGTCCAATGCGAGTTGGAAAGAACTGCAGGCGGCGACGCAGGTGGCGTGCAAATGGAAGCCTTCGCCGTGATTGTTCCCGAACCAGGTGAGGAAGTACGAGGTCTTGAACCGCAGTGTGAGTGCCCCGCTGGTGTTGTATTGTGAGGCCATGAAAGTTCCGTTGTCAATGGCGGCATTGTAGGTGCTGTTATTCAAGATGGCGATAGGCGAACCTGTGGCCGTAGGACCGTCATAGATAAAGAGCGTGTCGTCGGCGTGGATGTCCAGACTCAGAACTTCAATGGAAACGCGGCCTTGGTTAGCGGAAGGCATCACAGTGAGCGTGTAGTTGTGTGACGGCCCGTAGGTGCCAGTAGCTCCGCCATCATCGTGAATACTTATGTCGCAACCGGTTATACTCGTCTGTTCGCCCATGTTGACGCTGGTTTGCGCCAGGAGGGCGTTTTGGATGATTCCTGCTAACAATAAGTATATGATGACCGCTTTTTTCATGAAAAGAGGATGAATCTAAAAAAATGGGTGCAAACATACAAAAAAATATCGTATTTGTTATTTTTGCAAAACAATTTTTATTATTGATAATTGCAGAATATTTTGTTGATTATGATACATTTGAAAGATTCTTTGTCCCGCTTTTTCGCGTCTGTTCGGCTGTTGTCTCTCCTTGTGGCACTGATTATGGCATGTTTAAGCGTGTATGCCCAGTCCGACACGCTTTCCGGCAAGCAGAAAAAAGTGCGCGACTGGAAGATTAGCGATTTCATTCAGATTCATGGATTTGTGGACACGCAATACGGTCACGATTGGCAGCGAGAGAATGACGGCACGCTGACGCAGAACGATGTCATCATGTTGCGTCGCGCCCGCTTCGAATTCTCAGGCAAATTCCATCCGATGATAGACTTCCGCTTGCAGGCCGATATGGCCTTCACCCCGCGGCTGATGGATGCATGGTTGCGCGTTAAATTCTGCAAGTATGCTCACCTCTGGATCGGGCAGATCAAGACCCCATACACGATGGACAACTTCCTGACGCCGTTGGAATTGGAGTTTGTGGAACTGTCGCAGTCGGTGGCGGCATTGGCAGGTTTTGTTGATGTCTCAGGAATTCCCGAATACGCCAATGGTCTGGAAATCGGGGCGATGCTGTCGGGTACGTTGGCGGATTACAAGCAGGGCGATGAGCGTATTCCCATCCTGAAATACTATGCCGGCATCTTCGGCGGCGCGGGCATCAACATCCGCAAGGACAACCTTAGCAAGGATTTTTCCGCACGGTTGGATTTCTACCCTTTCGTGAAGAACTTCCGGCTGTCGGGTTCGTTCTATTACGGCAACTATCCGCTGTATAAGGAACGTAACGCGCCACGCAACCGATGGTCTTGCGGCGCGGAGTACTTAGGCAAGCACTGGACGACCCGTGCCGAGTACCTGCAGGGCACCACGGGCATCGCTGAGGACGACCCGGTGACGGTTGATTCGGTATATCTGGTGAAGACGCGGGGACTTTACGCCTTCGTCGGCTACTGGTTCTACATGGGGTGGGGGAGCAAGAGCAACGTGCAGCAGCGCATCCGACCGCTTTTCCGCTATGACTACTATGTCGGTGACTGGCAGGAGCCGTTGACCACGTCACACTATTTCTCTTTCGACCTCGAATGGTGGCCCGAGGAGCACGTGCGTGTCCACCTCGACTACACGCTCAAGCGCCGTGCCGCATACGAGAAGTTGGGGCATTCGTTAGCCGCGAAGGTGTCGGTGCGGTTTTAACCTGTTTTATTCGTGTAAATGATTAGTGAAACTTTTAATGGCAATAGTAATTGGTGAACAGTGTTTGGATAAAGTCCAAGTTTAAGTTTAAGTTACAAAACTACTGTTGAAATGCGAAACTGTATGATTATGATTTTGTTGGCGCTGTGTGTGCCGATGTTGGTTCAGGCGCAATCCGCTGACACACTTGGGAGGCCTCCGTTGAAACCCCGCTTTCTGTATGATGTGGATGCAGCCGTTTGGTTTGACAACCGGGAATATAAAGAGCCGTTACAGACACCTCAGACGCTGTTTGCTGTGCGGCTTTCGCCTGAAATCGGGGTGGGCTTGACCGACCGTGAGGGTGGCGTTCACCGTTTGTCAGCCGGGGTGCATTACATCCAGCCGATGGGAAGCAACTGGCATGACGTAAGTCTCTTTCCGACCGTTTATTACCAGTACCGGTTCAAGGGGCTTTCGATGAGTTTGGGTGCGGTTCCCTACAAATATTTCATACGACAGCTGTCTGATTTCCTGCGTTACGATTCGATAGCCTATATGCATCCGAACATTCAGGGCGCATTGGTGCAGTATCGGTCTCGGCACGGGTTTGTGGAGGCTATGTGCGACTGGCGTGGCATGCAACGGCCCGACCAGCGCGAGATGTTCAGGCTGACGATAGACGGCGAATACGGTTATCAGGGACTCTTCCGCTATTTCGTTGGCGGAGTGGCGCAAATGAACCACAAGGCCAATTATGCAGCCCCGACACCTCGTGAGGGCGTATGTGACGATGTATATATCTCCCCGAATATCGGAATTGACTTCTCGAAACCTACGCCTTTGGACACCTTGTCAATCCGGGCGAGTTATATCTTTGGTTACCAGCGCCAACGGATAGATAACACGGTATATAAACCGCAGGGTGTGCTACTGGAATTTATGATTAATTGGCGATGGATAGGGGCGAAGAACACATTCTATTACGGGAATAATCTGATGCCTCTTTACGGGATATATGCCGATGACCTGAACCAAGGTGACCCGTTTTACCAGTCGAGGATTTACAACCGCACGGACTTTTTTCTTTACCTTGTGCGAAAATCGTTCGTAAACTGCTATTTCTCATGGAATATTCATTGGGAACCGCAGGGCGGTTTACAGCACCAGCAGCAGGTGATAACGGTGTTCAGTTTGGATGGAATCAGGCAGAAAGGCAAATTGCGTGGGTTGTTTGACAAATGACCTCGGAGGATTGTCAGACAATTCGTCACCGTTCCAAAAAAATTGTATCTTTGCGCTTTCTAACAACAAAATTGTAACATTATGGCTATCACAAAATTAGACCAATTAGTAGAATTAGTTAAGTCAAAACCGAAAAAAAGATTAGTCGCGGCCAATGCCAACGACGCGCACACTATCGAAGCGGTTTACGCCGCTGTGGAATTGGGCGTGATTGACGCCACACTCGTCGGCAACCCCGAAGAGATTGAGAAAGTGTGCAAGGAGCACAACTTCGACATGTCCAAGTTCACCATCGTTCCCGAATACGTGGACACGAAGGCTGCTGCCAAGGCCTGTGACCTCATCAATGCCGGAGAAGGCCAAATTCTGATGAAAGGTCTGCTACCAACCGACAAATACATGCGTGCCATCCTGAACAAGGAGAAGGGCCTCTGCCCGCCGAAGACCACCTTGTCGCACGTCACCGTCATCGAGAACCCGGCCTACCACAAGCTGCTCATCGTGGGCGACGTGGCTGTGATTCCCGCTCCCGAACTGAAAGAGAAACAAGCTATCCTCAAATATTTGGTTGAAACGGCAAAGGCTCTCGGTATCGAGAAACCGAAAGTGGCTTGTTTGGCCGCCACCGAGCAGATGTCCGTGGGCATGCAAGCTTGCGTTGACGCTGCCCTGCTTGCCGCTATGGGCAACCGTGGACAACTGGGCAATGTTAGCGTCGAAGGTCCTATCTCTTTGGACCTCGCCATTGACCCGGAAACAGTGGAAATCAAGAAGTTCAAGAGCGAAGTGGCTGGCGATGCCGACTGCCTGCTCTTCCCGAATATCGAAACGGGCAACGTCTTTTACAAGTGCTGCACGAAATTCAACCATGCAGAGCTGGGCGCACTGCTTAAAGGCGCCAAAGTGCCTTGTGTGCTCTCTTCTCGCGGTGACAGCGCCAAAACCAAAATGTACTCTATCGCATTAGCTGCTTTGATGGCATAATTTTGGGAAAGTATGACGGCGTTGGCAACTATTTTCGACTTTATCCATTTCCGCATCGTTGATGTCCTCGACATCCTGATTGTGGCAATCCTGCTTTTCGAGCTGTACAAACTGACGAAAGGCACTGCCGCCGTGAAGATTTTCTGGATGTTGGCCTTTATCTATGTGATATGGAAAGTGGTTGCCTATTTCCATTTCACCATGCTTTCCGACCTGTTGGGCGAAATCATCAACGTGGGTGTGCTCGCCATCATCATCATTTTCCAGCCGGAAATCCGCAAGTTCCTGATTTATATTGGTGATGGACGGGTGGTGCGCTTCTTCAGCGAACGGTTTGCCAAGCAGACGAAGACTACCGACTATTCCAGAGAGATCGAAGCGGTGAAGAACGCCTGTCGGCACATGTCAGCTACCATGACCGGTGCTCTGATTATTTTCGCCCAAAAGACCCCTTTGGACGAGTTCCTGAACACCGGTGAACTCATTGATGCCAAACCATCTGCGGAGCTTTTGGAGAATATCTTCTTCAAAAACAGTCCGTTGCACGACGGTGCGGTGATTATCAAGAACCACCGTATCACGGCAGCCCGTTGTATCCTGCCAGTGTCGAAGAGTCGTGACCTTCCGCAGGAAGTCGGCTTGCGGCATCGGTCTGCCATGGGCGCCACGGAATTTACTGATGCTGTGGCAGTAATTGTGTCCGAACAGACTGGCAACATCTCCATCTGCTACAAAGGCGAGATGACCCGTGACCTCACTTCTTCTTCACTACAACAGATGTTGGAGGAAATTCTGACAAAAGAGTAAGGTTTTTATCCATCAACGCAAAAAAAAGGAGGGTTTTGAGACAAAAATCCTCCTTTTTTTTCTCTTGTTGTGAACTCCCCAGCTGAATTGTTCATAACTTGGCCGCTTTTGTTGACAAAATCTTCTTTGCTTCCATAATGTAAACAAGTCGGATTTGCTATCTTTGCGCTGTTTGTTTTGAATTGTTGTGTTGGCACTTAATCAATTATGAATAAAAAACTTACATTTCAAATTTATTAAAGTATGAAAAAAATTTTACAGTTAATCAGACCGTTCCGCGAAACGCGGAACATTGTCGCCCTCTGCCTCGCATTCTTCCTGTGCGCGGGCAGCCTTTGGGCGCAGACAACTACAACGGAGGAGGTCACTTTGTCAAGTGGGTCATTCTCAACAGACCATATTACTTGGACTTGCGCAGGTGGCAATGTTGCCATTACGCAATTAAAAGGAACTGGTTCAAGCGCAGTGAGTGAAAACTACATTTCTGCACCTCGTCTTTACAAAGGACATATTTTGTCTTTTGAGGGCTTAAACGGCTACAAAATTACCAACGTCAGCATAACCTATGCTGGCAATTATATGGGAAATTCTATGACGGCAGGAACTGTGGTTTCTAATAACATTGTTACAGACAATACTGTAGATGTTGACAGAACATGGTCTTCAGATAACAATGGTACTCACGAAGTTTCATCTGTCAGTGAAGACGGATTATCTGTTATTTATATTCAAAATGTTGCTTCTACAAATGTTCAATTTAGACCTACTGCCATTAGTGTCACCTACATTGCCTCCGGCACACCACCTACCACCTACACTGTCACTTTCGATGCGGGTGATGGCACTTTTGTGGGTAACAACCACTTTCCGAACACAAGCAATACCAAGACGGCAGGTACATACACTCTTCCTTCCGCCGAAAGAAGCGGCTACACCTTCGACGGCTGGATGATTACAGGAGACTCCCAACTCTATACGAATAGTTATACCGTTTCTGACGATGTTGACTTTACGGCACAATATACTGAAAACGCCCCTCTTTCAGAGGGCACTGACGTGCTGAATTGGGCAGCAACAGGTTCACCTACTAACTATACTGATTGGACATATACGGCGCCTTCTGGAGCTGTCTATAAGGGTCAGTCAAGTGGCACCTATCAGTCCATCCAATTGAGAAGCAATAACAACAATTCGGGTATTGTCACTACCACATCAGCAGGTGTGGTGTCTAACGTAACAGTTGTTTGGAATGATAATACGGCATCTGGACGAACACTGAATGTATATGGAAAGCATACAGCATACACAGATGCCACTGATTTGTATGGTAATAACGCTGGTACATTGATTGGCACTATCGTTAACGGTACTAGCACATCGTTGGACATCACAGATGAATATGAATACATCGGTTTGCGTTCAAGTAGTTCTGCAATGTATTTGAATGAAATTCAGATTACGTGGGAGAGCGTTTCTCCTGCCGCCGTTGCAACTCCTACGTTCACTCCTGCGACAGGTACCGAGTTTGGTGATGAGGGTTTGAACGTGGCCCTCAGTTGTTCGACTGACGGTGCCACCATTTATTACACCCTTGACGGTTCCGAACCTGATGATGAAAGCTTAACTTATACAGAACCTATTTATATTTCCTCCACTACTACAATCAATGCCATTGCATACTTGAATGGTGATGCCAGCAATGTGGCCACCGCCACTTATACGTATATAGACCCCAACACTCCCGGCACTGAGAATAACCCTTACACTGTCGCACAAGCCCGCGCCGCCATTGACGCCAACAGTGGCACACAAGGCGTGTATGCCACGGGTATTGTTTCCGCTATCCCGACCGCCTATAGCACACAATATAGTAACATTACCTTCAATATCGTAGATGAGGAAGGCGATGAGGATTTCTTGCAGGCCTTCCGCTGTGCAGGCAACGAGGCCGCTGATGTCGCCGTTGGCGATATTGTCGTGGTCTATGGAAACTTGACCAAGTACAATAATACCACATACGAGTTTGGCCAAGGCTGTCAGTTGGTTTCCCTGACACATCCAACCGGTTTTGTTGCAGCTCCCACTTTCAGCCCTGAGGCTGGCATGTATAGTGAACCTCAAACGGTGACCCTCGCTTGCACGACTCCCGGCGCTTCCATTTATTATACCCTTGACGGTTCCGAGCCCGATGACGAAAGTTTGCTTTACACGCAGCCCATCACAGTTTCCACCACCACCACAATCAATGCTATTGCGTACGTGGGTGGGAATGCCAGTACAGTGGCCACGGCTACATATTCCTTCGTTTCTCTTGCGAACATATCTGACATTACAGAAGTCGGTGCTGCATACGAAGTCCAAGGCACCGTGGTCGCCACCAACAGCAGAGGTTTCATCATGGGCGATGGTACCGGATATGTTTATTACTACAACAATGGCGCAGTTAGCCAATCCATTGGCGACATGGTCACCGTGTCCGGCATTACGGGCACCTACGGCCAAATCATCCAATTCACCAATACGGCTACCATATCCGCAGCAACTTCTTCCAACTACAATGGCACACCTGCCGCCACCCTTATCACCGAGGTTCCGGATTATTCACAAGGTTATCATATTAGCGACTATTTTGAATTTGAAGGTGTTTTGACCAAAAACAGCAACAATTATTTTATCGCTGTTGGTGAAGATACGATTCAGATCTCTTATCCCACTTCAGCACAAGGAACAACTTTGACTGCTTTGGATGGCGTGACTGTTCATGCGAAAGGCTATTTCGCTGGCATTAACAGCAACGGCAGGTTCACCACCATGCTTGAAAGCGTGGAGGAGGTAGCCGGCGAAGAACCTTCCATCGTTGTTACGCCTGCCGAGGTGAATGTTCCCTATACCGCTACAGAAGGTGTTTTGACGTTGACATCAAATAATGTTGAACTTGATCTTGGCGTGGAGGTTCTTTGGTATGATGCCGAGGGTTCTCTCGTTGTCGAAGGGTACGATTGGATTTCAGCTGAAATCAACGCCGATATGAATCAGGTGGAATATGTTGTAGAAGCCAATGAAGGCGAGGCCCGCACGGCTTACATGAAAGTGTATGCCATGGATGCCGAGCTCAACGACGTTTATTCTGACCTCGTCACCATTTCACAGGAAGCCTACGTGGCACCTGTCCTTGACTATGCCACCCTGCCTTTCGAATTCGACGGCGGCAGAGCGGACATTGCAACCACCGACGGGTTGACCCAGGAAGGTCTTGAGTCCGACTATAGCTCATCTCCCAAATTGAAATTCAAAACTACTGGCACATGGGTGCTCCTCCACTTCAATGAGGAACCCGGCATGCTGACTTTTGACATTAAGGGTAACAGCTTCTCGGAAGGTACGTTCACCGTGCAAACCTCTGAAGACGGCGAAACCTATACCGATTTGGCCACCTACACTGAACTCGGTGCTATGCAAAGTGAAACATTCAACACCTTGGGTGCCGATGTTCGCTATATCAAGTGGGTCTATACGAACAAAGTCAACGGTAATGTCGCTTTGGGCAACATTGAGCTTCGTGCAGCCACTGACGTACCGGAGCAATATGATTTGACCGTCAGCGAGTTTGAAAATCTCGAAATCTTCACGTTTGTTGACGACCTCAATGAACTGGCTTTGGAAGGCGCTGGTACAATCCAAGTGAACGAAAATGCTAATGTGTCATTAAGCGTCAGTGCCAATGAGGGTTATATTATCGGTTCGTTAGTGGTGGACGGCGAAAACGTCACCTCCCAAATTGACGAGACGGGCATGTACACGTTTGTGATGCCTTCTCATAGTGTGACCATTACGGCAACCGCAATTGAAAATGTTCCCGGCAACTGGGTGCTGACTGACATTGCAGATCTTACTGAAAACGATGTGTTCGTCATTGTTGAGACGAAAGACGGTGTTTCCCATGCCATGGCGAACAACAACGGCTCATCAAGCGCTCCTGCCGCAGTGGAAGTTGTCGTGGTAGGCAATACGCTGTCAGGCGAACCTGCCGACAGCCTCCAGTGGAACATCAGCGGCAACGCCAACGACGGCTACACCTTCTATCCGAATGGTGACACCGAAAGTTGGCTGTATTGCACCAACACCAACAATGGTCTTCGTGTGGGTGATAACGAAGCTAATACTTTCAGCATAGATGCTGCATCCGGCTATCTGGTGCATGCGGGTACTGGCCGTTACATTGGCGTTTACCTCACCAATCCGGATTGGAGAAGCTATACGACAATAAATACTAACATTGCCGAACAGACGTTCGCTTTCTACAAGAAAGTCACTACTTCAACTACGCAGACGACTGCCCTGTCCTCTGGTGCAAACTGGTTCTCGTCGTATGTAGAAATCACGCTTGACGACCTGAAGGCCGCTCTTGTTGCCACGGGTAACACCGAAATCACTATCAGTAGTCAGAACCAAAACACCACCTACAATCCTAACAACGGCCGTTGGA
>JAEEKL010000151.1 GCA_016282395.1 Bacteroidales bacterium
TCCTGCACCGCCAAATCGACCCGAAACTGCTGGAACTCAACGCGCAGGGCTTCCTTAACGGACACACGCCCTTCTCCGCGATGCTGGCCTTCTACTCCGTGCTGCTGAGCGCGGTCACGGGCATTCGCGACGTGGCCCTCTCTAACGAGTCGAGCGCGAACGAGCCGACCATTCCCGGTACCTACATCAACCACCAGTACTCCAAATCGTTAGAGTTCGAGACCGATTTCCGCGACTATGTCCACGACTGGATGGGCGACAGCAACCACTATTACAGTCATTTGCGTCCGCTCAACGAGCTGCAGATTGCCGAGCGGTTTGCGCAGTACCCGCAATATTTCCCGGTCTTCAAGAGCTGCAACGTCGGCAGCAAGGAGAACAAATGGTGCGGTCATTGCCCGAAGTGCCTTTTCGCCTACATCATCCTCTCGCCGTTCATCCCTGACGCGAAATTGCAGGAGATTTTCGGTCACGATTTGCTGGATGATGCGACTTTGGAGCAGACCTTTGACGAGCTTTCCGGTCTTTCCAAGATCAAGCCCTTCGAGTGCGTGGGCACGGTGAGAGAGGTCAACGAAGCCCTGCGTCGTATCTGCAACAGCCACGGCGACAAGTATTTGCTGAAGCACTATGTCAACGCCACGCTGGCGCAGATGGAGGACGATATGCTGGAGGAGTATTACAATATGGCACCGTAGTCAATTAGTAATTAGAAATTAGTAATATTTTTTGTGATGAATAGAATTATTGTTACTCTTTTTTTTGATCAGCATTGCGATGATGGGTTTTTCGCAGGTTAAATTGGATTATACGGCTAAGCCGAAGGCGGAGGCGAAAGGTTTTTCCGCCAAGGGATTGTCGGCCACGAGCGCGCAATTCCTCTACCAGTTAAAAAAGGCGGAAGCCACGACTGACCGCTCCGCCAAGGCGTCCGCGTATGCTAAACTGCAACGCGAATATGACCTTGTACAGGGGAAAATTTCGGCCATCCTTGCCCTTGCCCCTGGCAAAACGGTCCAGGATTTGTCCGCCTACGATGTGACCGTGGGTGTCGTATCGGGGAATTTGGTCACCGTGACGATCCCTGTCAGCCGTTTCGCAGAGTTGGCGGAATCAGGTGTCTGTTCCTCCATCAACATGGGAGGAGAACAGCACCTGATGCTGGACAACGTCCGCCCGAATTTGGGTATTGACATGATCCACGCGGGAATGAACCTGCCGTAGGGCTATGACGGCAGCGGCGTGGTGGTGGGCGTCCTCGATGACGGCTTTCAATACTGCCATCCGGCATTCTACGATGCCACCGGCACCACACTGCGCGTGAAAAGGGTGTGGAATCAGAAAGACTCCACCGGCACCGCCCCCACCGGCTACGGCTACGGTTCGGAATACACCACCGAGTCGCAGATGATGGCCGCCCAGACGGACGACAGGAAAAAGTCGCACGGTTCCCACGTGGCGAGCATCGCGGCCGGGTGCGGCGCCCCCTACGGTGATGGCGCGACATACAAAGGTATCGCTCCGGGTGCCGACCTTGTCTTTGTCCCCGTCAAGCTCAATATATCCAACGTTATCGATGCTATCAATTACGTTCATTCTTACGCACAATCCGTGGGCAAACCCTGCGTGATCAATATGAGCTTCGGTTCGCAATTGGGGCCTCACGACGGCACTGATGTTGAGGATCTATTCATCAAGTCGTTGGTGGCACAGCATCCCGACAGCTTGGTGTTGGTGACATCCGTCGGCAACGACGGTGAAAAACCGGTTCATCTCGAGAAGTCGTTTTCTCCCATGGACACCATCCTCACCACCAGACTGTTGCGAGAAGCATATCAAATCAATGACGGAGAGGTGGACATTTGGGGTGACCGGAATTTCAGCGTGGCTCTCGCGTTGGTGGACTTCAACACAGGCGAGCAGGTCGATTTCACCGGCTTTTTCGCCACGGGCGCCGACACGGTTATCATGACGAATCTCCTGACCAACAACAACGACACATTGGCTTGCCAGTTTAAGTTGTCACAAATAGACTCTCTCAACAATCGCTATCATGCATACTTCAAAGTCGGCATCACTCCCGAAGAGCACCAGCTGATCCTCATCGTGCGTTGCGACACTGTGGCCACCGTTCACGCGTGGTGCGACAACCGCACGTTCCAAACCACGGAGTTGGTGTACGGAACGGTGTCCGGAGATTCCCATTACACTGTGGGCGGTTTCGGCGCCAACACCGACAAAGTGGTTCCCGTTGGATCATACGCGACCAAACTCAGCTACACCACCTACACCGGACTTTTTCAATCAGGGATTACTGGCCAGAACATTGGTGACATATCCATCTTCTCTTCCATGGGACCCACTTTTGACGGCCGCGCGAAGCCCGACATCACCGCGCCCGGCAGCGAAATCGCAGCGGCCTGCAACCATTATGACTCTTTAAACGGCGCAGGTGTCATTTACGACACCATCGTGTGGAACGGAGTCACGGAGAAATACTACGCCAATTCCGGCACCTCGATGTCCGCGCCGGTGGTGACGGGCGTCATCGCACTCTGGATGCAGCACAACCCCTCGTTGGGTACCGACTCCGCGCGTGCCATCCTGCACAGCACGGCCCGCAACGACCGTTACACCGGAAACTGCGTGTCAACGCCCAGCAACCTTTGGGGGCACGGCAAGGTGAACGCTTTCGGCGGACTGCCCGTCAACACCTCGATGTGGTTGCTCAACGCCTTTTCCGAAACCGACGTTTTCGGCTGCGTGGAAGGCGGCGGTGTGGTGGTGGAAGGAACGCATACCATCACGGCCATTCCGAGCACCAACCACATTTTCGTGGCATGGGAAGACGGCGTCACCGACAATCCCCGCACCGTCAATGTCACTTGCGACACCACCTTTATCGCCTTGTTCTCCCAAATCAGTTACGAGGATTGCGATACCATCGTGGATTTCCCGTGGACGGCGGAATTTGACGAGAACTTCACCTGCTGGAAACTGATAGATGCCGATGGTGATGGCTCTAACTGGGCGAAATTTCCAGCCACTGTCGCATCCTTAGGCACAGGACCAAGTGTCGCCAATTTGGACAACTGGCTGGTCAGTCCGGCCATCCAAGTGAACCAGCGCTTAAAGGCCAAAATATCCACCAGATGCATCAATCCGCTCGGCTCTCAAGACTGTTCGATTTTGTTATCCACTTCAGGCAGCGAAACAACAGTTTTCACCACCGTACTCGGAACCTATACCTTTACATCAACGGAAGTAATAGCTTTTTCACTCCCGTTGGATAATTACCAGGGTCAGACAGTGCGTATTGCGGTGCGTCACCATAATTGTGCCACTCTTGCTGCATCGCTGTTCTTAAATGATTTCTCCATAGAAGTCGTTGAGGATTCCGTTTCCGTGCCCTCATACGCGGACGCCATGGGTTACATGGTGACGGCGAACGGGCTGCAGCTCAACATTTCCGGCGCGGAGGGTCACTTGTTGGAGATCTACGACCTCGCCGGCCGCCTCGTTGTGAACAGCCACACTGCCGACGGACACTACCGTATGCCTTCTGCCGGGGTGTACATTCTGCGTGTCAACGGTTTCAAGCCGCGGAAAGTGATGGTGATGGGACGATGAGTTGGGATGCGTGACGTTGGGCTGTAAGAAGATGTGACCTTTTGTAAAATAGGTTTACACCTGCTGTAAGATTTTCTTACACTATTTGTAAACCGTAATATGCTGACTATCTAACAACCAGCATATTACGGTTTTGGTATTCTTTTGGCATGGTTCTTTTCGGAATTGTAGAGACGTGCCATGGCGCGTCTCTACAACGGAAAAAACGAGAAAGTATGTCAAGAAGTACGACCATATCCCTATTGATGATGCTGTTGTTCGGAACGGCGCACGCGCAGGACACGGCGGTGATGACCCTGCGCGACTGTATCCGCTATGCCTTGTCGCATTCTGCGGAGATGCGCGTGCTGCAGGCCGACCTCGGCGACGCGCAGTTAGCCCGCCGCAACGCCATTCTCAACGCCTTCACCCCGGCGGTCAGCGGCGATGTTTACGCTTACTCCAACTTCGGCCGCTCCATCGACCCCGAGACGAACACCTACAGCACCACCACCTCCTTCCACAATGGTTACGGTGTCTCTGCCGGCATCACCCTCTTCAACGGATTCAGAGCAGTCA
>JAEEKL010000021.1 GCA_016282395.1 Bacteroidales bacterium
AATAACGGTTAATGTGGGAAATGCAACGCAGAGAATGGGCCTCCTGCTCACAATAAACTGTGATTTTCTTGACCCTGCGGGTGACCCCATCCCCACCTCAAAATATGACCAAACCAGGGGAACTTGGTCGACTCCGACAGCAAAGATAATCGCGCCTGAGGGCGCGCCTAATGCTGGTGAGACGATAGCTACTCCAACCATGCAGGAAGTCGTTGGAGGCCAATCAAAGTTTAACTGGCGCGTACCTACCAATACACCTCTCGGTGATTATCCGGTTCCTGTGGAAATAACATTCACGGCGGACGGTGGGCCGGAAAACTCCGCCACGTCGTATGGACAGGGCACAATCACGATCATTCCGCGGCAGGCAGAGATTGAAATAATCGAGTAACCATGTTTATAAGTTTTAAAGACTATTGTATTGAGAACAATCGTACTGATTTATTAATGCAATGGGATACGGAAAACAATTTGCCACTTACACCGGAAACAATATCTTATGGAAGTAGCAGGAACATCCATTGGCGTTGCGAAAAGGGCCATCGCTGGACAGCGCAGCCATGGACGCGCAGAACAGGGACCGGGGATTGTCCAATATGTACAAACAAAAAGATAGTGGAAGGTATCAATGACTTGCAAAGTCAATATCCGGCCCTAATGCGACAGTGGCATCCAACGAAAAATCAAGGTTTGGATCCGTCAAAAATATCGCCGGGTTCACACCGTAGTGCATGGTGGATATGTGAACATGGTCACGAATGGCGTGCACAGATAAAAACAAGAACAGTTCAAGGGTGTTCCTGCCCTGTTTGCACTGGAAGGAAGGTAAAAACCGGGTTTAATGATCTGGCGACCAAACACCCAGAAATAGCAAAGGAATGGCATCCACAAAAGAATGGTGAGCTGACGCCGGAGCAAGTACTTAGTGGAAGTAACCAAAAGGTTTGGTGGCGATGTACCAATGGACATGAATGGCGAGCCGCAATAGCATCTCGCAGCAAAGGTTCGGAATGCCCAGTATGCAGCAACAAAACGATTGTGGCTGGGGAGAATGATTTTGCATCAGCGTATCCCAAATTGGCAGAAGAATGGGATATAGAGAAAAACGGAGCACTTAAACCCACGGAAGTTGCTGTGAACAGTAATCGTGTAGTGTGGTGGAGGTGCCATTTAGGCCACTCTTATAAGGCGATAGTTGCATCGAGGACAGCGCGTACGAATGGTTGTCCATATTGCGCAGGCAAGAAAGTGTTGGAAGGTTTCAACGATCTTGCTTTCTCGATCAGGCTTCGCTGCGTTCTTATCGTTCGATTGTTCGACATGTGATTTATCAAACACAGCTGGCGATCGGGGAAAGTGTTTAGTCTATCAATTGCACCGGCCAAAGAATCTAAACCACCAGAGAAAAGCATAACATCAATGTTTTTCCCGCGCTGAATGTTCAAACCGTTGTTTGAAAAAAGGCTCGTTTGATATTCTTCGGTTTTCAACGGCTCATGGGTTGCTTTTGAGAAATGGAATTCAAAGGATTTATCTCCTGTCATAAACACCAACGAAGCGGAGAGAGCATTTGTCACCTGGGGAGATGACCAAAAATCATGATCGAGAACTGGAATCTCAAATATCCAACTACGACTCCAGCTGGCGTTACTAAGACTGTCTCTTTTTCCACGACTGGCACAGCGATCCGCGCAAAAGACATAGGAGGCAATATGTAGAAGATCAACAATCCTGTCAGGCAATTCTTGAGGGGTATCAATAAACCTGTCAAAGCGTGTAGTGACGTTTTCCATGATCTGATCATAGCTGTGATTGGATAAATTGATCATGTTACTGTTGCATTCATTTGAAATGCATGCTTCACCGCAGAATACCTGTATGGGACTGGGGTTCTTTATTGATGTTTTTTTCATTGTCCAGCCCCCTCTCTGCGAAATTCTTCTTTAATCTTTTTAAACGCTACTGATAAAAAGCCTGAGATTTTTTCATCGTTCGGTCTTTGAACTCCGGTATTCTTATTGTACCAGCCTGCAGCAAAAGACTGTACCAGTTTGGAAATATCCTGTGAATGGATAGTTATCGCCTCAGCTTGCTTTTTCAAGTTTTGATTAAAAGAAATCAGTCTTGAATAGTCCTGTATTTCACTCGCAGCAGCTCTTTCGAGAAAATAATTTAGGTTACGCTCAGTAAATTCAGCAACAAATGAACGGGTCATTTCACAGAATGCCGCCCCTGAATCAATGTCGCTCCAAACACTCTTTTCGTCAAAGCCATCAAAGCTAAGCTGATTGGTTTCATGAACCTGTTGATATGAAATAATGGCGTTCATCAAAGAGTCTTTGGCAAGTTTTCCGACTTCCATGGAGTTGCTTTCATCTGAGAGATATTGATTTGCCCCTTGGAGCAAGGAATACATTGTGATATCGCCACTGGCTTCCACGTCAATTTCTTTCAGCTTTTCTGAAGAATTTGAAAAATGGCAAACTGTCGCCAAAAACCGAACCGAAGCGATGATGGCGGGATCGTATGCGAGCGAACTATACAAGGCCCTAAGTGCATCAAGTGTGTCTGCAGCGACCTTGGAAACCGTTGATTTATCTCCGTCATAAGCCTGCAATTGCGCAACTATTGATTGCCATTGCTTCGTTTTTGGGATAAAACCTATCCTTTCATGTCCCATTTCAAATTCCTCTTCTCACTCTTTTGGGTAAATCGACTCACAGCGTTATTGCGACTCGGACTTTGGGGCTTTTCTATAGTTGTTATTTTTAACGTTATTTCCGCCGTCTCGAGGAACCTCACATCATAGATCGGAATATACGTAATATCCCCATGAACAGCTGGGCTTTTCGTTGTAGCACAGCGCACCGCTGCATTTTTCAGCAAGGTTTCTTCTCCGAAAAGAATACATTTCAATACTCCAGACAAGGGAAAAATCACACAATTCAACAATTATTCTGCACGGACCATCGCACACTTCAATACCCCTTGTGATCTTTTTGCGCCGCGCGTCCTCTCATTTTCCCTCGTTGCTGCAAAATCACTTTTTCGTTTTCGCAGCACGCGGGGAAAATGAATACCGGCAAAAAGCATTTCTGTCCGCCGCGCGGAAATGGTGTTGCCGGTACACGGGAGGTTTCCAAAGGAGGGCTGGGAGGCCTGCCTTTGGCACACGATTTTGCCCTGCAAAGTCTAGTGTGTTATA
>JAEEKL010000152.1 GCA_016282395.1 Bacteroidales bacterium
CCGATAGCCGCGGCCTTATCCCCGCCGAGGACTCGCTGCGCCTCATGGAGTTCCGCGCCGCGCTGGACACCATCTTCGCGCATGATTTGGCGAAAAATATCAGAAACATTTGTGTGTCGAATTTTCGCAGAGTCTATGAACATGATCATACGGGTAATTGCTATTCGTGGCGCAATACGGTTTTTATAGAACCGTGTTGTGGCTTTTCTGTCATAGACGACGACTACGATACTTATTGGGCTACCGATGATTCAGTGACGACTGCATGGCTGGAAATCCAGTTTTCTCAGCCCCAGACCTTCAACCGCGTGATGCTGCAGGAGTACATCCCGCTGGGCCAACGGGTGGAGAAGTTCCATGTTGAGGTGGAGGATGAGAATGACCAATGGCGCACCATCGCTGAAGAGACCACCATCGGCTACAAGCGGATTGTACTCACGGAAACCGTCACCACGAAGAAGGTGCGAATCGTCATAGACAAGAGTCGGGCGTGTATTGTGCTGAACAGGGTGGGGTTGTTCATGGACAGGATTTTGGAAGAATTGCCAGATCAGCACTGAAAGTTAAGGAACTAACATCTTAAGATTCTGCGGCGCAATGCGGACATCAAGTGTTGCGTCCATCATCACAGGCTCGCCATCGATGTTCACCACTCCGGCGGTGGGGCGTTCTACCGTGATATGTGACGCCTGCCTTTCCGTGAGGTAGCGGGATTTGTCAAGCCGTCCGTCCATCAGTTTTGCCACAACATCGGGAATGGTCACCAGGGGTGGGCGTTCGAGAATGCATGTGTCAAGCAGACCGTCCTGAAGGGAGGCGTGCGGTGCGATGACAGCATTGTAGCCGAACTGGTTGGAGTTTGCGAAGGTGATGAGCATCGGGCTGCACGTCAGCGTTTCTTTTTCGTCGAAGGTGATGCTGACTGTTTCCTGCTTGGGGTGGAAGTAGTTGTTGACGGCATAATGGGCGTAGGTCAGGAAACCGCGCCGTGGGTCTTGGGCGAAGTCTTGGGCGGTTTGCGCGTCGAGACCGATGCCGGCCACGCTCAAGAAAAGCTGCCCGTTGACGGAGCCGGTGTCGATACGCTCGATGTGGCCTTGCGTCAGGAGATGCAGCGCCTTGTCGGTGTTCAGCGGGATGTGCAGACAGCGGGCCAGTCCGTTGCCGGAACCGCAGGGAATCACGGCCAGGGCAGTCTCGGTGCCGACAAGTCCTCGCGCCACTTCGTTGAGGGTGCCGTCGCCGCCCACCGCCGCCACGATGTCGTAAACCCCTATCGCCTCTTCTGCCAATGCTGTGGCGTGGCCGGCATGTTCCGTGAAGGCGATCTCATACGCAATGTTCTCGCGGCCAAGCACATTCGCCACCTGTTCCCGAAACCGCCTTTTGTCGCGATGCCCGGATATGGGGTTGACAATGAAGAGAATCCGTTTTTTAGGCATTATTTTCCGATGATTGTTTTTAAGTGCGGCAAAGGTACATAAATTTCAAATACTCGCAGGCAAATGAAATTGACGTTGTAGAGACGTTTCATGAAACGTTTCTACAATTTCGAGGAAAGGTTCAAAAGTTATCTCATTGTGTCAACGCTGACACTCAAAGACCAAATTTCTGCCAAATGTTTTGTTAAAATTAATGTGTGTTTATCAATAATTTTGCTATAAAATTTTTAACATATTGATTTCCAGTATAGAAAAAAATTAAAAAAACTTGACAAAGGTGATTTTTTTTTTGTTGTATCTTTGCGGCATGTTTTATAAAAAAATTAAAGACTATGAATAACGAGATAGCGCAAATGGAATTGGACATGCCGCAATTGAGGCAGATGGTGTTGGAAAACACCGAAAGAATTAACAGAAACTAATTGATTGTCAACGAAATGCGTATGGAATCCGCAGAACAGGCCCGTAAAGTCAGCGAACAAGATGAATGGCTGGAGAATATTCGCAAAGAAAATGACCGTAGCATTCGCCTTTCCAGAGAGAGGATGGATAGGCTTGAAAAATTTGCGGAAACCTCCAGACTCGAATATGAACAACGTGTTCGAGAAATAAACGAAGAGAGGAAAGCGTCGGACAAACGGATAGAAGAGTACAGGCGGGAGTCGGACAGGCGGATAGAAGAGTACAGGCGGGAGTCGGACAAACGGATAGAGGAGAGCAGGCGGGAGTCGGACAGGCGGATAGAGGAGAGTAGGAAAGAGACTGAAAGGGAGGTGAAAGAGATGCTAACAAAGACCCACACAGAGGTGGAAGAGATGCTGGCAAAGACCCATACAGAAGTAAAAGAGATGCTTGCTGAGACCCATAGGGAGGTAAAAGAGATGTTTGCTGAGACCAACGCAACGATCAGACGTGTTTCGGTGGAGTTCCTCGGTGTCACGGGACACATCGTGGAAGGTTTGGTGAGCTCTTCCACCGAAAAAATCTTCAAGGATGCCGGTTTCGATTTGCATGACAGCGGCAAGAATCTGAGGAGGGAACTTGCGTCGGAGGGCAAGCAGATGGAGGTGGATGCCATGCTTGGCAATGAGAAGCTTGTTGTCCCCGTGGAGGTCAAAGCGAATTTCACCAAAAAGAAGGTGAAACGTTTCTTGCACAAGATGGAGATGTTCAGGAAGTTTTTCCCGGAATACGCCGACAAGGAGGTCTTAGCCGCCATCGCTGCCATCAACTATGAGGCGGGAGTGGCTGATTTCGCCCACGAAGAAGGTCTGCTCGTCATTCGTGTCAGCAGTGACGACATCTTCTCCCTTGACCCCGTTGATAAGGAGAAGTTGCGGATGTTTTGAAAGCAAGTGCCGGATTTCGGGTTCGCGGCGCGGGAAAAGGGTGCGGGCGAGGGGATTGGACAGGGCTTACGCATCAACGTCCAAAGACTCCGACTGCGTGTGGAAAGAGGGTGTTGTGCTTAACTGTAGTTCTGCGGTCTTGACAGTTTGAAACGATTTTTTTGTATTTTTGCACCGTTGTTATGCTGAAAGGCGTTACAGCGGTTTTTTATTGAAAAGAAAGCGAGTTTTCGCTTATCCGTCTCGGTGAATCTGGACAATTCGCGAATGTTAGTACGGATATCGGAAATCAAGCTTGCTTGTGAGTATTTATTGCCAAATACAAACAGGTGGGGCTTGTTCTTCAGTATCTTACTAACGGGGAGTCCAGACCCCACCGAGTGGAGACTGTTGAATTAAAGCTCCACTTTCTTTTTGCATTGTGTTTGGTGAACATATCGTAAGCAGCTATGAAAGTACACGCAGGCGAAAAGGTAAAGAAATATTTTGAGGCATCGGGCATGAGCGTGAGCGAATTTGCCCGTAGGTTGAACTGCCACAGGCAGAACGTTTACGACATTTTTAAGCGGCAGAACATCGACTTGTCACTGCTCCAGCGCATCTCGCGTGTGCTTGAGCACGACTTTGTGACGGAGCTATATGGTTCAAAGAACAACGCCAGGATCACCCTTAAATTCGCTGTCACCGTGGAACTGGAAAATGGCGAGTGCAAGGTGAGGGAGGTGAAGGCGGTGAAGTAGGGGTGTAAAAGAATTTGTTACAGGAGTGTATGATGAGGCTATATATAGTGGATTGTAATTTTGCAGGGTTGAAATAATTGAACATATTTGGTGAATATTTTTATTAACAAACAATAATTATTATTATGAATAATAACAACTTTTTGAAGGTTTTCTCAATCATCGCTTTTATAGCGTTCATGGTAGTGAGTTGCTGGGCAACAGTGGAATCATTGTACATGAGTGATCCAATCAGAATGAACAGTAAGATTCCGTATTGGGTGGTAACGATAGGGTTATATGTCATCTCGGGTATAGGGGCGACACTTATTGTAAATAGCCTTAACCAAAGAATCAGAGTTGACAATCGTGGTGGACAACTGATAGGCGGAATTGCCATTTTGCTGGTTTTTTGGCTTTTGTTCAGTATGCCGACCAATACACATACCTTTTTCTATAGTAATAAAGGATATGAGGGAGTTATCTCACCTGATATAACGAGAACAAAGATGTATTTACAACAAGTGACTAATGAGCAAGTTGACCAACAGATTCTAAAACTTCAAAGTGACTGCGAAGGCAAAATTTCTAGTGCATTTGAGAATTTTATAACAGAGTATAACAATACAGCTATGCCTGGATACGGCCCCGAAGCTAAAAAAAGAATGAAGGAATTGAATGATCTGTTGGCGAGCTATAACGTTACGGGATTGGCAGAAAAAAACGGAAACCACAGCAATCCAAATGTTAGAAGACAAATCACAGCCCAATATCGAGATGAAATTGAACCAAAGATCCAAAAGGCAAAGGAAGCTATAGCACAAGAGAGACGAACAACATTAGGTGTTGTCAAAAATCAGGCTGAAAAAGCTTTCAACACACTTAACAAAGTGGATGCGCTGTTGCACGAATATAAGGCGAAAGATTCGATTCCTGCCCCTAAAGATATGAAAAAACTCGTTGTTGAACCTATCCAAAACGGATATACGGTCCTTGCGAATTATCCCGAACAGATTCGTTTTGCGAATAATTATGACAAGACCCTGTACTCTCCAAAAACCAACAACAAGGGTGAGGTTGAAAAAGGGATTGATGGGAAGGCAAAAGCTCAAGAATGCGAATCTGGACGACTATTTAATGCGTTTTCTGTTTGGCAGGACTACTTCAAAGGAAAATACAAAGGAATGGGCTTCCTTTATTGGATTATGCTTGCCCTATTAGTGGACATTGGTGGCTTTATTTTCTTCACCATCGCGTTCAGAAGAACGGAATAGTGGTTTATTAATCATAATGTTGCCTGAGAAGATGGAACCAGATCTAACTCGTATTCCAGATGTAAATCGTATTATAGTGAATCTAAATGATAAGACTACTCCTATCGTGGTTTTGTTTGGCCCGCAAAGTTGTGGGAAGACTATGATGACGATTCGGCTTACTCGTTGGCTGCGAGCACACTATTATCATGTGGAACCTGACCGTAATTTCAGACCCAGCAATTCTGAATTTTATAAAAAAATGTGTGACTCATTTGACGAAAATGTCAATAGCGACTATGCGGCTGGACATATACATTTGTGCAATTTTATGCTGATAAAAGTTAGTGACAAGTATGGTGAGCCAATATGTCAAATACTAGAAGCACCAGGCGATCATTATTTTGATGATAAATATCCTAACATGGAATTCCCGTTATACATTTATAAGATATGTACAACTTACAATCCTAAAATATGGATGTTTATTGTGGAGCGTAATTGGAAAGATGCGAAAGACAGATTGAATTACGCCAATAAGATTATAAAAATGCAGTCATTAATCAAACCATCTGACAGAGTGATGTTTACTTGTCACAAAGTCGACTTGCATCCAGGCCTGTTTGTTGCAGGCCAACCAAATGTTCCACAATTTTTCAAAGATATCGAGAATCAGTATCCAGGGATCTTCTCAAAATATGAGAATAAAAATCCGATTTCAAGGTTATGGAGGAAATATAATTGCGACTTCGTTGTGTTTTCTGCAGGCAGTTTTAATGCTACATACGAGGGAGGGCAATGTTATGTGTCAACTTGTGACACCTATCCTTTAACTTTATGGAAATCCATTACGAAGAACCTGCAAAAAATAAACAAGAATAAATAGATATAAGATTCAAATAGATTAATAAAAAAATGTAATTATGGAAGACTCAAACAAGGAAAATGGAAAAAGTAAAATTCATGTCCCAGATGATGTGATTGATGGTCCCAATCCCAATCCCAATCCAGATCCCATACCTCCGATTCCACCAATTCCCCCTACGCCACCAATCCCTCCTACACCTCCTGTAAATGATCCTAACAGTATTAGGGTGACTATAACGGATACGAGTACGCCAATCATAATCTTGTTTGGAGCTGGTGCGTCTGGGAAAACCATGACACTTGTACGCCTGACACGTTGGCTGACTGCAAATGGCTACCAAGTGGATCCAGATCGAAACTTCCGGTCGAGTGATTCGGCGCAATATGAGCAAATGTGCAACCTGTTCATGGATATGGTCAACAGCGACTATGCGGCCGACCGTACACATTTGTGCAATTTTATGCTGATAAAGGTTAGGAATCATTACGGAGAACCCATCTGCCAGATACTGGAAGCTCCCGGCGAACACTACTTTGACTATAAGAATCCGCGTAAGCAATTCCCACCGTATATCACTACTATTCGTAATAGTGCCAATCCTAAAACATGGATGTTCATAGTTGAAAAAGATTGGGCACCGAAACCCGACGATTTGAACACACAGCTGAATTTTCCTGAAATTAGAAGAGAATATGCGGAGAAAGTTCAGGAGATGGAGAATATGATTCGCCCAACAGATAGGGTTATTTTCACTTGCCACAAAGCCGACTTGCATCCAGGTCTGTTTGTCGCGGGGCGTCCCAATGCACCACAATTCTTCAGAGAGGTTAAAGAACAGTATCCGGGAATTTTCACTCGTTATAAGAACAAAAATCCCATTACGAGACTGTGGCGGAAATACAAATTTGATTTTGTCATCTTTTCTGCTGGTAGCTTCAATAATACATACGAGGGAGGTCAATTCTATTCCCAAAGTGAAGACCATTATCCTGCTTCTTTGTGGAAAGCCATCATGAAAACCGTGAGAGGTGGTTGGTAATAGGGAAAGGAGGATGTTATGGGTGATTATTTTGTAAAGATATACGGCGCACCTTATACTTTCGACCTCTATAAAGGGACAGAGCAGGAACTGAACTATTTCCAAACGTTCGATAATGGAGGAACAGAGCCTGTGAAAATGACAATCCATCGGTTAGCAAACGGATGGATAGCATATAACTATTTGCGTTACGGATTTGTGACAAGTGGAGGCCGTACCGGCTCGTTCTTTGGAATGTCGGTCGTGTTCAATAGGATGTTTTGTTCGGATTTTACGAGCATTTACGATCTGTTTGACGGAATCTATCAGGCACTTTCAAAAAAAGCAGTCCTGTTTGACACTCCTGACCAGGGGAAACCCAAATATAAAATCCGCAATTTTGCCGATGCCGAAAATGTAATGCAGTGGATAGAGGGAGTTGTCAGACAGAATCTGCAGGATGGGCTTGCCAACGATTTGCATCCTGCTCAGTTTCCTCAATCAAGCAACGGCGGCATGGAAAAGCGGTTGAAACCTAACGATGGTAACTCTGCCATTGTAGAGGCTCTGAAGAAATATGCAATGGTTTCTGTATCTCCTCTGTACGGTGGTGGTGGCGAGGATCCAGTCCCGGTTGTTCCGCCAGAAGTGTTGATGGAACTGTCAAAAAGTATCTACGAAATATCAGAAGGCAGTAAAAAACTGTCTGATAAGGTGGATGCATTCCAAAAAGATTTTAAGGCACTAAAAGACACTGGTAAAGATGTGACTCAATTAGGGCAACGCTATACGTTGTTGATGGGAGATCTCCGTCGAGCTACTGGATGGACAGATGACAGCATAAGTAAGATACAGCAATGGCTTGCCATTAAACCGGTAAACGCCTCATCGTTGACGACACCCAGCGATAAACTCTCCCGTCTAAGGGAAAAAATGTACGCTCTTTCCAATACGATGTCAATATATCAGGATGAGGTGATAGGCCAAGACGGTCCAGGTCCAGGTCCAGGCCCCGAACCATGGCCTTGGTGGAAAATATTTATCGATAAGCATAGGAAAAGTCTCATTGCCGCCAGTGCCGCTTTAGTGCTGATAATAGGAGCTTTGGTGATTTACTACCCTAAAGACGAACATAAACCTGAAGTATCAGAAGCAGAAATATATGGTGAAACTCACATGCAACTTGTGCGCGAAGCGATTGGAAATGCTCAATCAAACCCAGAAAAATGGTGCGAAGCGTATGGGTATTGCGACTCTATTGTTCAATACAACAAAGACATTGCAGACTCGCTTCAATTTACTCGTCTCAATCATGTCAAAGATACAATGGGGAAGTGTCAAACTAATTATAGGAACTATTGCGTTGAATATGCCAAACCAGAAAACAACATAAGGACAAAAGAGGAGGCGATTCAAAGGTGTGAAAATGAATTGAAGAAGGTTGGTTTAACTAGTTTGTCACAAGAGGATAAGAATAAAATTGCTGCAAATTTTCCCGAACGTAACAAAGTAGCTGTTGTGACCAATACAAATACTGGAAGAACGAAAAACAATACCAATACAGGATCAGCTGCTACATCCTCCAAAATTTCTACCACGTCTACAGTGATTAATGGTACAATAAAAATGCTCGGCGAAGGCGTAAAAGATAACACCACCGTGGTTTGGAATAAGGATGTTCAATTACACTTCGAACCAACAGATAAAACGGTCAGTGTAAATACAATTACATGGTATATAGATGAGGCTTATTTAGGTACGGGTAATGATTTTACCTACAAATTCCCACGTCAGAAAACGGGTAAAATCAAATGTTTTGTGAATGGGAACAGCGCCCCATCTGCAACGACCTCGAAAATAAAAACTGTTAGTGAATGAGATAATTAATTCAAGAACAATATGAAAAAAATTAAATGGATAACAATCTGTTTGTTAGTTGTTATCGCACATGTTGCAGGTGCGCAAACTAAGTCGGACACATCCTTCCGGTTGGTTTTATCGCCGGATTCTATAGAAGTGACAAAAATTAAAGAAGTGAAATCTTTCTATATGGAGGGAAATGGTTGTATCATCACCTGCGCAAAAGACGAGGGTGCTGTGCAAAAAATATTAAATGCTATCTCTAAAAATCCTAAAGCTATTGTAGCAAAGGCTTCTTTCCAGTCCGTATCTTTATCCACACAAACTACAGCTGTACCACACAAGCTATATCAGACAAGTGACGATATTCTAAATATTCGGGACACGAGCATTTTTATTGATGAATTGTTTCTACGTATAGATACGTTAAAGATACATCCAAGTCGTTTCAACTACTATTATCTCATTAGCGACATCCGACAATTTAAAATGAAATTAGAAGCATTAGAAAATATCAGATATAGTCCAAACATTAATGATCAAGTGAAAACAATGCTTCGGGAAATGGATGAGTTGTTTTTAAGGATTAGGGACAACAAGGAACAGAGATACCTTTCACCAGAGCAAGAAGCTTTTTATAAAGATATTAAGGACAAATATTTCAAGTATGATAGTGTTGAAAGGTAATCAGTTTTTGGTTTAATACCCATTGCCCCTCATAAAATCTCAGACATTTACAAAATTGTAAAACATCTATGAGATATGGATACTATACAAATAGAGAGCAGCGGCTACGCATTATAGTCGTGATTCTCGCCGTTGTTGTTGCGATTTTGGGCATATTGGCTATAAGAAATTGTTCCAGATCGTCACCAAAGCCTGGCAACGATGTTATACGGTGGTTGTATTACCCAGACGAGGATGATTCAGATAATAGTGATGAAACGCAGGAGGAGTCTGTACCCTCTCTCTCCGAATCTTTAACTCAGGTGATGAATGAGCCGTCAACTATTAATATACAGGAGGGTGAGCGCTATGAAGACTGTTTTCTTCGCCGATATCCGGAGTTGGGCAAGTTGCAAGAGAAAGGAATGGGTGGTGCGAAACTCCTTGGCGAGACATGTGCCGATGCACATCGTGACTACAAATCCAGAAGCACAAGTGAGAGAAGTTGCTACTGGCCTGCGCCCGAAGACATGGGCATAGGCCTTGACGATTCAGATGATGGTCTTCCAAATAGAATAAACAATGGAGATGTTGTTGCAGAGGTGTCGCCTATAGACAATCAAGGAGGTGTTAGTGGATGGTATTCCATTTTTGGGCTGTATATCACAATAGAGAATCAAACCGGCATGGAAATGGACGTTGTAATACGACAAGGGTTGTTGCTGGAAACATTGGGTGACGATGTCCAAAATATTGTGATTCGAAAAACCGTGACAGTGCATTTGAGAGCGTATGAGAAGCAAACTGTTCGTGTAACAGCTTATTGTGCCTCGCATCACAGAACATCCCCTGTGGGATACACCGCCAGAATCACCCCGTTTTATCTGATGGCGGAAGAAAGTGTATTCTATTCACAAGAATCCGTATGGCAGTGGCAGGAAGAAAGGTATGCGACTTTGGGAAGACAATTTTATTAATAAAGGAATAATTGAGTATGAATTTCTCTTTGTATATTTTCGGCACACCTAACGGATATGACCAATACCCTTTAGACTCAAACAGTGCAAAATTCCAAGAAATATTGACTTCATGCAACTCGGAATCCCAACTGTCCGTTTTACGGGACAATCAACTCGTCCAGTATGTTTATGTGCGGAAAATCTCAAGTGATGATGGTTTTTGTTGGGGCTTTGGTTTTGTCCTTGTCGTGACAGGTGTCTATTGCTTAAACTGCCATACCCTGAACGATTTGTTTGAAACAGCCTTTTATGATGTTTTGCTGAAAGGAAAACTATTCCGTTATCAGGGGAATAGCTTTAGTTACCAAGTTTCGAAATTTGTGGACGACATCAATGAAATCAAACGTATTAATTCGTTTTTCAAATCAAAATTGGAGTATGAATTAGGTGATTTGTTTGTCACGATTCCATCTTCTTTCTCAGTCGGGAATGGTCAGACGTCCATCTCAATGAAAGAATCTGCTTCGGATATAAATTTTGCCGTTAAGAATTTTGATGTTGTTCATATCACAAATGATGAAAAAAGTGATTCGGGACAAAAACCACCTACACAACCAAATCCTATACCCGAACCCCGGGTGCTTTGGCTATTGCTTTCCTTGGTCTTGTTGTCGGGAATAGTTGTTGCGACAAATGTTGTCATTCATCAAAAAAAAGAGAAAATTCGTATGGTAATGGAAGAAGATCAAATCAAAAAGCTCAAAGAAAATCATGAAGAGGCTATCCGTGGATTTGATTATTACTGCAACCGTATTGTTAGGGATGAAGAAGGGCGAGAGGGGGCTACAAATTATGTGGGTGGCGCGCTTAAAGTGCTACAAACTATTGAAAAATGTGAAAAAAGCGATCCGTTGTTCTCTAACTCAGGGCTGGTGCCTGTTTTTGATGACAAATTCAAACTTTATCGAGATAAACTGGTTGAGGTGAGGAACAATTTAAATGAAAAATATAAGCCTGATTTGGATAAAGGGGAATCCAATCCTTTGTGTGATGCGGTTCGGAAACGCTTGGAATTAATCAATTCTATATTGGAACAGACAAAAGGAAAAAGTGTGTTAGAAGTCAAAATAAGTCCTGATATTCAAAAGGATGCCGATTAAAATCGCATAGCATTAGTGAATTATGATGAGAAAAAGAATTTGTGTGATGCTCCTTATTTGTTGTTGCGTTCTCGCGTCGTATGCTCAAGACTGTGCCCTGAGATTGCAAACCGCACGATACTATAAGGCCAAGAATGATTATCGAAAAGCCATAAAATGCTACAGAGAAGTGTTGGATAATTGTGGGGACTATGATGGAAAGGTGTATTCTGAATTAAGGGAGTGTGAGAAAATAATTACCAATATGAATTCGGTGTTTCAATCGGCTGGTTCAAAATTGGAATGCGAAGGAGAGGGAGGAACTCTTGTACTGGAATTGAAGAAAACGCCAACTGATTGGTCTGTCAAGCAGTTTCCAGAATGGTTAAAGTTATCTGAGATTATTAAGGATGAAAAGAAGGTGGTTTTTAATGTGGAAGCCAACCCTAAGGCCGAAATCCGAAAAGGAACGATACAGCTAAAGTCTGACAAAGGTAGAACGCAGGACTTTACGGTTATTCAAAAGAATGGGGTGGAACGTGTTTCTGCTCAGACAGATTTTCTTTCATTCGGGAATGGAGGTGGTCAACAAACCATTATTGTGGACGCCAATTTCAATTGGGGCTTTGGCACATCCGATTCATGGCTTCAATTAAGTAAACAAAACAATGACAAGTTGCTGGTGACGTGTGTGTACAATGGTTATCCCAAGGAAAGAAAAGCAAAGATTACCATTTTTGGAGAATATGCGAACCAAAACATCGAAGTCACCCAATTTGCAGGGGACACCTATTTTAGTGTCAGTGGCGTGGCTGACAGCATCGTTTTGTTTGATGCTTCGGGAGGCAAAAACAACGAATTGAGGGTAAGTTGCAATGATGAGTGGATTGTAAAAAACCGCTGTACATGGGTGGATGTTTATCGCTCAAACGATGCGATTGTTGTCAAATGCCAGCCTAATCCATGGGCGGAACGTCGAACTTCATCTTTTGAGGTGGTTGCGACTACAGAAGAGCGAACAAAGACGATTTTGGTGGAACAGGGTGGGGCGAAACCTACGTTGGATAAAATATCGTTGCCATCCAAAAATGGAGAAAGGACGGTGACGGGCAGTCGGCCTCATTACCGGTCTTTATATCTGAAAGGGAATGGAGGAGATTTGAAGGTTAAAGTTCATTCGAATGTTCAAACTTGGACATTCCATATTGTTCCCGAAGAAGAAAACTGGATGACGGGGGTGGCATTTCCCCAAGACAGCCTGATAGAGTTGCATCTCTCTGACAACAATGGGTGGATTATTCGGGAGGCAGATGTTGTTATCTCGGCTATGGGAATATATGACACACTTAATGTTCGGCAAAATATAAGAGGTTACAATGGACTTTTGGATGATTATTTCGACGGTTCCGAAAGAGTATGGAAAACCACAAAATTCTTTATCGATTTGTATGGGGCGGAATCATTGGGATTCAGGATAGGTGGCTTGGCAAAAAGATGGAAATTCGTCGAGTTCAGCCTTTTGGATTTTGATGTGGAATATCTGTATCATTGGGAACGCGCATATAGGGATGTTATTCAAGCATTTCATCTTGATTGGGAGCCTATCGTAAGGGGTTATTTGCCCTTTTCTCGCGATGGCCGCCGATGGGCCGCTTATGTGGGAATGGGTATCTCTGTCAATTTGTTTAGTTTAGAGTTGTACCCGAATTTTTCCTATTTTTACAGAATGCCTAAATTCCTGTTTGAAATGGGTGCGGAGTTTAATTGGATAAAGAAAGACAATGTGTCTTCCCGAATCTTCTACCGTTATGACGGATATTCTTCTGTCGGTATTTCTTTTGATTTTTATAAATGGACAAAAAAATGGAAGGAGTAGTATTATGAATTTGAAAAAAAGTTTGTTAATTGTTTTTAGTTTTTGTTTTTTCGCCTCTTATGCGCAAGATTGTGCTAAAAAGCTGGAAACAGCAAGGTTCTATAAGGAAAAAAAAGATTATCAAATAGCTGTTGAATGGTATCAGAAAGTTCTGAGCGACTGTGGCGATTATGACGGAAATGTGAAAAAAGAGTTGGGGGAATGTCAAAATAAGATTTCTTCAAAGAAACCATCTGGAGAATATGTTTCTGTCAAACAAGAGCCGTCAGGTCTTATTAGCGGAACCGAGCTGTCATTTGACGCAAAGGGTGGCTACGATGATCACATCCAAGTGACGTGCGGGGGTGGATGGTTTGCTGTCAATAGTGATGACTGGCTGGAAGTTTCAGAAAATGACAATTATTTAGTAGTACGTTGTTTCCCCAACGCTACTTCAAGGGCAAGAAGTGGTGAGATTAGTATTATTGCCGATGGAGGGACCAGTACCGGTAGAGTTTTTGTTCAACAAGGGACGAGAAGATCCTCATCTTATTCTTCAACTCAAAAAGATTCTTATGCACTTGATGCGGGAAGTCGATTGATCACTGTAACTGTTTCTTTTGATGAAGGGAAGGCTATGCCCAGCTTTGAAAAAGTTGGAAAAATGATAGATTATCTGGAGAACAATAAGAGTTTGGGTATCCAGATTGAAACACCGTGGTGTAGAAGCCTGTATAATATGCGGCTAATTGAAAAAAGAATCGATAACATAACGGATTATTTAGTTCGTTCGGGAATAGACAAAGCCAGAATTTCGCAAAATATTACAATTGTTGACGTGAGCGAAAGTGACTCGGAATGTAATCGTGCATATTTGAAAGTTAAGGGGCAGGAATCAGAAACTCAAATTAATATGGATGATGGCAAGATGCCTGGAGATAGAGAAAAACACGATGTTGTTGAAACCTCTGATGTGTTGTCAAAGACCAAAATTTTGTTCGATGTTGATCAAGACATTCCAAAGATTGAGGATTGTAATGACAATATTAATAAGACAGTTGCAATACTGAAGGCCAATCCTCAGCTGAAACTTGTTGTTGAAGGTTATACAAGCGATAACGGTCCAGAGCAACACAACCGAGACCTCGCTCAAAGAAGGGCCAACAATGTCCGTAAGCTTTTCATTGAAAAAGGTTTGAGTCCGAATCAAATCGAAACAGCTTCTTATACCGTCAACGATCCTCAGAACCAGCAAAACATTTCAGAACAGAATCGGGAAGAACATAATTGTGCTATCTTTAGAATCGTCAAAAGATAATGATTTTGATAATGTTACAAATGATATATGTCAAATGATCAGCCATTTGTCGGGCTGTTCTTCCGATGCGTATTCCTCATTTCACACATCTCACTCGCCATTGCATACAATAGTCCCATCTAATAGCAATGTGAAAATAGAGCTAAATGCTACTTTTGCAAACATTATAGAGCTAAAACAATGAAGATATTCAGAAACCAAGCCGGTACTCTCCGTCAAAATCGGACAAAGCGTGCGCTATCCGTCATCATTACAGCAATGTCAGGTTTTCTTTTGCTCATAGGATGCATTGGCACCATAGGCGCACAACCCACATTATCCCAACCCACCATCGAAGGCACCCTCCACCTCTACCTTGTCACCAATTATGGCGAGAAAATGCAGGAAGTGGATTGCTACCGCGAGACCGGTGAGGGCTCTATGATTGCCTTCATCCTCAAGACGGACAAGAAAATAGACATGACTCAATATCTTGACAAAGAAGGTATTGAGGCCCTGAAAGATTACGCAGGCACAACACTGCAGTCCGAGTTTATGATTGTGCCGGATTGGGAGGTGTTTGAATCTTTTTCATATAAAGATTTTGCGGCCAAGTATGCCAACAAACGCATCCGCGTCACCGGCACCCTCTTCTTCCCCATGGGCGGCTGGCAAAACGTGACACCCGTGAGAATGGACTTCAGCAAGGTGGAACTTCTGGATTCAGACCTGGGAAATGTAAACGAACGTACCGAAGAATCTTCTGACCCCACAAAATACTTCTTCATCTTCGAGGACGATTCCCCCGAGAGAAAAGCGTACGCCAAAGAGCTGGTAAACTTCGTTGAGAGGCTGCAGCACGATGAAACCACTTTCGATGCGGACTTGTCTGCGAAGTTGGACAAACTGCGGATATCGCTTCTTACGTCGCCGGATGGGAAGGTGAAAATCTATAGCTGGCATGACGGCGATTTCGGGAGTACAATAGGCTTCCATACCCTCTATCAAACCAAGCAAAATGGAAAGTTCCGTGCGGTGTTTATGGAGGACTATTACCGGGAACCGAGGAAATTGTATCAGCTGGAATCTTCGGATGGAGCTGTCTTTCTCGTGGAGTATTTCTTTCGAGAGGACGGATGGTCATACGATATCGGTGTGGATGCGTTTACGATGGACAAGACAGGTACGCTACAACCTGCCGACATCTTCGAGTGCATTCCCGAACTTCACAACAAAGCGGCGGGCTTTTCGGACAATCTCTCCGCTTATTGTAGCCCTGAACCGCCGTCACTCTATTTGGAAGGCGGCTGGGAGGGCAACTTCTTTTTTGAGCTGACAGGAAAAGATTTCTATATGCCCCAATTTGCCAATCTGAGGGGACCGGTTGGGGGAGAGTTCATGACGGACTTTTACCACCGCTTTACATGGGACGGCAACAAGTTCCGCTACAGACAGTTGGAATTCAACCCTGCGTTGGCGAAGTATCTGCCGGAACCCGGTCGGCTGCTGGCGGAGTTTGAAACGGGCGATTCCATTGTCCGGGTTGACAGCGTTGCGAACGGCTCCTATCGGTTGCTTTTGTGGAAGAAAGACAGGATGTTCTCCTCCGCCCCCGACCTTATCCTCACCCAAGGCCGGTTTGATGCAGCAAAGAGTGAGTACCGCTTCAACCAGGGAAACGAAGAATATGTCTTCGACGTGGTGTCGCAGGAGTTGCGGAGATTGTTTTGACACTGAAGATCAGATAAAAAGATATAGTATGGAAAACGAGGATAAACAATATCTCAAAAAGAGGTCTAAAACCCTTGCACGCCTCTTAAGGCATGACAAGACGTATGACTTTTTGGAGCATGGATATCGGGATGTACACGATTTGGTGGCTAATCATGGGTTTACCACGGAAGAATTGTGTGAGATAGTGGCCACGGATGACAAGGGCCGCTTCGAATTTTTCAACGAACAACAACTTCTTGTGCGGGCAAGATACGGGCACAGTGTAAAAGTTGATGTTGAACTGCCTGAAGCAGTTCCGCCCGCAGTCCTGTATCACGGAACAGCAAAGCGTTTTGTTGAATCTATACAACAGCAGGGCATCCTGAAAATGAGCCGATTATATGTCCATCTGTCTGCAACTGTGGAAGAAGCCATTAAAGTGGGCAAACGGCATGGAGAACCCACTGTTTTGGAAATCGACGCCCGTAGGATGAGCGATGATGGAATCAAGTTTCTCGTAAGCCGTAACGGCGTTTGGATGACCGATTTTGTGGATGCGAAGTATATTTTCTGATGAATCGTTTCAGAAAAATAAAAACTCAAAATATTATAAAATATGTCCCCATACCTAACCTTTAAAATCATATCAGTAGCCTTCTTGTTGGTGGTGCTGATTGTCGTAATTATTTCGAGAAAGTCTGACAAGGAAGCGGTGAATGAGGGTGTTAATGATGATAATGGAGAGAAACAACCTGTGTTGGCAAATGATAGCCGGTTCGTAGGTACGAATACGCATCATTGTGTAGGTTTTGATTTGCCGACCGCTCAAGAGGCTTTCGAGCATTTCAGAGGACAACTTACGGTGTTGAAAGACTATGGCGATATGTGTAACGGGCACTGCCTCCATACCTGGGATGACGGGAAACGGCTGTTGTGCCAATGCTCGGCGTGTGGCGGGTTGGTTCTTGTACAGCAAAGCGAGTGTCATATTTTTGATTACGATGACTATTACACCGATTACTTTCCAGTGGATTCGCCGGAGGAGGCGGAACAGTTGAATGAAAAATACGGCGGCTTTGCCATAGAGATGGAATGGGATGGGAAGAAGGTCTTTTACACCAATGGCAACGTGACCGGGAAGTGGTGATTTATGAGGTTTCGAGAATTTTGTCTATCTTTGCCGCCGAAAAATCATCCGTTATGAAATACCCCATCGGCATACAGACATTCGAGGACATCCGCACGGAAGGCTACGCCTACGTGGACAAGACGGCGCTGGCATATAAGCTCGTTTCGGAGGGCAAATACTACTTCCTGAGCCGTCCCCGCCGGTTCGGCAAGAGCCTGCTGCTTTCCACCCTGAAGGCCTACTTTCAGGGCAAGAAAGAACTTTTCGACGGATTGGCGATGGCTGGGCTGGAGAAGGAATGGAAAGAATATCCCATTTTCCATTTCGACTTTAATACTGGATTGTACACCAATCTTGAAGGACTCAACTCAACCATAGACTATCAACTCCTTAAGTTGGAGCAACGATTTGGTGTTGTTAGGGCAGGCCTTTCACTTTCCGACCGATTCAAAGAGCTTATTTCGCGCGCGTACGAGCAGACGGGGCAAAAAGTAGTCATCCTCGTGGACGAGTACGACAAACCGTTGTTGGAGACCATCGGCAACACGGAACTGCAGAATGAATACCGCAAAATTCTGAAATCGTTTTACGGGGTGGAAAAGACCATGGACTCCTACATCCGGTTTGCCTTCTTCACCGGGGTGACCAAGTTCTCGAAGGTGAGCATCTTCAGCGATTTGAACAATCTGTCAGACATATCGTTGGATTATCGCTATGGTACTATTTGCGGCATTAGCGAACAGGAAATCAGAGAGAACTTCGACAACGAGGTTGCTGAACTGGCTGTTGAGAACAGTATGACGAAAGACGAGTGTTATGCCATGCTGAAATCAAGCTATGACGGCTACCATTTCAGTGCCGAATCAGCAGGGATGTACAACCCGTTCAGTCTCTTGAAGACGTTGGACTGTAAACGTTTCGGCGACTATTGGTTCGCAACGGGTACACCGACTTTCTTGGTGGTGGTTTTGCAGCACACCGACTACCCGCTCGACCGACTCACCACCGAGGAGGTGGATGTGCGCACGATGGACAGCGTCGATATGATGTACAGCAACCCCATTCCGTTGCTGTTCCAAAGCGGCTATCTGACCATCAAGGACTTTGACAAAGAGTTCCAAAGCTACCGTCTCGGATTCCCTAACGAGGAAGTGGAGCGGGGCTTCGCGCAGTTCTTGGCCACCTACTACTTTGCAGGCGGCATGAACGGCTCGTTCACCATCAACAATTTCGTCAAGGATGTCCGGAATGGCGACATAGAAGGCTTCATGACCCGTCTGCAAGCATTGTTCGCCGACGGCGACTACCAGGTGATGGGGAAACTGGAAATCTATTTCCAGAACACGCTGTCGGTCATCTTCAAGCTGATGGGGCTCTATGTGCAGGTGGAGCGTCACACGAGCCGCGGCCGCATGGACGTGACCATCCAGACCCGCGACTATATCTATATCATGGAATTGAAAGTGGATAAGTCCGCCGACGAGGCCCTGAAGCAGATTGAGGACAAGCAGTACGCCGCCCCCTTCGCCGCCGACCCGAGGAAGTTATTCAAAGTCGGGGGCTGTTTCGGCAGCGAAAGCAAGGGAATTGACGAGTGGAAGGTGGTGGAACGATGACGGTGGGGGAGTGTCGGGTTGGTTAGGGCTCAATCCACAATAATTCCCACCTCCTCGACGTCGTTCATCGTAAAAAAAAACGCCGTTATGTCCAAAACCTTCCCTATCCTTCTTGCCATATTGCTCTATGCCGCGGCAATCCTCCCCGCTGCCGCGCAATCCACGAGCTCCATCAACGGCGTGTTCGACTACGACAAGGCAAAAAAAGTGGTGAAAAACATCAACAACATTCGGCAGTCCCAAGGGCTGCGACCCCTGAAGATGGATGCCTCACTCACAGAGGCCGCCATGGTTCGTGCCGCTGAGTTGGCATTCCAAAGAGACCGCCGCCGCTGCGGTCACAAGCCCTACTTTTTCGAAGTGCTTGTGATCGATTAAGCTCCTTAATAACAAAACTATACAAACAATAATATGGTAATGGGTGGAAACAAGAGCTTGACCAAACGGCTGCCGAAGTGCGACAGTCTCATACATCTGCGAGGACGCAGATGCCTCACAACCGACGCATCGCAACGACAGAGATGAAAATTTGGTGCGGTTGCTGTGCCCCCTTACCCGCGTCGGCTCGTCCAAATAAAAAAAAATATATTTTTGCCGCCCTTTTGTCTGACATATATTATATATGAAGAAATTTTTCAAGAATGATTTTACGGTGCTGCTTCTGAGGCTGTTGCTCCTCTATGCCTGCATTTTTATCACCCAAATCGCCTTTTATGCTTACAATCGGATGCTGCTCGGACCGTTGACGTGGTCGGAAATCCCCATGCTTCTTGCCGGATCGCTGAAGTTCGCCACTGTGTCCATATTTTACTTGAACGCTCCTTTCATCCTGCTGTCGCTGTTGCCGTTTCGCTTCCGTCAAAAGAAAGGCTACCAGACGATGCTGGCATGGCTGTATGGTATCTCCAATTCTTTGGGGATTGTGGTGCTGAACCTGGCCGACACTGTCTATTTCCGTTACGCCTTCAAACGTATCACGTGGGAGGAGATGCACTTCTTCCGCGAAAATGACAACACCTCCGACATCCTCTTCACGGCGATGGGCGAGAACTGGTATCTCGTGCTGCTCGGCGCGGTGCTGATTTTCCTGCTGGTTTATGTATATAGAAAAATAAAGTACCATCCCACGGAGATTGCAAATAATTGGCTGTATTATGGGACCGGCGTGCTGACGCTGGCCGTGGCGGTCACGTTGTGGGTGTTCGGCATCCGCGGGTCGTTCGACCTGAAGGCGCGCCCCATCGCGATGGGAAACGTGGCCTACTACACGCAGTCGCCGCAGAAAGGGACGTTAGTGCTGAGCAACCCCTTCTGCCTGCTCCGCACGACGGGGCTGCGGCAGTTGGACATGACGGTCTATTTCGATGAAGAGGAGTTGGCGGAGCTGTATTCTCCCTATCACTATCCGAATTTGACACAGCCGCCCGTCGCGAAGGGGAAGAACGTGGTGATTTTCGTGTTAGAGAGCTTCAGCCGGGAGCATTCGCAGTACCTTGCGCCGCATCTGAACCCCAACGGCGGCTATACCCCGTTCCTCGACTCGCTGATGCGCGAGGGATTAGTGTTCACAAACGCCTTCGCCAACGGCATGAAGTCCATCGAGGCGCTACCCTCCGTGTTCGCGTCCATACCCTCCTTCCGCACCCCTTTCGCTCTGCTGCCTCAGTCGCTGACCGAATTGGATGCGCTGCCCCGTATCCTCGCACGTCAGGGCTACAGCACGCACTTCTACTGTGGTGCCACCAAAAACCAGATGGGTTTCGAAGCGTTCGGCAACTTGGCCGGTATTGAGAACTTCCACAACCGCGAGGATTTTGAGAAGGTGCATCCCGAAAAGGGGAACGCCAACGTGTGGGGTATCTGGGACATGCCGTTCCTGCAGTTCCTGGCCGAGGAGATCAACCAACAGAAAACACCGTTCTTCACAGCAGTGTTCACCTTGAGTTCCCATCACCCGTATGATCTGCCCGAGGAGTACGCGGGCAAGATGCCGAAAGGCGGGTCGCTGGTGCAGCCCTGCGTGGCCTACACGGACCTCTCGCTGCGCAAGTTCTTCGAAACCGCCTCCAAGATGCCGTGGTTCGAGAACACACTCTTCATTTTCGTGGCCGACCACGTGTCACCGCAGATGGCCGCCGAGGAGACACGCACCGCAAAGGGTAACACGGCCATCATTTACTTTATGTACACACCCGACCATTCCGTCAAAGGTCGCTATGAGCATGTGACCCAGCAGATTGACATCATGCCCACCACGCTCGGACTGATGGGCTACGGCCAACCCTATTTCGCTTTCGGCCGCGATGTGTTCAACGAACCCGAACGTAAGCCGTTCGTGACCAACTGCGTGCAGCAGCAGACTTACCAGGCGTTGACCGACTCGCTGAGCCTCTACTTCGACGGGGAACGCCGCCTGTTCGTCTATGCCGCCACGGACACCCTGCAAAAGCACAACATCATGGACTTGAACGATCCTGCCCAACAGTCGATAGAGCGTGACCTGAAAGCCGTGTTGCAGTCCTACTGCACCCATGTCGGGAACGGGGATTTGCGGATTCCGGGGACGATCAACGCCAAGGTCAGTGGTCGATAGTCAAATAAAGTTTGAGATTCTGGCAAAACCATGAAGATAGTGAGATTTTCGGCATATTCACAAAAATGAATAGCGAGATTTTCGGCAAAACCATGAAGATAGTGAGATTTTCGGCATATTTGCAAAAATAAATAGTGAGATTTTCGGCAAAAAATGTATTTTTGCGGCCGAAAGTATTTGATTGCATTATGGAAGAAAGGATATTCAAACGTAAGCTCTATGAGAAAATGCTCCAATGGAAACGCGAGCGAGATGGTAAAACCGCGTTGTTGATAAAGGGAGCAAGGCGTGTGGGCAAATCGACTATAGCAGAGGAATTCGCTCGTCGGGAGTATGAATCATATATATTGATTGATTTTACAGAGGCACCGCATGAGGTGAAAGATTTGTTCGAAGACATTTCGAACTTGGACGATTTGTTGTTCCAACTGCAGTTCCATTACAACACAAGGCTTACGCCACGCAAGTCTGTCATTATCTTTGACGAGGTGCAGGATTGTCCGCTAGCGCGTCAGGCCATCAAGAAGTTAGTGAAAGACCATCGGTATGACTACATCGAGACGGGCTCGCTTATGTCCATCAAGAAAAACACGAAGAATATCCGGATTCCGAGTGAGGAAACACGGTTGGAGCTTCGGCCGATGGACTACGAAGAGTTCCGATGGGTGTTGGGAGATGATGTGTCGGTGAGTTTGCTGCGGGAGGCTTACGTGGCAAAGCGGGCATTAGGTGATGGTGTTACCCGGAAAGTACTGCGCGACTTCAGATTGTACATGTTGGTGGGTGGTATGCCGCAGGCAGTGAATTCCTATTTGGAAACAAATAATTTGAGCGCGGTGGATGCGGTGAAACGTGAGATTATAGAACTGTACGCGGACGATTTCCGTAAAATCGACCCGACTGGCAAGGCAACGCGGATGTTTTATGCAGTACCTGGACAGCTAAACAAAAACGCATCGCGCTACCATATTTCGAGCGTGATAGAGCAGGGGAAACAAGACCGCATGGAGGAGATACTACAGGATATGGAAGATTCCCAAGTGGTGGTGTTCTCACATCATGCTGATGATCCGAATGTAGGGTTGTCGCTGCACGAGGACATGGGGCGGTATAAGATGTTTCTGAACGACACAGGGCTGTTTATCACGCTGGCGTTCTGGGACAAGGCGGTGACGGAGAATTTGATTTATCAGAAGTTGTTGGGTGACAAGCTGAGTGCCGATTTAGGATATGTGTATGAGAATATCGTGGCGCAGATGCTTACTGCCTCGGGCAACAAACTATTCTACCACACATGGCCTACAGAGAGTGGAAAACACAATTACGAAGTGGACTTCCTGCTGTCACGAGGGAGCAAAATCTGGCCGATGGAGGTTAAATCGTCTGGCTATAAAACCCACGCCTCGTTAGATGCCTTCTGCGAGAAGTACTCCTCACGCGTAGGTGAGCGTTTTTTGGTTTACACCAAGGATTTGCGCCGTGACGGGAACACCACACTGTTGCCTGTGGTGATGTCGATGTTTCTGTAGAAACCATCTCCCACCACCACACCACCCACGGAAAACATCAGGGCGTATGCCATGTTGCACAAACACACGGCGGCACATATTGCAATGATGCGTTTAACATTCATCGTCTCATCGCTTCATCGCCTTATTAACAAACCCTATTTCATTTTGTTGAAAAAAAAATTCGTAAGCTATTGATTGTATGCAAAAAAAGACTATTTTTGCCGCCAATTTGGTAATGTACGAAAAAAGGGTACTTGTCAAGTGGTTAACTGATTGAATATCAGATAAATACAAAGTAATAAAATAGATAAAAAAACGATGAGTGTAAAACAGAAAAACGCGGCAAATGCGCGTAAAGAAGCAATGAAAACGGTGTATCTGGCCCGATTAGTGGATAATCCGACCTCACCGCGCAAGACCAGAATTATGGCCAACGTCATTCGTGGCAAGAACGTAGATTACGCCATGAATGTGTTGAAGTACTCTCACAGAGAGGCATCTGAAAAATTACTGAAACTGTTGAAGTCGGCCGTTGCCAACTGGCAGGTGAAGAACGAGGACAAACGCCTCGAGGACGCCGACTTATACGTAAAGACCATCATGGTTGACGGAGGCAGAATGCTCAAACGCATCCGCACCGCCCCGCAAGGTCGTGCCGCCCGCATCCGCAAGCGCTCCAACCATGTTACATTGATTCTCGGCGACCGCAACGAAGAGAATGTACAAGTGGCAAATATTGAAGAATCACAAAAATAATTAAAGTAAAGTATGGGTCAAAAAGTTAATCCTATCGGCTTGCGCCTCGGAATTGTGAGAGGCTGGGACTCTAATTGGTACGGCGGCAAAAATTTCGCCGGTAAAATCGTCGAAGATGACAAAATTAGAAAGTATTTGAATGCTAAGTTCTCAAAAGCCGGCATTTC
>JAEEKL010000153.1 GCA_016282395.1 Bacteroidales bacterium
CTACGAGATGAGCGGCCAGATGAAGACCCTCATCGACCGCATGAACGCGATGTACCCCAAGGATTACCAATTCCGTGACGTCTATCTGCTGACCACCGCGGCCGAGAACGAGGAGTTCGTGCCGAAACGCGCCGAGGGCGGCCTCACCGGCTGGATCGACTGCTACGGCAAGTCCGCACTCAAGGGACACCTCTTCTGCGGCGGCGTGGGCGGTCCCAACGAGATTGCCGGCAACGCCAAACTGCAGGAGGCGTTTGAGATGGGGAAGAACATTTAAAAACAAATGAGCAAAACTGGTTGGTGCTATTTGGGAGAATTGAGCTGAGGCGAAAGAAAATCAGGAAGGAAAGTGAAATAACGGGCACAAGCCCCGAATTGTGTTGGTAACACGCGGCGAGGGGGGGTACCACCGCAGGGCTTCCCATGACCTTTGCGGCGATGTTTAATTCATGGTATTTTAAGCAATTTTTTCCGAAACAAGAGGATAACGCCTCACGAAATTTTCGTACTTTTGCAGCCAATTTCAGCCTTGGTAAAGGCGAGGGGTAGCCCTATAATATTCCACTGATTATTAACAAATTATAGGACTGCCATTATGGAAAAGACCAAACTCCGTTCCTACATTTACAACGCCGTCATCATCCTACTTCTGGTAGCGGGAATTGTTTACGTGGTGCTTCAATTCACCCATTTCGGGCACGTGGAATACACTGACAACGCCCGCGTGTGCCAGTACATCGCTCCGCAGAACACCCGCGTGCAAGGATTCATCCCAAAGGACTTGCATAAGTTTTGATGAACGTGTGTAGAAAAATATGGTTGGGATTATAAATAGAATCGGAGAAATAAGTATCTTTGCGGATTGAAATTTTAAATAATATAATATGTCTTATCAATCTATAGATGAACTGCAAACTCTTTTAAGTCAAGAGGTGTTTGGCGACAGGCAGGACAGTAAAAAGGCAGCTGGGCGGGCATTGGGCACGTTCATAGAGACAATTGTTTTTTATTTGCTTCGCCAATGGGGAGAGAACGACTCCATCGCTATTGAGAGGCCTTTAGCTGAATATGGAAGAGAAGAAATTACTCATAATGTGGAGTTTACATTACATCCTCTTCGTAAGATTATTCCTTCATTTGAACTATCTGCAAATATATCTCCAACATCCAAGTGTATTGCAAATCACATACAGCTACCTGAATCATTTAATCTAAAATCAAACAAAGTCATTAACAATGGAATTATACAAAATGCATGTGTGGTTGGGGAAAACAACAATTCAATAGCTATTGTTTCTCCCGATAGAATTACTTCAGAATCTACAATTTTACATGCATATATTCTTGATAAACATGCTTACGCGATGATTGAGTGTAAACGTGTGGGAAAAGAAGGAGATGCTAAAGGACCTCAGACAATCGAGAAGGCCAAACAGGGTGCTTATGTTGCCAAAACAACATCTTCGCTACAGAAAGTACGCAATGACCAAGGTGGACTCGACGGTGTTTATTATGTGAACGGCAATGCACATGTCGGTCCATATTCTCAATTACTCAACGAAATTATTTTCAACGGAGAGCCACAGCAGTTGAGAGATTTCACCCTGTCCATTGGCGTTGTGAGTAATCACGGCAATTGGTTCACATCGGGCAATCAGAATAAGGAAATGAAAGTTCTCGCTCAGAGTTACGACTGGTTGCTGTTTCTTACCGACGAGGGATTAGCACAGTTTATCATTGATTTGCTACGTTCCCCGCAACGTAGATTCAAAGCTGTCCGAGATGCTTTTATTGCCAGCTACCCACCTGCAGGAGGTCCCAAAGTGGATAATGCTTTTACCAAGAAGAAGATGGAGCAAACTGCCCATTTCGCATTGGATGCATACTTTGCAGAGAACATATCCAGTATTGAGAGCTGGTTCAATATTATATCGCCCAATGACGGCACACTGCATGAATTAAAACACATTCTTAAAACACTCAAAAACAAAGATTGGAGGACTATACTATGACAGCAGGAAGACATGTGAATACATTAAGTCAGAGTTGGTGTACGCCTCCTAAGTATGTCAATGCTATCAAGCGTTTTTGGAATGGTCGCATTGATTTGGACCCATGTTCCAACGACTACTCTGTTGTTAAGGCTGAAATAGAATATCGTTTGCCCGAGCACGATGGGCTGAAAGAAAGCTGGAACTATCCTACTGTGTATGTCAACCCGCCTTATGGAGCTGATAGAGAACGTGGAACTACTATTAAGAATTGGTTAGCAAAATGTGCTACCACTCATCGTGAATATGGTTCAGAAGTCATAGCCCTCATTCCTGTAGCCACAAATACCTCACATTGGAAGAAGTGTATTTTTGGCGTAGCCGATGCCATCTGTTTTCTATATGATACACGTCTTCGTTTTCTTGAAAATGGGTATGACACAGGGAAAGGTGCACCTATGGCCTGTTGTATGATTTATTGGGGAAATAATGTTGAAGGATTCCGAAATATTTTTCTTCAATTTGGAGCTGTTATTGATATTAGAGAATTGAAAGATGTTCCTATAGGAGAAGATGTCCTTATTCCAGCACTGGAACTTGCATGAAAGGCATGTGACGAAACATGGTATACGGTCATATCGTCGAAAATGAGATGCAGGATATAGAGGCCGTACAGTGCATGCGTATGATCGGTTTCAACATCACATTCCTCGTGTATGCATTGTCGATGAAAAGGGAAGGAACGAACTCTATAAGGAGTATGATGAAACAAGACTTGGAAGGAGAGAAACTGTTTCGGCAAATCGTTGACGAAACCCCTGCGGAACTGAAAACGCAGTTGCGCTTCTCGGATTCTATTGCTGAAAAAATCGACGGCATACTTAAAGAGAGAGGTATGTCGCAGAGAGAATTGGCGAAAAAAACTAACAAAACCGAAGCCGAGGTTTCGCGTTGGCTTGGCGGCACACACAATTTCACCCTCCGGACATTGGCCAAAATTTCGCTTGTGCTTGGCGAGGATTTGATACGAGTTTAGAAATATCCGTAAATGAAGTGATATGACCATCGGTAATTTTTGGATATCGTTTCTGTCTGTGCTCAACGCCATGAGCCCCTATCTGCTGCTGGGATTCCTTATCGCCGGAATCCTGCACGTGTTCGTGCCGAAGCGGTTCTATGCCAAGTATCTGTCGCGCGACAACAAGCTTTCGGTGCTGTGGGCGGC
>JAEEKL010000154.1 GCA_016282395.1 Bacteroidales bacterium
TCAGATATTGTCACCTGTTTTCTCGGAATTTGGAATAATCACACGTCCAACCAACAAAATCGCCACCCCCGCCAAAAAAAGTGCAATCAACCATCCGCAGAAGATGTCAAACGGGTAATGTACACCCACATAAATCCGGCTGTAGCAGCTCAAAAGAGTAATACCGAAAACGAAAATCGCCAACAGCCAACGTCGTCTGACTTTCGGAGACAGGAAGAAAAAGAACAGCAATGAACTGGTCAAATAGTTGATGGCGTGATTCGAAGGACAACTGTATTTGCCTCCCTTATAATAAGTTCCGTCTCTTTTCTGAAGCAGATGCACCTGATAGTCCCCATGATATTCGGCATCATGCGAAGGGCGCAGCCGCTGCACCGTGGGTTTGAGGACGCGCGCACCTATCGCATCTGCCATCAGCGTGACAGCAGCTATAAGAAGTAAAATCTTCCACGACTGCTTGCGATAAAAATAGACTATCAAGAGGGATAATATCAGGAAAAAAAGCAACCCGAGCTGGGTACTGGTGATCACCCACATCACCTTGTCCCAGAAAGGCGAATTATGGCTGTTGATGAACTGGAACAAGTTTTTGTCCCAGTCGAATGCGGGGGAATGGAAAAGGTCGGTCATTTATGAATGGTTATTGGTTATGGGTTATGGGTTATTGAAGGTTAGTGTTAGAGGGTTAAAGGATTAGAAGGTGAAGAAATAGTTCATCGTGAAATTCCAAATTGTGACGATGCCGATGGCGAATAATTTGGCAAGGTAGAAATTCAGTTTCATTTTTTCGTGAAGAAGATAGATAACCAAGTTGTTGATTCCCAGCCCGATGACGGAAATCAGAAAGAACTTTCCGTATTCAACGGGAATGTTCGTGTTGGTGCTGTGGAAAGTCCAAATTCGATTCCAAAGATAGTTGTTGGAAGCCGCAAGGATGAAACCAAGAGAGTTGGAAACGTATTTGTTCCAGCCAAACTTCTCCTTGCATAGCCACGTGGTGCCGAAATCGACCACCATGCCGGAGAAACCGACTGCACAAAATTTCGCAAACTTCCATATTACTACCCTGTCAGTCATGTTTTACAATTTTAAGTGGCTTGCTGTTCGCGGATCGGTTGATGAGGTTGTCCAAGCATATAACAATTGGAGCGTCAGGGATGTATTGGACAACGGTGTTACAACGCAGACTTCCTCCAGCAGGTATGACCATGTTAGAGTCAACGGGACATTTTATAGAGGAAAAATTGCTGTTGCCATGCAGATAGGTGGCATAAAGCTTAACAGGAAATTCAGGATGATTAAACACGAAGTCTGTTTCGTAAGGGTTGAACAGCGAAAGGCAAAGATATAAAGAGTCATGTACAACATCATAATGGTCAATGTTCGCTTGAATCCGGTTAGAGCCTTGGAACGATTCTGTTTTATGGAGATGGAAGGCGACATCGTCCTTTTCAATCAGGACATACCCTTTCTTTGGTCTTCTTTTATGAACTTTGCTGTTCACGACATACACGGGCTTTCCTTGAAGTTCTTTGTCGAACTGCCAGATGTCAAATTGTGTCCGGCGGAGGTAATAAGGAGCGAGTAATGCGGTATTTTCCCCAGTGTAAAAGTGATATAAGGAAGGGTCTTGGAAAGAGCCGACAAACACGACGGGGGTATGTCCACAATATTCGTGAATCACGGCAAATTTTTTCCGATCCCCAAGGACATTCAGAAAATTTCTGTTCATCAAGGGTGGGGCGGCGAACCGCAAGAGTGTCAATATTATGACCATCGGCACAACACCCCTCATTAACCATTTTTGCCATTGCTCTTTACGGAGTTCCTGCCAAAGTAGGATAATCATTGGGATGGAGGCTGCCTCCGTCCAATGGGGCTCCGAATGGTCTTTTACAGTCATCACCCAGAAAAAGAGGATAAAACCAGTGGTTGTGAAGATACAGGCTCGCTCAAAAAGGTCGTCTGTCTTTCGCCTTTGCCAACAAAAGCAGAGGGCGAGACAAAGGCAGACGGGATTGAATACTAATAATTGATTGGGAAGGTATTCCAGTAAATGTAGCAAGTGAAGGCCCTCATTGCGATCTATCAGATGGTATTGGAGGCTGGGAAATTCGTTGCGCAGCAGCCAAAGGATATGCGGCATAAACAATACGGCAGCCAGAAGCACAGCTATCCATAATTTACTGTCTTTCAGTAGTTTGAAATTTGACAGCAGCACGAATCCCGCCACAAGTACACCCATATATTTACTGTAGAACATGGCGGCGAGTGTCACACCGATTGCAAGGGCGACCGACCAGCTTGGCGCGTTAAGGTAGTGGCGATAGAGATAGAAAAAGAGCGCAGTGAAGAAAAGCAACGGCGCGTCAGGAGTGGTCACGAAACCATAGACAGAGAACATCACGAGGGAAGCGGCGACAGCGAAGAATGTCCATACATCTTTGTTTGTCTGCAATTTATGAGACAATGTGTTCCATACCAGCCAAACGGTTCCACCATGGAACAGAACTGTGGCGAAGCGGATGGAAAGATTTCCTTTGAGAAGTGCACCACTGAAAGCGGTAAGCAATGCCACCATTGGCGGGTGGTCGTAGTAGCCCCAGTCAAGAAATTGTCCGTAAAGCGAATAGTAGGCCTCGTCCGAGAAAACGGGCGTGAAGATGGCCTGCAGCAGGTCGGCTAACACCCAAAGTGCCAACAAGATATAAAACAGTTTCTGCGACTTCATTACGGCGGCAAAAATACATAAAAAATGTAGAGACGATTGTACATCGTCTCTACATTTTTGAGGTCTCGTCCAGATTCGAACTGGAGTCAACGGTTTTGCAGACCGGTACCTAACCACTCGGCCACGAGACCTTGATTTTGGAGCGGCAAAAATACACTTTTTTTTGAAACCTCCACACAGTAATGAAAAAAAATTATTTGGCGGTATCTATTGTCATTTCTCCCTCATAAATTCATCAAAAAAATGTATTTTTGCAGGTTTTAATAAAGGAGGAATATGATAAAAAAACTGTTTTTTTTGCTGCTATGGTTTGGCTTGTCAACCACTTTCTATGCACAAAATCCCACATGCTATCGTATTTATCTGAGTGACAAAAATAATTCACCATATTCTATTGATAATCCATCGGAATATCTTTCACAACGCGCCATTGACAAACGTGTCCGTTTCAACATTCCGATTACCGAGCAGGATTTTCCTGTAAATCCACAATACAAGCAGCAGATTTTTGCATTGGATGCGGATATGCAACTGTTGTCTGTTTCAAAGTGGATGAACACCATCACGATTTATTGTCCCGACAGTATAGTTATGCCGCAAATCTTGAATCTTCCGTTCGTCGATTCCATCATTGCGGTAGGCAACTACAATTTACACGAACTACCTGTGTTTCAGAATCTTGAAAATCCAATTTCAATAGTTCACAATTCAATTTCAGATACCAAAGATAATATTGACTATGGTTATGGGATCGGACAAATCGCCCTGCTCAACGGCATTCCGCTCCACGAGGAGGGCTTCCATGGTGAAGGAATGCTCATTGCGGTGATTGACGGTGGTTTCTTCGGCATTGAAACGACCTCTTTTTATCAGGAATTGGTGAACAGCGGGCGGTTTTACGGCCACTATTCGTTGATGCCCGACTTCGTCGATACGCTACAGAGCGGATGGGACGAGGTGCACGGTACAATTGTGACCTCCGCCATGGCCGCCAACACCAATGGCGAGTTCGTGGGCACGGCTCCCGGGGCATCTTACGCGCTAATCCACACCGAATGGGTGGGCTCCGAGGAAATCATCGAGGAGGACTTCTGGGCCAACGGCGCGGAAATCGCCGACAGCATAGGAGCGGATGTCATCAACTCCTCATTAGGTTACCGCATGTTCCCGGATTTCCCGCAAAATGACATTACTTACGAGAACATGGATGGGGTACACAGCATCGCCTCGCGCTGCGCCACCATTCTCGGACAGAAGGGTGCAATCGTCTGTGTGGCAGCGGGCAATGACGGAAACGGCGAGTTCTACTACGTCAACCGTCCAGGAGATGCCTTCGACATCCTGTGCGTGGGCGCTTGCACCACCGACAGCCTCATTGCCGGGTTCTCGTCGCACGGTCCCTCATACGACGGCCGCGTGAAGCCCGACATCACCTCCCAAGGAGTGGAAACAGCCTGTATATATCCTAACGACGAGCTCTCGTTCGCCAATGGCACCAGTTTGGCCACCCCCGTCGCCGCAGGCATGTGTGCTTGTCTCTGGCAGGCCATGCCGCAATACACCTCCTCGGAAATCATGCAGATGATCCGTGAGAGCGGCCATCTCTACAATAACCCCAATCCCGAATACGGCTACGGCATTCCCAATTTCTACCAGATCTATGCTTCCCACGTCGGTATCAACGACTACAACCCGCTGCAACTCAACGTCTATCCGAACCCCGCCACCGATAAGCTGTGCCTCACCAACACCGACGGCAATATTCAGTCCATCAGCATCTTCAACGCCACCGGCCAACTCGTCCTGCAACACTCCGTCAACGGCAATCCGCTCATCGAAATCAATGTAACGTCTTTGCCGAAA
>JAEEKL010000155.1 GCA_016282395.1 Bacteroidales bacterium
AAGGCCTCGTCGTTGTCACTTTTATTGGTGTACATAATTTCATCTACATCATAATCAATGTGATACGTGCCTGAAGTAACCTTTTTGCCATCCTTGTAGAAGGTGAATTGGTTGCCCTTGAAGACGAGTTCGGCTTCGAAGCCTTCGCTTTCTGGTGTATAGTTGACTCCCGCGATGCCGCCGGAGGTGCAGTACCACTGCCACGCGCCAGCGAGCGCTTGCTTTTCGGGTTTGCTGCAGGCCGTGACTAATACGAAAAGCACCAGCAGGATGACAGTTATCATCCCCACACTGCGGTCTCCGGCCTTGTATGGGGTTAATTGCGCTTCGCGCGTGTAGCCTCTTCGAGGCTGTTCAAGGAAATTGTTGTTTTTCATATTCTTTATTTGGCAAAATTACTCATATTCACTGTTTTTGCCCGCACACCTAACGGCGTGCGAACCACTGTTTCTCCGTCCTTTCTACCGAGCCCCGCAGACCTGACGGCCTGCAAGCCCTCACATATTCCATGTCATCCTCGCCTCATCGTTTCATCGTATTTCATCGCTTCATCGTATCATCGCCTCATCGTATCATCGTTTCCTCGCCACCGCCTTCAGCCGCTGTTGCAGCTCCGCCCGCGCGCGGGAAAGCAGAACCTTCGAGTTGGCGACGGAGATGCCGAGCGTTTCGGCTATTTTCGAGTGGGAGTAGTGCTCCACCGCGTAGAGGTTGAAGACCGTGCGCTGCTTCACGGGCAGCTTCCCGATGGTCTCCAACAGCTCCTCCTGCGAGAAATCCTTCTGCGAAACAGATTGGTCATCAGTCTCTTCCACCACCTCCTGACCGTGCAGGTTCTCGTCCCACTCCACCATCTCCGGACAGTCGCGCAGATGCATCAGCGCCTGGTTGACGGCGATCTTCTTCAGCCAGCCCTCAAAGCTGCCGAAAGCGCGGAAAGTGCTGGCTTTCTCCATCGCAGCAAGAAACGCATCCTGCGCCAAATCCTCCGCGAGATCCCAGTCGGCGACATATCGGTAGCACGCGCCCACCATCTTCCCAATGTGGCGCCGGTATTGCTCCGCCCAGAATGCTTCTTTCTTCATTCGTTCTCGCCTCTGATATTAGGATGCAAAAATACGAAAAGGTTACATATTCGGCTGTCGGCTCTTGGCTTTTTACCTTTGGCTTAGGATTAGTGTGAGTGTATGTGTCATTTAGTCAGGTGGTTGTTTATGGTTTATGAGTATCGCACTAGTGTCCCGTTAAAAATGGGACGTGTTATTAATCTAAATTCACTAGTGTCCCGTCAAAAACAAGGATTACACAAAAAACTAATTGATTTACAATATTTTATAGCAAAAATCAGAGTCAACGGATTTGAATTGTTTAATATTCTGAACCACAAGGGATTGTCTAAAATGCTCTCACTTTAAGGCGATGCCGACACTCTCGTTCGCATACTAATTCCAGTCACGGCACGCCGTGCCGGCGCGGGCAAATTCCCCTTCTATTTTAGAAAGGGCGGGGTAGTAATATGGATATCTGAATTTCTTGTGAAACATACGGTTTCGGGTGAAAGCAACGGCCTTACGGCCATTGCAGATACCCCTACCCCGGCCTACGGCCACCCCTTCCCCAAGGAAGGGGAATTGTCCTTCGGCCGCAGCTGCCCGCTGTGGCCAGAACTTTCTTCACATTTTTGTTTTTTTCTTCTTGTTCTTATTAACATACAAAACCGCAGTAAGTATATTATCAGATTTTAACGGGACACTAGTGATCTAAATTATCAAACAAAGTTGGCTCGTTAAAGCCAAAACGTTCTTTGTCATTTTTAAATATAATTTTGTTGAAGAGATTCTTTGATAGGCGTGGTGTCAGTTAGTGACATGCTGAGTATTTTATTTTCAGAAGTTCATAGGTGCTTCTTTTCAAATGCAAGTCGTGCTGAATGATGGCGACAAGACAGTAAGCGCAGATTGCGAAGTAGATTTGTATCCTGACAACGTTCTCCGCAATGCCCCAGAACTTCTTGATTATGAGATGCTGTTTGAGCCACTTGAAGAAGAGTTCTATTGACCCTCACCCCTCGACCCTCAATCCTAAAAAGGACCGATTCGGACCTGCAACCGTACCACATTTTTACTACTTTTGCCGGCAAATTCCAAAAGCTATGCACCCTAACGAAACAGAAATCCTGCAACTCCGAGAAATGGTGGAGAAGTCCGTATCGCGCAAGATGAAGACCCCTGCCGATTTCCAGTTCCTCACCGGCGTGATCCAAGAACGCTGCAAAGAGACGCTCGGCGTGACCACCCTCAAACGTATCTGGGGCTATGTGGAGGGCTACGACACCACCCGCTACTCCACCCTATCCGTTCTCGCCCGTTGCGTGGGTTTCCGCGACTGGGAGGACTTCCTGACCAACCACAACCGCACAGGCGAATCCTCGAATCTGGTGCTCGGCCGTGCCCTGCATCCCGACGAGATTCCGCAGGAAGGCCTCGTGCGCATCACATGGTCGCCGGACCGCCGCGTGCTGCTGCGCCACCTCGGCGAAGGGAGTTTCATGGTGATGGAAAGCGAGAATTCCAAGCTCAAACCCGGCGACTCCTTCTCCTGTTCCTGTTTCGTCATCGGGGAGCCGCTCTACCTCGACAACTTCGTACACGGCAGCAACGCCCCGACGCTGTTCGTGGTCGGCAACAAGGGCGGGCTGACGGAAGTGTCGATGATGCGATGAAGCGATGAATGACGATGATTGGAACGATAGATGGTGCGTTGGTTGACAAAACGGGCCTTTTCGGTTTATAAAAAAAATTATCGAATATTGTGTGGACATTAAAAAAG
>JAEEKL010000156.1 GCA_016282395.1 Bacteroidales bacterium
CAGACTGGAAAGGGTTTTGGCCTTCTGCGGATCATTGCCCGCACTTTCCATCGCAGTGTTGTACTCCTCATCCTCCACGAAGCGGATGTCCGTGCCGATGTTGTTGAGGCCGCTGAGCACGTCGCCGAGGAACAGCGCGTGGTTGTTGTAGGTGTGGAACACACAGCATTCCTTGGGCGTGGTGCTGAGCAGGATGATTGCCTGCGCGACCTCATCGATGGGCGAGAACTCCACCTTGCTCTCATAAATGGAATAAGGACAGCATCCCAACATATTATAGACCTTGATGCGGCCCATGAAGGCGTTCGTGGAGAAGTTGATTTGGAACTCGCCGTCTTTGGCACGTGCTGCGAGATTACCGACGCGGATGACCTTCGCCGACAGCCCGTTCTCCGCAATGGCCTGCAAGACTACCCGCTCCGCTATGAACTTGGAGTGGACGTACTGGTTGCCAAGATATTGTCCGTCGTAGAGCCGCTGCTCAGTGAAGACATAATCGGGAGACATGGTGTCGTTGACGTTGATACCGGCAGTGCTGTACGTGGAAATGTGTACCAACCGCGCACCAGATTTCAGGCAGAAATCAACGCAGCGTTGCGCACCACCAATGTTAACATCTTCAATCTCAGTGCCTTCGCTGAAGTGTTTCACCACCGCCGCACAATTGAAAACCGTGTCAATCTTCGCTTTGACAAGGTCGGTCAGGTCGTTGGTGACATCGCCGAGCACGATGTTCAGACGCTTACCGAACAATTCGTCGTAGGTTGATTCGAAGTAGTAGAACAGCAGCGTCTTCAGCCGGTGTTCAGCGGCATCCAGATTCTTGTCACGCACCAGACAGTAGATCTTCGGCACATCCGAACTGATCAGTTCCTGCAATACGTGGATGCCTAAGTAACCCGTTGCGCCAGTGAGCAACACGTTGCCCAACGACTGTCGTTCGCCATTTCGGAAACTATCCAATATGTTATTTTTCAATAAGTTGTGGATTTCGGTATAATCGAAATCAGTCACATCTTCCTCTTCCGTGTTGAGGACAGTTGCGCCTGTAACGAGTGCGGCAAGTTTCCGCGGGGTGTTGTTGGCAAAGACATCGCCGTAGGCCACGTGATACCCGATTTTGTCGGCCTCGAGGATGACGCGAGTCACCATGAGAGAGGTGCCGCCCAAGTCGAAGAAATTGTCGGTGGCCCCGATTTTGTCCATGGCCAAGATTTCGCTGAAGATTTTGCAGAACTGGCGTTCCGTCTCGTTGGCCGGCGCCACGTATTCGCGGTCCGAGGCCTGCATGACAGGCGTTGGCAACGCTTTGCGGTTCACCTTCTGGTTCTGGTTCAGCGGGATAGCGTCAATCTGCATCGTGGCCGCCGGAATCATATACGGCGGTTTCCGCTGGCCGATGAAGGCATTCAACTCCTTGACATCGACTTTGTTGTCGCTGACAATATAAGCGGCAATATACTTGCCTCCGTTCTCATAGTCAAAGGCTTGCACGGTAACATCCTTGATGCCTGGGAATTCGCGGATGACGGCTTCCACCTCTTTCAACTCGATGCGGAAACCGCGAATCTTTACCTGGCCGTCCTTGCGACCCACAAACTGGATGTTGCCGTCAGGGAGGTAGCGCACGATGTCGCCAGTGCGATAAATGCGCTCATAGCCAGAGTCTTGGCTAAATGGATTCTTCAAGAAGGTCTCCGCTGTCTTTTCAGGCCGGTTGAGATAGCCGCGACTGACTTGCGCTCCGCTTACCCACAATTCGCCAGCTGCTCCAATGGGCAGTCTGTTGAATTGCTTGTCCACGATATAGAGTTTCAGATTGTCTAACGGCTTCCCAATCGGGATGTCCAATTCGTAATCTTTCACCCAGTAATTGGTGGTGAAGATGGTACATTCGGTAGGGCCATAACCGTTGTACATCTTGTAATTCGTCGGCGGGTTGAGAGCCGACAGCTTCTCACCGCCCACGGCAAAACAGCGCAAAGAATGGTTCTCGACATTGGTGGCGAATTGGTAGCCCACCTGCGTCGTGATGAAAGAATGGGTGATGCCCTGCGTGTTGAAGTATTCGTTCAAGTCGGGCAGATTCAGGCGAATATCGTCGCCGATGATATGGACGCAGGCGCCGCAAGTCAGCGCCGGGTACATGTCCATCATGCAGGCGTCGAAACCGTAGCTGGCGTAGGCGGCCACGCGGTCGTTGGCGGTGAGGCCATAATGTCGCTGGTACCAATGACAGAAGGCCACGAGGTTGCCGTGTTCGAGCTGGCAGCCTTTCGGCGTGCCGGTAGAACCGGAAGTGTAGAGCAGAATGAAAAGGCTTGACGGGGTTGGTAGAGACGCGCCATGGCACGTCTCTACAACCTCTAATGTTGCAATATCTTTGGTCAAGAGCACTTTGCCTTGATATTCGTTCACGATGTCGCGCAACTCCTCGTCGGCAATCAGCATCTTGGCATTGGCGTCTTTTGTCATGAAGTTAAGACGCTCAGCGGGATAACTCGGGTCGAGCGGTTGATAGGCGCAACCGGCTTTCAGCACACCAAGCGAGGCAATGGCCATCCACTCGCAACGCGGGATGAGCACTGACACAACATCTTCTTTTCCAAGACCTTGCGAGGCGATATAAGCGGCAATACGTTCCGAAATCTCATCCACCTCACGATAGGTATATTTCTTTTCGTGATATACAACCGCCAAATTGTCAGGCGTTTGCTCCACTTGACGACGGAACAGCGAGACGATGTTCTGCGTGTTGTCGTAAGGCACTTCCGTTTGGTTGAAACTGTCAAGGACAGCGGTTTGTTCGGCATCCAGCAGGGAAACCTGCAGCAATGCCTTTTCTGGCTGACGGATGAAGGCGTTAATCGCATTGCTTACCGACTGCGCCAAACTTTGCATCAGGCTTTCGCTATATCGGCCGTTGTCGTATTCGATGCAAACACTCGGCACGCCGTCTTTCTCCTGAATGTAGAACGCAACGCGGAACTTCGGCACGTCCAGTTCAAGAGGCTCTATCTCCAGTTTTTGTCCGTTGACCAAATAATTGTCAATAACCCCTATTTGATAGGCAAACATTATCTCCGCCGACAAATCATAATCCGCAGCGATTTGCGCGAACGGGTAGTTCTCGTGACGAAGCGTCTCGTCAAAGTTCGCGCTGGTTTCATTCAGGAACTCCATCACGCTCTGCTCGCCAATCTGTGTACTCAAAGCCAACGTGTTGACGAACATGCCCACCGTGTTGCGGATGCGCAGATCGGAACGGCCGTTGCTGATGGTGGTGATGCAAATCTGCTCGTTGTTGGTGAAGCGCGAGAGCGCATAGAACACCGCCGCCAAGGTGAGATGCGCGGGCGAGAGGTTGTGTTGCTTGCAGAAAACCTCCATTGCGCTGAAATCCAGTTGGCTGAAGACCTCGCTGACGGAACCTTGCTCCAAGGGATTGGTCAGGTCGGACGGAATCTCGGTGACGCCTTCCAACTTGCCCAAGCGTTCATTAAAGAAATCTTTGGCTTCGGCATAGCTCGGCGTACTTTCAGCCGCTTTCTCATCGGCAACGAAATCGGCATAGCTGATGGCCTCGGATTCGATTTCACGACCGTTCATCAAATCGCATAACTGATTGACAAACAAGTCGAAAGAACCGCCATCGAATATCAAGTGATGGACATCGGCCAAAAGGTAAACCCGCTTTTCCGTCGTGACGATTTCCATACGGTACAAGGGTCCTTTTTTCAGGTTGAACGGCTTGACAAACGCCAATTTGTATTTCTCCAATTCCGCTTCGCTTAACTTGCTCTGTGTGATAACCACAGGCTGGTTGGCATCCACGATTTGCACGATGTCGCTGCCTTCGCTGCCGAAATGCACGTTGAACTGCGGATGCGCCTTGATGATAGTCTCAACGGACTGCGCCAGCCGCGCCGTGTCAGTATCCTTGGGGAAACCGACCAACGATGGGATGTTGTAGATGGTGGAGGTTGGTTGCTTCATGCATTCGACATACACACCCATCTGCGCGTAAGAAAGCGGAACATCGCTTGATTCCGCATGATGAGTGGCGGATTCCGCACGTTGTTTTTCCGATTCTTGCGGTGTATGCGCCGCAGCATTCAGTAGAAGGTTGAGAATTTCATTTTCGATATATTGGATATTGCCTTTCTTGACCAATTCTTTGGAATCAACAGTAACGCCATACTTTTTGTTAAGTTGCACGGCCAATTTGATGGCGGAGATGGAGGTAAGTCCAACGTAGCCAAGCACGGTGGTCACACCGAAATCTTTCGTGCCGACGATGCTGGCCACGATGTCGTGCAGTTCCTCTTCGAGGATGTTCATCGGTACATGGCTTTCCTCCACGGTTTCCGCTTTTTTCTCGGGTTTCGGGAGGGCTTTCTTGTTGACTTTCTGGTTCTGGTTGAGCGGAATAGCCTCAATCTGCATCGTGACGGCCGGAACCATATAGGGCGGCTTCTCGTCCAGGATGAAGTTGTTCAGCGCCTCGATGTCAATCGGCTCATCCGCCACGACATACGCGGCGATGAACTTTCCGCCGCCTTCCTCCTCGAAAGCCTGCACGGTGGCGTCTTTGATGCCGGGGAACTCCCGGACGATGCTCTCCACCTCCTTAAGTTCGACACGGAAGCCACGGATTTTCACCTGTCCGTCCTTGCGCCCCACAAACTCGACATCGCCCGACGGCAGGTAGCGCACAATGTCGCCGGAGCGATAGACCCGGTCGTATTTTTCCTCGTGGTCAAACGGATTGGGCAGATAGACCTCGGCGGTCTTTTCCGGCCGGTTGAGGTAACCGCGCGTCACCTGCGGCCCCGCCACCCAAAGTTCGCCGGGTGCCCCGATGGGAAGTCTATGCCCTTGTTTGTCAACAATGTAGCATTTCACGTTTTGCTGCGCCTTGCCGATGGGGATGTTCTTACGCCGGTCGGTCACATCGTAGTTGGTCACATAACAGATGGACTCGGACGGGCCATAGCCATTGCCCACGATATAGTTCGCGGGCGGCACCAGCGACGGCAGTTTTTCACCACCTGTGAGAAGCCGCTCCAGAGACTTGCATTCAAAGTTGGAGGCGAACTGGAAAGCCACCTGCGTGGTCATGAAGGCGTGGGTGATGCCGTTCTGCTCGAAATAGTCTTTCAAGGCCATCAAGTCAAGACGGATTTCCTCTGGGATGATATAGAGTTGGGCCCCGATGGTGAGCGGGCCATAGATCTCCTCTATCGAAGCGTCGAAGCCGTAGCTGGCGTATGCGGCGATTTTGCTCTGCGAGGTGATGTGGTGACAAGCCTGATGCATGTGGCAGAAAGCCACCACGTTGCGGTGTTCCACCTGACACCCTTTGGACACACCCGTAGTACCGGAAGTGTAAATCATGGTCATCAGGCTGTGGGGGGTCGGCTCGACCAACTCGACGGGCGCCGCGAAACCCGGGGTGATGTCACCCGTGAACAGCGTTTCGCCTTGATAAAAATCCACCAAGGAAAGCAGCTCTTTGTCCACAATTAACAATTTGGCGGCCGAATCCTTCATCATAAATTCGAGACGCTCCTTGGGATAGCTGGGATCCAGCGGCTGGTAGGCGCAACCGGCTTTCAGCACCCCGATAGAGGCAATCGCCATCCATTCGCAACGCGGAATCAGGACGGAGACCACATCTTCCGCCCCTAATCCTTTAGAAACCAAGTAATAAGCGACACAATCACTTAGCTCGTCCACTTGCTTGTACGTATAACTCTTGTCTTGAAAGACCACAGCCACTTTGTCGGGCACGGACGCTGCCTGCTTGCGGAAGAGGGAGACGACAGTCTGGCTCTCATCGTAAGGCACATCGGTCTGGTTGAAGGCATCAAGCAAGTCAATCTGTTCTTTTGTGGTGATGTCAATGTCACGCAGGTAAGTCTGAGTCAGGAAGCCATCCAATACGGCTTCGTAACTTTCCATGAACTGGGCCATCAACGTTTCAGAGTACTCGTTGGCATTGAATTCCGCTTCCAAAACATATTGGTCGTCATGGATAAAAGCCTTCATATACAGAGAGTTGCCTCGTGTATCGCTATTCAGGCGTATCATCTGCATCGGCTTTCCCATCAACATATCATCTGCAAACAACGTTCCATGCCAAGCGAACGAGGAGGGACACTGCAGCTGAAGGTCGTGAACGGCATCACTGTAGGCATACGCCTCATGTTGGCGGCAACCGCTGATCAGTTCCTGTCCGGCTTTCAGAAAATCCAGCACCGTGGTTTCGTCATCGAACTTCGCATAGAAAGGGAAAGTCCTCACGGTCATGCCCACGGAATGGAGTAAGCGTTTGTCGGAGCGACCGTCGTAGATTGTTTCGAACAAAGCCTCCTGCTCATTACTGTATTTCGCTAAAAGAAAGGAATACACAGCGGTAAAAAGTGTGCTTTTGAAGATGCCATTAGCATTACAGTATGCCTCGACGCGAGCCTTTTCGGTGTGGAGGCAACGCGCCATTTTCCCTTCGGAAGGTTCCTTGATTTCCAGGTCTGGCATAAGCTGGGTGTATATGTCACCACAGTCGAAGTGCTGAGCATACCAGCGTTTTCCCTCTTCGAAAGCGTCGGTCTTCCGCAGCTCGGCCTCGGCGAGTGCCACCTCCGTCAAGGTCAGTTCCTCGGGTGCGAGCGTTTCGCCGTTGTATGCTTTTTCCACATCCTGCATCATCACTTTCAACGAGGCACCGTCGAAGATAATGTGGTGTGTGTCGAAGAACCAGTAAAAATGCTCCGCATCACGCATCAGTCGCGTATGGAACAGTCTTCCGCCATCAAGTTTGTATGGCTTGACGAGTTCCCGTTTTTCCGCTTCGATGTCCGTAATCTGCTCAACGGTTAGGCTGAAATCCTCCTTGTCCATGTCAATGGTCTGGAAAGGGTCGCCTTCGCTGCCCATTTCAATTCGTGTGAAAAGTGCGGGGTGGGCCTTGAATGCTGTCTCGATGGCACGGCACAAACGCTCGGTGTCAAGGCAGCCATCAAAGACATACAGAAAAGGAAGGTTGTAACAGGGTTCGTTCTCATGCCCTACACATTCCGCGTAGATGCCATATTGGGTTTTGGATAGAGGTGCGGTTATTTTCATATTCAAGTCTTGTTTATTTCAATTTGTTATTGCTTGGCTTTTGGCTTTTAGCCTTACGCCAATGTCTATTGTTTCTTCTTGTCGTTCCAAGCGTGTGTGAAGATGGTAGGGGTGACGGACAGCATGACCCAGCCCCAGTGCAGTTGGCGGTTTTCAGAGACGCGCTGGAGCTTTTCCATCGTCTCGGTGCCGCTCATGAAGGAGTAGCCTGCGCCCACCCTGACGAACTTGGCAAAGGTATAGCTAAGCGACACCTCCACTTCATGTCCCAGCGGTTTTTTCATCTTCGGAAGGTCGGTCGCGATGGCGAAGAAGTGATAGGCGGCATTGACATTCAGACCGTTGACAGGATTCACTTTGGCTCCTGCGTAGAGATTCTGCAGACCGGGCGTGAAATTGTTCACATAACTGTCTATAAAGAAGAAATCCATAGCCCCGTAAAATTCGTGGTGCGAACCGAAAAGGGGACAAAACCCCCTGACCTTGTCGTGGAACACAAGCCCTAAACCACCATGGGACGGTACCGCGAAATATTTGTCGCCGCTGAGGTAATCGTACCCGACAAAAAGGCTATAGATGTCGCTTGGCTTAACCTGAAGTTTCACGCTTCCCATAAAGGCATCCAAAGGAATACCGTGCTCCTCTTTGCCCATCTGGTAATAGAAGGCGCCTTCCAACCTCACAATGCTGGGTTTCAAGACCATATAGGAGCCTACTAATTGCTGATAGTACATCGAGTCCGGATCGTCCGTTTTACGACTCTGCATGCCAATATTCATGCCGAGGAGGGAAAATTCGAAAATTGATTTCGGCGTAGTGTAGTGATACCATAGGGTCTGCATAGTCTTGTAGGGCTGGATACCGCCCGAGTAGTAGGTGGTGCCTGCCGCTATGTTCTCGGAATTCTGGTTGTAGGCGAGGAGGGCGTGTACTTTGTGGCCGTACCCCTCAAAGCCGAACTTGAGCACGTCATGTGTGGGCGCGGTCATCGTCCAGTCATCGTAGCCCAGGATACGCTCGTCATCGTATTCCAACACTTGCCGGCCGATTTTGGCGAAAAGCCCGGTCTTTTTATGCTTCATAGAGAACCATCCCTCGGCAAGGCTCAGCGTTCCACCGGCCTGTCCCCAGATTCCAGAGAACTGCGGCGAAAGCTTCACCTCAAACCAGTCAGACCGCTTATATCCAAGATTGATCCGGTACTGGCCCATAATGAATTGAGCTTTCAAGTTTTTGCCTTCCTCTTCTTCCTCGGGATCGAAACCGCCGACACGGATTTCACCACGGGTGTTCAGCTTGGCGTCAATCGTAAATTCATTATCCGGAGTGGGCTGGATTTCATAATCGATTATTTCTATTTGAGCCTGTAACACAACTGTCGCCAGAATGGCGAAAACAGTCAATATCCATCGGTTAATTCTGTGGTAAAAATCGTGCATACTATTCTCTTGTTTGGTTTATGACTATCATTAAAATTATTCACGGTATTTTACAATGGAAAAGATATAATTGTTTGTTTTGATGGTCTCAAAATGATACTTTTCCGCTTCCGAAAGGACTATTTTCATGTCGTTTCGAATTCCTTCGCCAGTAAGCTTGAGCAGTGCCTCCTTTCTTGTCCAGAAATAGAGGAATTGCATCGCAGGATCCGCCGAGGCGTTGATCTGTTCCTGTTCAAGGTCATTCATCGTGTAGGAAATCAACGAGGACGTGATCTTGCGAGGAACTTCCACGTCTGCGCCCACTGGCTGGTCGCTGAGCGCACACAAGGCCACGTTGCCGGAATGGCTGAAGCTGAAATGGATATTGGGACAACCAAGGATAAAAGGCTTACCCTCAGCCGTGTAGTCGAACACGGGAGGAGTTAGGATGCCGTGTTCGTCACGAAGACCGTCCATCAGCAGGAGATAGACGGCGAGTGACAGGCGACGTCCGTTCTCATGCCGGAACTTCAGTGCCTGCTCACGCCGCTGCGCCGACACCCGCTTCAACGCGAGGTCGAGGTCGAGTGCATCCACGTGGTCGTTGAGATAGACCATCGTTATTCAACAATCTCGAAAATATCGTCCAGTTTGGTCATCTTGAAGACCTGCAACACGTCGGTACAGACATTCTTCAAGCACATCTTTCCGCCTTTTGCAGCCACTTCTTTTCTGATTTTCAAAAAGATGCGTAGTCCAGAACTGCTGATAAACGGCATTTTTTCGCAATCCAGAATGACATTCCGGTCCGCATGTTGCATAAGCGGCTCGATGGTTTCAGCGATTTGCTGTGCTGCCACCGTGTCCAATCGTCCGTCAAAAGCGGCGGTGATGGTGTTGCCCTCTTCCGTAATGTTTATGTTCATAATGCTACTAATTTAAGGATTCTTTATAAGATTTTAATGCCGCAAAAATACAAAAAAATGACGGAACAAATTTGAAAAACCATGTCTGAAAGAATCGAAAAAATTATATTTTTGCCGTAAAATTAAATATATGGAATATGCAGTATTAAACCCCACTCAAATGCATCTGCTGAAGATATTTGCATTTGACAACTCAGAAGCCAGAGCTCTGGAAATACAAAATGTATTGACCCGCTATTTCCAACATCAACTTAACAAAGAAGCCGACAAACTTTTGGATGAGGGTATTTTAAACCAAGAGATACTGGATCAAATTATGAACGAAGACCTACATAAAAAAAATATATGAGGCTCGTATTAGACACAAATAGTGTTTTGCAAAGCATCGCTCATTGGAGTCGATATCATGAATTATGGCTATCTATATTGGATGGTCGCAATCAATTATGCGTAACTACAGAAATATTAAATGAATACGCAGAAGTTATAGAACGAAAAACCAACGCCCAGTTTTCATCATTGGCCATAGAAGTTATCATAAACAACCCTAACACACTTTTTATTAATACTTTCTATAACTTCAATTTGATACAACAAGACCCTGATGACAATAAATTTGTAGATTGTGCTGTTGCAGCTGGTGCAAAATTCATCGTTTCTAACGACCATCATTACGACATACTAAAAGACATCGAATTTCCCCGTATTGAAGTAATCCCTATTGAACAAATGATGAAGCTTCTTTAACATTAGAGCTAATCGCGAAATATGACACCTTTTCGCATTCGCAGCACATTCCGTCCCTCCTCATGCGCATACTCCATCGAATCCATAATCTCCTTGATGAGATGGATGCCCAAACCGCCGATCTGCCGCTCTTCCAATGAAACGTTGAGGTTGGCTTCTTGCTGTTGCAGCGGGTTGAACGGAATTCCTTTATCACTGATTTCCAAACAGATAACATCATCCAAAACTTTCGTTGAAAGGGTCACTTCGCCTTGTGTGCCTTCGGGGTATGCGTACATGATGACGTTAGCCAAGGCCTCTTCAAGCGCGAGATTGACATTAGGCAGTAGCGAAAAATCGAGATTGTTTCTTTCGAAAAAATTGTTCAGAAACGGTTCCAACCGGTCCAATTCTTGAATGTTATTGGTCAGCGTCAACGTGTTTTCAGCGGACATATAGCGGATGGACAGCAGCGTGAGATCATCGCTCTGTTCGGCATTGCCCGCAAACTGCTTCACGGCCGATTGCAGGGCTTTAATCTGTTCTTCAGCAGATGCTCCATATACCTTTTGGGCAATTTCAAGCACTCTTTCTTCCCCGAAAAGTTCTTTTTGTGTGTTTTCGGCTTCGGTCAGGCCATCAGTGAAGAGGAAAAGCGTGTCCCCATCGTCCAACTGCAGGGTTCTGGACGAATATTCCGTATCCTTTTCCACACCAATCAACAGATTGTCCGCCAACTCCAAATATCCAGCCTTTCCCGATTGGAGGAGAATAGGCGGATTATGTCCAGCATTACAATAGGTCACGAGCCCTGTTTCCAGATCAAGCACGCCGAGGAACATCGTGATGAACATGATGTCGGGGTTGTTGTCGCTGATAGTGGCGTTGAGGGCTTGCACAATGCTGTCGGGGCGGTTGTCGCGGGCCGACAGGGTGCGGAACAGACTGTGGGCGATGGCCATCAGCAGGGCGGCGGGCACCCCTTTGCCGGAGACATCACCGATGCAAAAGAGCAATTTCCCGTCGCGCACATAATAGTCGTACAAGTCGCCGCCCACAAATTTAGCCGGTATCTGCAATCCACTGATGTCCAGCTCGTTTGCAAGATTGTTCGGCAAGCCTGAAGGCAACAGTGACTGTTGGATGTCGCGAGCGATGGCGAGTTCGTCCTCAATATGCTGCTCCTTGGCCCGCACCTCGTTCAACTTCCACAAGTTCTGTACAGAGCGATAGGCAATGAAGAACACCGCCAGAATCCCCGTCAAGGCCAGTAAAGCGAAAAACAGACTGGATTGCCGTAGCCGTTTGTACATGTCAGCATCCGGGATAGCGAGGGAGAGAACCATGTTCTTGCTGTCAATACTTTCCGTAAAAACATGGCATTTGCCTTTTGTTTTGGCAGATGCCGGAGGTCCCACCAGTACCGTGCCGTCACAAGCAACCAACGTGCAGTAACTGTTGGGGTAGAGTTTGATGCTCCTAATGATGCTGGCGAGGGTGTCAAGCGTGATGTCCGCGATAATCAACCCCACCGATTCCCCGTTAGTATCTCTGATGGGAAGACAGTAGGATACCAAATAATCTTTCCCACCGGCGTTATCATAGTAGGGATCACTCCAGAATCCGTTCTCCGAAGTCATTCCTTTTTTGAACCACTCCGTCTGGAGGTAATCGTGTTCCGGGTTTCCCAATTGCTCGATAGCCAGTGTGTCACAGCCTTTGTGGTAACCGACGTATGTTTCAAACCAATGTCCTTTCTCGGGATAGTAGTCCGCTTTGAAGGCAATGCCCGCGCCCATGATGCGGCTGCTGGACTCCACGGTGTGACGGGCTATATCATACATTGCGTCAGGATCATCAATAGCATATTCCACCATGGGTTGCATGGAGTTCACAATGGTCTCAACCTTCCCTGTACAGATTTGTATCATCATTTCCGCATTTTTCAAGGTGGCCTCCGCCCGCTTCCCTGCGATATGGAGCGCCTCTTGCCGAATATGGAAATAGTAAAACACACTGACCAATGCCAATACGGCGATGGCGGAAATGATTTTCAGGATTTCCTTTTTAGCGAATGCATATTTGTTTATCAGAACTGACATGGCGGGGTCGTTAAAAATTGATGCTGCAAATGTACATAATTATCGAACACATAGCAATTCGCACCATTTCATTCACTCAACTCCAACCATTCTGTCTCCTTCTCCTCAATTTGAGCCTTTATCGACTCGTATGCCTTGTAGAGTTCCCCGGAAGCGATGGCCTCAGCGTTGCCCTCAGGATTGGCGAGCCGCTCCTCTGTGTCGGCCAGAAGCCGCTGTAGCAACTCCAATTCGTCCTCTAACTTGCGCAGCCGGTTCTTTTTCTTACGGTCATCGGCCTCGCGCTGTTTCTTCTGTTCCCACTGCTCCTTGTTGCTGGAGATTTTCTCGCCAGATGCGCTGGCAGATGCCGCCGTTCGGCTCTGTAGCTCATTGAGCGTCTCCATCTTTCGCTGTGCGAGGAAATCATAGACGTCGCCGGTGAAAGCGTGCATCTGATGGTTCTTGAACTCATAGACTTTGGATGTGAGCCCTTGCAGGAAGTCACGGTCGTGGGAGACGAGGATCAGGCTGCCTTCGTACTGTAGCAGGGCGTTTTTGAGCACGTCCTTGGAGGGCATGTCGAGATGGTTGGTCGGCTCGTCGAGGATGAGCAGGTTGAAGGGCGATAACAACAGCTTTGCCAACGCGAGCCGCGCTTTTTCACCGCCGGACAGCACTTTCACCTTCTTTTCGGTGTCTTCCGTGTCGAAGAGGAAGCTGCCGAGGATGGTGCGGATTTTCGGGCGGATGTCGCCCACCGCCACATCGTCAATCGTCTCGAAAACGGTCTTTTCGGGATTGAGCAGTTGCGCTTGGTTCTGCGCATAGTAACCTACAACCACCTGATAGCCAAGCTGCAATTCACCGCTTTCAGGGGACAGCGCACCTACGATGGCTTTCACCATGGTGGATTTGCCCTCGCCGTTGCGGCCGACGAACGCCACGCGCTCGCCACGCTCAAGCCGGAAATCCACCCCTTTGAGCACGCCCGGCTTGGTATCATAGCCGAGACTCAGGTTCTTGCTCTCCACTACTACAAGGCCCGAATGCGGCGCAGGCGGGAACTTGAACGAAATGGAACTTTTGTCGTATTCATCCACCTCCACACGATCCATCTTCTCCAGCATCTTGATTCGGCTCTGTACCTGACGCGCCTTGGTGGCCTTATAACGAAACCGTTCAATGAAGCGTTCAATCTGCGCGATTTCCTTCTGTTGGTTTTCATACGCAGACTGCTGACTTTCAATGCGCTCCAAACGCTGTTCCACGTATGTGGAGTAGCTGCATTTGTAATCTTGAATATTCCCTAAAGTGATCTCAATGGTACGGTTGGTCACTCGGTCAAGGAATGCGCGGTCGTGGGAGACGAGAATGACGCAACCGTCGTAGTTGGCCAAATAATCCTCTAACCACTGGATGGATTCGATGTCGAGGTGGTTGGTAGGCTCGTCAAGAAGGATGATTTCGGGCTTTTGGAGAAGAATTTTGGCGAGACATACGCGCATCTGCCAGCCATTGCTGAACGAGGACATCGGCAGGTGGAACTCCTCACGGAAAAATCCCATACCAGCCAGCACTTTTTCGGTTTCAGCCTCTATCATATTGCCACCGAGGTGGTTGTATCTGTCATTCAAGTCAGAGAGTTGTTGGGTCAGCTGGGCATATCCTTCGGATTCGTAGTCCGTGCGCTCGGCCAGTTCGTTGGAGATATGCTGCATCTTGCGTTCCATAACCCGTATCTCCTCAAATGCGGAGACCGCCTCGTCCCAGACGGAAAGCGTTGAGGTTCCGGCGAGTTCCTGCGGCAGGTATCCTACTTGATAACCAGAGGTAATCACCATCGTCCCGGATGCCGGCTCGATGTCGCGGTGGATGATCTTCAACAATGTCGATTTCCCCGCACCGTTGTGCCCGACAAGTCCGATACGGTCCTTGTCACCCGCCACAAACGATACGTCTTTGAAGAGAAAGTCTCCTGTGAAATTGACTGACAGTTTGTTGATTTGAATCATTAAGTAATGGTTATGGGTTATAGGTTATTGGTTATTGAAGCTGGTGTATTGTGAATAGTGTATTGTGAATAGTGAGCTGTGAACAGGCTATAAATCTTTTCGTTTTATCGTCTTTCATCATCTTTTATCTTTTCTCATCATCCTTATCGCCTCACTGCCGCAGCATCTCAAACGGATCTTCTTTTTGACTCTCAAGATAGGAAACCTTTCCGATGTTGAGGAGCATTCCCATGGCGCAGCCGGAGACGAGCAGGGAGGTGCCGCCGCTGCTGATGAACGGCAGGGTCTGTCCGGTGGTGGGCAGAAGTTCGCAGTTCACCCCAATGTGGACAAGAGCCTGGCAGGTGAACCAGAATCCGATTCCGAAGGCCAGCAGTCTCCCGAAAGTGCCTGTCGCCTCTTTGGCGATTTTCCGCGCCCTGTAAAAGATGATGAGATAGGACAGGAGCACCAGCACACCGACCACGATGCCGGTCTCTTCAAACAGGGAGGCGAATGCATAGTCTGTCTCTTTCTCTGGCAGACGGTTTTTGATTACGCCCTTTCCGGGGCCCGCAGGGTTAAAGCCGGAGCGGGCAATGGCCGATCTGGCCAAAATCATCTGGTCGCCGTAGCCGTCGTGGTTGTCCTTGGTGATGTAGTATTCCCAGCGGTTGATGAAGGTTGCCATACGGCCGATTTTAGCTTTGTTCTCATCGCTCATATTGGCCACCACGATGACCGCCAAAAGGAGGATTGCCGCCACGATGCCGATCATGCCGGAAATGTCTTTCAGTTTGAATCCTCCTACGAAGAAAATCACGATGCCCGTGATGAAGAGGATGATGGCGGTGGACATGTTCATGGTGGCGATGCCGGCGCAGAACGCCCCCAGCAGCAGGAACAAAAAGCGCACATTGGATGTGGTCAGTTCCCCATGGCTATGATATTGTCGCGCAATGTAGTTGGAGATGTAGAAGATAATCAGGAAACCGATGAAGTAGAACGTCTGCACGTCGCGGCCGAAAATGGTGACACCGCGCACCGCCTGCGACAGCATGGTGAAAATCAGCAGGGCGGCGGCCAAAAAGAGGAAGAAGGGGGCGAACACACCCAGTTTGCGGTAGTCAATCTGATAGACAATAAACATCCCGGCAAATGCGAACAGCAGGTGTTTCAGGTGCTGCAGCACGATGTTGCCGCGCATACTATAGACCATGACGATGGAGATGGCTGTCAGGAATATCACCACGATGGGGATGATATTGTCCGTTTTCAGCTTGAATCTTCGCAGAAGAGGCGTTTTCGGGGTGTCAACGGTGGCTTCCATGACGGTGTCGGATTAAAGTTGTGCGACTGCTGTCTTGAATTTTTCACCGCGTTCGCGGTACGTGAGTTGGCTGTTTCCGTGAATGCCGGGGGCATACAGAATCAAATCCCCTTTCTGACAGGAGTAAAAGGCATGGTTGACGGCATCTTCCATGCTCATGGTCATCATCACGGGAACCCCCGCCTCGGCGATACGCTGGTAAACGTCAATGTTATAGACACCTTGCAGCACCACCTCCTTCACTTTCGTTTTCACCTCGGAGAGAATGTCCTCCGTAAGGGCATCCAGAGTGTCAATGTTGGTGATCCATACGGTGGGTTTTGTCATGGATTTTAACGAATACCAGACAGCATTGGCAGTTGTTGAGCGTGCGTCATCCACAAAGTCCACGCCCGAAAAGCTCTTGACATGCTCCAGTTTGTGGGCATTCCCCTCGAAATCGGCCAATGATTCGGCAATATTCCGCTTACGTAATCTGATGAGTTGGTCGGAAAGCGTACCCACACGCGGGTTGGCGGTTTCCCTGGCTTGTTCAAACAAGCGGAAGCTGTTGTTTTTTTTAGTCGGCATAATGGTTTTGTTTTTATTGTTTTATTTGCTATAATTTTCTCATCATTATATTATCTTATTCTCTTTTGTCTAATCATATAATCGTTTCATTATCTGATTTTTAACGTTACAATGGCCAACACTGCGAGCATCATGCTAACCACGATGAATCGTTGCACGATTTTCGATTCGTGAAGTCCTTTTTTCTGGTAATGGTGGTGGAGCGGTGCCATCAGGAAGATGCGGCGGCCCTCACCATAGCGTTTCTTTGTGTATTTGAAATAGGAAACCTGTAAGATGACCGAAATGGACTGCGCCAGATAGATTCCACACAGGATGGGGATGAGGAGCTCCTTGCGGATGATGATGCACGACACAGCCACAATTCCGCCAAGGGTGAGGCTTCCTGTGTCGCCCATGAACACTTGGGCGGGGTAGCAGTTCCACCAGTAGAAACCGATGCAGGCGCCAATCACCGCTGAAATGAAAATCACTAACTCCCCGATATTTGGAATATACATGATATTCAGATAGTTGGCAAATATCACGTTGCCCGAGACGTAGGCGAGGATGGCGATGCCCACCGCTATGGACGCTGTTGTTCCGGTCGCCAGCCCGTCCAAGCCGTCGGTGAGGTTCGCCCCGTTGGACACGGCGGCAATGATGAACACGATGATTGGGATGAAGAACAGGAACGACCATTTGCCGCTCTCGTCTCCCATCCAGCGGGTGAGTATGGAGTAGTCCAGCTCGTGGTTCTTTACAAAGGGGATGGTGGTCTTGGAAGAGTGATGAGGTTCGTCAAACAGTTTGGGAGTATGGGCGTTTTCCTGGTTCTCCACTTGTAGCAGTTCTGTGGAGCTCACTTGTGTCAGAGACTGTTTCTGTACGTTTTTCTCGCTGATTACTGCATCAGGATGGAAATACATGGTCGCACCCACGATAAGCCCGAGGACGATTTGCCCGATCAGTTTTTTTCTCGGGGAGAGACCTTCTTTGTTCTTTTTGAAAACTTTGATATAGTCATCTGAAAATCCAAGTATTCCAAGCCATATTGTGGTGAAAATCATCAGAATGATATAGATGTTGCCGAGGTCGCACAACAGCAAAGCCGGTATCAGGATGGCTGCGATGATGATCAGTCCGCCCATAGTCGGGGTGCCCGCCTTCTCATTTTGGCCTTGCAGTCCCAAATCACGTATGCTCTCTCCAATTTGTCTTTTTTTCAGGTACCGGATGAAGTATTTTCCGATAAACATGGAGATGATCATTGCCAGTACGAAAGCCATAGCAGAACGGAACGAGATGTATTGGAAAATACGGGTTCCGTGGTAGCCGCTTTTGTGAAGCCAAGAAAACAAGTAATACAACATAATCCTTTGACTTTATTTGATGTTAAAAAAGTTCGTTATTTCCTCTGTGTCATCAAAATGATGTTTGACGTGATTGATTTCCTGATAGTTTTCGTGTCCTTTTCCGGCCACGAGCAGCACGCCGTTGGTTTTCAACATCATGCACGCCGTCTTGATGGCCTCGTGGCGGTTTTCAATGACCAGCACCTGTTTCGATTTGCTTGCGGAAACTCCCTTTTGCATATCGTTCAGTATGGCCATGGGATCCTCGGTGCGCGGGTTGTCGGAGGTCAATATCACTTTGGAGCTGAACTTGCATGCGATTTCCGCCATTTCGGGACGCTTCAGTGCGTCGCGGTCACCGCCACAGCCTACCACGGTAATCACCTCTGCCTCCTTGCCCACAATGTCACGGATGGTCTTCAGCACGTTTTCGAGCGCGTCGGGGGTGTGTGCGTAATCGACAATGGCTGTGCTGCCGTTCCCGACAGGCAGCATTTGGAACCGCCCCGCCGCACTTTCCAGTAAACTCATGTGGGCGAGCGCTTCATATTCGTCCATACCCAGCAGCACAGCTGTCCCATATATGGCTAACAGATTGTAAGCATTAAACTTGCCGCACAATTTGAAATAGACTTCGCGGTTGTTGATGCGCATGTGCAGCCCAGTGAAGGTGTTCTCCATAATGATGCCCTTGAAATTGGCAGCGGTGCGCAGACTGTAGGTGTGGACGGCCGCTTTTGTGTTCTGTACCATCACGCGGCCGTTTTTGTCATCCACATTGGTGAGTGCGAAAGCGGATTTCGGCAGTTTGTCGAAGAATGATTTCTTCGCCGCGATGTAGTTTGCGAAAGTCTTGTGGAAGTCGAGATGGTCGTGCGTGATGTTGCTGAAGATGCCGCCTGCGAACCGCAGACCGGAAACGCGATGCTGGCAGAGCGCGTGCGAACTCACCTCCATGAAGCAGTATTCGCAATGCCGGTCAACCATCTGTGCGAGCAGTTGGTTGAGCTCTACGGCATCGGGGGTGGTGTGCGTGGACGGTATCTCATCATTGCCGATTTTGTTGACAATGGTGGAGAGAAGGCCTGTTTGGTGACCTGCGGACATGAACAGCCGGTGCAGGAGCGTCACGGTAGTGGTTTTGCCGTTGGTGCCGGTGATGCCCACCAGTTTCAGTTTGCGGCTCGGATGGTCGAAAAAGGCATCAGCGAGCTGGCCCAAAGCCACGGAACTGTCCGTCACTTTGATATAGCAGACATCCTTGTCTGTTGTTTCGGGCAAGGTCTCGCAGACCACAGCACGGCAGCCTTGCGCAATCGCCGCCCCGATGTACTTGTGCCCGTCGGTCTGTGTACCACGTTGCGCCACATACAGTTGCGTTGAACCTTTAGGCTGAGCAACGACACGTCTCGAATCAAACAGAATTTCCGTGACATTCATCTCCGGGCTTCCTGTCAATTCGCAGCTGCGCAACGATTTCAACAGTATATCTAATGGTTTCATTGTCTTTTTGTAATGGTTATTGGTTATAGGTTATTGGTTATAGAAGCAGGGTTATAGGTTTATAGGTTTATAGGTTTATAGGTTAGGAGGTTAGGGGGTTAGGGGGGTAGGAGATTATGGTTTATTCCTTGACATCCCGGTAGGGATGGAAGCTCGGTAGGGATGGAAGCTCGGTAGCGTATCGCATACGCCCGACAATCACGGGTCAAGGTACAATTTCACCGTATGCGTTTTTTCGTCAAGAATCTGGGATTTGACACGTCCTTTCCCGATGATTTGCGGGTTGTAGCGGGCGCGGATGAGTTCGGTGACGGCATCGGCGGCCATCATGCCACGCACATCCGGCATTTTCTGGTAGGTGTTTGCCTGCAGAGCCGTTACGGTAACGTGTCTGTTCGTGTCGGCAGCGTCCACTCTCAAGTAAGGGGCGTTGGTCTCGTAGGTGACCGTGTCGTATCCCAAGCCTTTCAACAAAGGATTGAAGTACTTGTTCCGTATCGGGGCGGTGCGTGTCAGCGGGGTAAAAGCGAAGTCGCTCGCCTTCCGGGTGGCGCTGTAATTCGAGCTGTTCATGATGCTGCGGGCAATACGGGCGAAAGCATCCGCGGCCACCGTGCTATGCTGCGGGACACCGTAAATATAGACAATGACCGTGTATTGCGGCTTGTCCATCGGAAAATAGCCGCAGAACGAGACGGCGTTAATGTCTTTCCGGTAATTGCCGATACTCTCGTCCCAGATGTCGCGAGTACCCGTCTTGCCGGCGAACATGCAGTTTTCGTCACGGAACCGGTAGGCCGTCCCATGCTCTCCCCATACTACCTGCTCCAGATATTTCCGGGCCTTCATGATGGTGGTGTCCGAGGCAATTTTTTCAATAAGAACTTGATGGTCAAAGCGTTGTATGGTGTCGTATGTGTCAGTGACATAACGTACGAACAGCGGTGCCATCATTTTGCCTCCATTGGCGACCGCGTTATAGTACACCAGGGTTCGGATAATGGGGATGTTGAAGCCGGCCCCGAAACAGGTGGCGTAATAGGTGTTGAAATCGTTGGTGCCATCCTTGATTCTGGCGGGCATGATGTCCCCCAATTGGCTATGAATGGTGTCTAACAGCCCGAATTTCTTCAGCTGTTCAAGGTATTTCGGGAATCCTCTTCTTCCGTATGTCGTGAAAATCATTTCGGCGATGCCGACATTGGAGGATCTTTTGAAGACCTCGATGGGCGGGACCTCAATAGGGTTATACTTATGGTCGCATTTGTAGTATTTCTTCACTTGTCCCGACTTTGTGGGGAACTCGAAAGTATGATTATAAATGGGATACACTTTGCTGGTGTCGTCATCGTTTTTCTCGAGATAGGCCAGCAGGGAGGCCAGTTTGAAGGTGGAGCCGGGTTCCACCTTGGCGTCAAGGGCATATTCCATGCTTTCCGTGTAGTAGGAGGCATCGGCGGCGGCGCGGCGCAGGTTGGAGATGGCTTTGATTTCGCCGGTCTTGGTTTCCATCACGATGGCGCAGCCCCATTCGGCGTTTAGTTCCGAGAGTTTCCGCGACAGCTCGTTATGCACCGCGTGCTGGATTTCCAACTTTATGGTAGTGTGGATGTTGTGGCCGTCTTCCGGGTCTATCCGCTCGCGTAGCGGCACTGTGGCGTGGTTCAGTTCGAGATATTTCTTGCTTCCGTTCACACCGGCCAGAATGTCATTCATCACATGCTCCAACCCGAATTTCCGTTCAGGTGTCTCCACTCCAAGCGTCCGTTTCGCCATCTCCCCGTAAGGGTTGACGCGCACATTGGCAGGCACATAGTTGAGATGCGTATGGATGGTCTTTATTCGGGTGGAGTCGTCAGAGTCTTCTTTGCTAACATACTTATATAAGTAAGGTCTGTTTTTGATGAACGACGTGTCCACGCTCGTCACCCACATTTTCTCGTCCCATTCCTTGACAGGAAACAGGGTGGCGTATTTCTTCTTCTGGATGTTTTTTATAAAGAAATCATAGTAGTAATCGGCGGAGTATCGCGGGAAACGGTTTTTGAACTGATAGTAGAAGTCATCGGCCAGCTGGCGGAAAATATCTTGGTATGCATTTGGGTTTTTCTTCAGCGTGTCGGCGTATTCGCGTGCGAAGCCTTTCCCGTCGAAGGCCACCTCAAAGACGGTGAAGTTGGCCACCAAAATACGTCCGTGGTCGTCGTAGATTTCCCCCCGGACGGGTTTGAGTGTGTTTTCGAGGATGTAGCAGGCGTGGTCGATTTCCCGCAGCATTTTGATGGAATCGTTGTCTTTTCCAATCAAGTCCACGCATTTGTCGGATGTGCCTGAGGCCACAGCGCGTTCCACGATGGAGAGGTACAAAATTTTGGTCAGGCATGCGAGGCCCACCAGTATCATCAGCAGATACACGATGTTCATCCTTGTCCAGGTGGTAGGAGGAATCTCCTGTTTTTTATTTGTTCTCATGCTTACGCTCCTTTCTTTGGAACCAACGGCGTTTCTCCACCGGTTTCGGGGTTGCTGTCACCGTGAAATTCTGCTTTTCGTCCGTGATATATCCTTTCTCCTGCATTTTCTGGATGAGGATTTTGTTTTTCTCGTAGGGTATGAACTGGTTGTTCGCCTTCAGCCTGCTGATTTCGGTCTTGTAGGTGTTCTCCAATTCGATGATTTTTTTCTCTTTGACGTGGATTTTCTGTTCGCTGACCACCAGAATGCTTCCCAGCACAAGAAGGAACACGGCATAGCAATACCAGGGCCGTGTCTTCTTGTTCACCAAAATCTCTCCTCCGAAAATGTTGGAGAAGAAATCGCGGAATCTGGTCCTTTCCGGCTGTTGTTCGGGGGTGTATTTAGAGGTTGTTTCCATGATTGACGGGGGTTATTTTCTCTGCGACACGCAGTTTGGCGCTGCGGGCGCGTGGGTTAGCACTAATCTCTTCCATATCAGGCTGTACAGCTTTTTTCGTGACCAATTTGAACGGGGTCTGCGGGTTGCCGTAAAAATCCTTCTCCACTTCGCCGTCCAGATTCCCCGAACGCATGAAGTTCTTTACCATCCGATCTTCCAGCGAATGGTAGGAAATCACAACCAGCCTCCCGCCATTTTTCAATGCCTCAGTTGTTTGTGTTAGAAAAGCTTCTAACACGGACATCTCTTGGTTGACTTCAATCCGGATAGCTTGGAAAATTTTGGAAAGACTCTTGTTCTCTTTGCCGCGCAGCAGTGACGGACGCAATGCCTCCACAAGTTGTCCGGTGGTCAGTATTGGCTGTTCCTCGCGGGCTTTGATTATCCTGCGGGCCAAGATGCGGCCGTCGGGAAGTTCGCCGTAGCGGTAGAAAATGTCACTCAAGGATTTCTCATCGTACTGGTTTACAATGTCTTGTGCTGATTTTCCAGACTGGGTGTTCATCCGCATGTCAAGGATGCCGTCCTCGCGGTAGGAGAATCCACGCTCGGGTGTGTCGAACTGGTGGGAAGAGACTCCAAGGTCGGCCAAAATGCCGTCCACGGGGTAGGCTTGGTGGTATTTCAGGAAACGGCAGAGGTTTTTGAAATTCGAGGCGACAAACGTGAACCGTTCGTCCTCAATCAGTTGGGTTTGGGCGTCAGTGTCCTGGTCGAAGGCGATGAGACGGCCGCCGTTAAGCTTTTCAAGAATGGCACGGGAGTGTCCGCCGCCGCCGTAGGTGACATCCGCGTAAATCCCTTCAGGATTCGTGACCAAATAATCTACAGAAAGTTGACGGAGAACTGGGTTATGATATTCCATCGGCGCCCTCCTTCTCCGCTAAAAAATGACCGAGGTGTATCTCTTGGTTGAGTTTTCCAAAAGCTTCAGGACTCATATCGAATTGTTCATGATACTTTTGGCAGTTCCACATATCAATCTGTCCATTGTCCATCACCAACACCAACTCTTTGTCAATGGAGTACATCTCCAACATCGGTTTCGGAATGACAATGCGTGACTGGGAATCGCATTCCAACTGCGCCGTGTTGCGGAGGAATGCGTTGCGGTAAAGCTTGACACGCAAAAGATTTCGATCGAGAGAGTTCATGTATTCCATTTGTTTTTGATAGGCTTTTTCAGACCAAAGCGTGATGTATTCGCCGAAGCCATGGGTGATATAGAACTTCTTGCGCTCATCTTCCGGCAGCATACGCAGAAGAGCCGAGGGCAGCTTCAGCCGTCCGCTCTTCTCTATTGAGACTTCCCAATATCCGTATCCTGTTGTCATAATTCTGATTATGCCAAATTTGAGACTGCAAAAATATCATTTTTCCACAACATAGTTCCATGAAATCAAAGTTATTTAATCTTTGTTGTTAAATATTTGTCATAACAATTTGGTTATCAATATGGAATATATTGGAAAAAAGTTTTCAACATATATCAACAATAATTATAAGTTGCTGAAAATATGTAGATTGTGGTAATATGTTGGAAATAATGTTAATATATTGATTCTCAATGAATAAAATTGTTTTATGGAATGTGTTGGGATGTTGTCTATATGTTTATGTGCTATGTTTGGAAAAAAATGGAAGGATTTGGAAGTGGACGGATAGAAAGAGGGTGCGTCACTTTTGACACACCCTCTCATAAAAAAAGGGAAAACAGACATATATATCAGTCCATCACCGTTTTATTTCCCGTTTGGAAACCATGCCCTGTTCGGTGGTCACATTCGAACGCTGCAGGCAATTTGCGCTCCAACTGGAGGATTTCCTTGCACAATTAAATTCGCAATAAAGCCACTGCGACCGCATCAAAAAAAGACGTGGGACTTTGGGGATAATCCCATTCTCACGTCTTAAATCTCACGTCACACGTCTCAGATCAAGCGTCTGTCAATTGCGAAGGCAGCGGACCGAATAGCCGGATTCCTTGCCGCTGAGGTCTCTGTTTACACGCGCCTCGTTGTAAAAAAGATCGCGACACCATGCGGAATTGTGGATGTCCTGAGTGGCACTCCAGAAATGAGCAGTTCGGCCCATATCCATAGGAGCAATATTATTGCAATAGCCTACAGAAACGGCGGAGAACCCCGAAATGTTATGGTTGGAATCCGCTACGTTGCCAGGGGCTCCCGACTTGGAGGAAGCATCCCATCCGTCACTCGCCAACATGCCCGCATGGTCGCCGCGCCATCCGAAACCGGACACATCCATCGTGGACAGCCGCTGCTCCATTATCAGCCACTCCGCATCGCTCGGCAGATGCCAGCCAGAAGGACAGATTCCCTGCACGCCGCTCGGGCTGGTGTTGCTGGAAGCCTCTCCATGCATCACCGCCGGCCAGTTGTAATATTTTTCCTGTGGGAGGGTGAGAACGGAGTAGTTGTACCAATATGGCTTGGTCACACTCGTGTCTATTCCGTGGGGGATTTCCGTGCCATCGGCATAGTGCGTGGTGTGGAGGTTCTCTTTCATCCACAGCTGGTTGCCTATCCACACTGCGTCATAGCTATTACCGTCGTAATCGGTCACCGCATCGTGTACAACGGTGCCGGTTAAGTCATTGCCGCCGCCGGTTGTGTCTGTGAAGATGGCGATGTATTCGGCATCGCCGCTCACCACAATTTGGCGCGGATTGGTGGCATCGCCGTCGTTCCAGCGGACAAAACAACATCCCACCGCAGGCACTGCGGATAGGGTGACCGTCTCACCGTCTTTGTATGTGCCTGAGCCTGTGACAGAACCCCATTCCGTGTTGTTGGATTTCACCGTGACGGTATAACTTTTCTTACAGCCCGTAAAGGTCAAAACAACCAATAGGGCCAATGTTGAAATTCGGATGATTCTTTTCATTTTGCAATGCTGATTATCAAATTGTTCTGCTTCTGTTAATTCTGGAACAGATGATATATCCGCCCACTACCGTTTCACCACCCGTTTGGTGACGGTGCCCTGTTCGGTGGTCACGCGCACGAAATAGACGCCGGAGGCACGGGCAGAGAGGTCTATAACCGTCTGGTAATCACGCACAAAGTGCTGTTCTAACCGTTTTCCGTACATATCATATACCTCCAACTGCTCAATGAGGTCTTGCTCGTTGCGGACGATGCATTTTCCAGTCGTGGGGTTGGGGTAGAGATGCAAGAGTTGGTCGATGTCACGCTCGGGAACCCCGACATCAGGTCTTACGGAGAACACCACGTCGTCGATGAATACCTTGCCTAAATAGGCGGGACAGTGATAGCGGAACGCCACATACCGTCCGTCGCCGTTGTAGTGGTCAAGGAGCACGGAATGCGGTTCCCACACGCCCCAGCTCTGGAGGGTGATGGTATCGACCGGCACGAAAGAGGCGGCATCGTAAGGACTGCTCATCACGCCGATGAACATCGTGTCCCAACCCGGAACCGCACCAGCTTCCTGGAAGTAGCTGAAATCCAGCTGGATGCTATCAAAGGAG
>JAEEKL010000157.1 GCA_016282395.1 Bacteroidales bacterium
ATCTTCTTCTCCAAAGCCTTGTGCAGGTCGGAGCAGCCGCAGATGAAACGCACGGAGGCCATGCCGTAGCCGTGGGTGTCGAGGGCTTCCTTGGCTGCAGCGATCAGACGCGCGTCGTTGGCGAGGCCCAGATAGTTGTTGGCGCAGAAGTTCAGCACCTTGCTGCCGTCCTGCAGCGTAATCTCACCGCTTTGCGGAGAAGCGATGATGCGTTCGTTCTTGTACAAGCCGGCTTCCTTGATGTCGGCTAATTCTTTCTGAAGATGTTGTTGGAAATTGGTGTACATTTGTTTGTTTATTTGTTTGTTTAAAGTGATCGGTGTTTAGTGATTAGAGAGTAGTGAGCAGTCTTCTTGAGCAGTCCTGGCAGGGGCAAGAGTTTTGTGGATTTTAAAGCGGTTGCAAAAGTACAATATTTTTGTTCATGAAACGTAAGGGTGAGAATTTTTTGTTATTTTTGCAAAAAAAAATCGATAATGCGTTTAATATCTGTTGAAGACATTCGTGATGTGTACATCAAGACGTGTCAGAGAGGTGTTCCGTTCTTGTTCAGCAAGTTGTCTGTTTCGAAAGAGAACAGGACGAAAAGCAGTTTCAACCAGACTGATATTCCGAGAGCATATTGGTTGACAATCCCCATGGTGAGGGAAAGATGCAACAAATTGATAACTGGGGATGAAACCGTGGAGTATGAGGAATATATGAGTCGCAAACTGGAATTATCTGATTTTGGAGTGAAGATGCTGTCTGTCGGTTCAGGTGTGTGTAGCCATGAGTTGAAACTCGCTGAACTTAACCCGAACTGGGATGTGACATGTGTTGACTTTTCGGAGAAGCTACTTGATGAGGCAGCCAGGACGGCAAGAGCGAACGATTTGCAAAACATTCATTTTGTCACGGAGAATATCTACAACTATCAGCTTTCCGCAAAAGAGTATGATATCGTTTTCTTCCATGCATCGCTTCATCATTTCAAGAACATGGACATGTTTTTGCAAAAAATGCACGATGCACTGAATCCTTCAGGCAGATTAGTGATTAACGAGTATGTGGGTGCCAGAAGGATGCTGTATGACAAGTCGCAGATTGCGGCAGTAAATACAGGACTTGAAATGTTGGACGACCGCCACAAGGAAATCTATAAAACCCGTTTGAAAAAGGAACGCTACTACGGCTCAGGATGGATTCGGATGGTGATGTCCGATCCGTCGGAATGTGTCGAGTCAGACAGGATAATGCCAGTTATCCATAGTTTGTTTCGTACGGTGGAAGAAAAAGGCTATGGCGGCAACATTTTAATGCCTCTTCTGAAGGATCTGTCACATCATTTTATGGAACCCACTGAAGAAAACAAACGGTTGCTTCGGGAACTCTTTGAATTGGAGGACAACTATTTGCAGTGCCATCCGAGCGATTTTGTCTTCGGTATCTATGAAAAATGAAGGCCTTTTGCCGAAAAATGTCACTTATGGACTAATTTTTGATTACGGTGCAGAAATACGAATTAATTGATAATTTTGTACCTTTGCCGCTTAAAAATGGATTTGGAATTTGTAATCAACAATAATTAAACAATTTGACAATGAAAAGAAACGGAGAACCCACACGACACTTTTTCACCTATTATAACCGGACGATTCCTGAGAACTGGAATGCGCCTGCTCTTACCGACTACAACGGCACCACGAGTTACACCTACGGCGAGATGGCCGCGCAGATGTTCAAACTTCAGATTCTGCTTGAGCAGGCTGGGGTAGGGAAGGGCGACAAGGTGGTGATCTGCAGCCGGAATTGCTCCAACTGGGCGGTCGCACTGCTGGCCATTGCCACCAACTGTGGTGTCATCGTCTCTATTATGGATGCTTTTGCGCCTGCTGACATCGAGAGTCTCACCAACCATTCTGATGCCAAAGCGATGTTTGTGAGTCAAAATGTTTGGAAAAATATTGATGTTCAGCATCTTGAGAATGTGAATTTAGTTCTTGACACGGATGATTTTCAGTTGCTGTATGCCCGCACGGATTTGCAAGCGAAGGCTTATGAGCAGTTTGGGAACATCTATCGTGAGCGTTATCCTCGGGGACTGCAACGTGAGGATGTTGATTTGCCGACCGACAATCTCGATGACTTGATGATTATCAATTATACATCGGGCACCACGGGTGCGCCGCGTGGTGCGATGCTGACCTATCGCAACATCTCCGCCAATGTGCAGTACAGTCAGGAGGAGATTCCCAACCACGCTGGCTGGACGGAAGTCTGTATGTTGCCGCTGGCTCACATGTTTGGCATGACTATTGAGTTTCTGTATCAAGTGGCAGGCGGCTGCCACGTTTATTTCCTTTGCAAAACCCCTTCTCCGGCCACGTTGCTACAATGCTATGCCGAAACGAAGCCGTACATGATTCTCACTGTGCCGCTGGTGATCGAGAAGATTTTCCACTCGAAGATATTCCCGGCACTGAGAAAGCCGAGTGTCAAGGCGTTATGGAACACGCCCGTGCTCTGTAAAATTGTGGAGAAAAAGATATACAACCAGCTGATGAATGCCTTTGGCGGAAATCTGATATGGCTGATAACGGGCGGTGCTGCGCTGAACACGAGCGTTGAGCGTGTGTTGAGACGCATCAAGTTCCCGCTGGTGGTGGGCTACGGCATGACAGAAGCCGGTCCGCTGGTGACTTACGAACACTGGTACAAGCAACCGGTGGGCTCATGTGGCAAGGTGGTTACCCGTAATGAATTGATTGTTAATTCTCCCAATCCGAGACGTGAAGTTGGCGAGATTCTGTTCCGTGGCGAACACGTGATGCAGGGCTATTACAAGAACGAGGAGGCCACTCGGGCCGCTATCGACAGCGAAGGCTGGCTGCACACTGGCGATCTCGGCATGATGGACAAGAAGGGAAACCTCTACATCAAGGGGCGCTCCAAGGCAATGATCCTCACCTCCAGCGGGCAGAATATATACCCCGAGGAGCTGGAGTCCAAACTTGGCACGCTGCCCGGTGTGGGCGAGACTGTCGTGGTGGGGCGCAAGGGAAAGCTCGTCGCACTTGTCTATCCCGACCCGGCTTTCGACTGGTCAAAGACGTCTGTGGAGGAGCAGATGCAGAAGAATATGGAAACCTTCAACACGATGGTGGCCAAGTATGAGCGTATCACTGCTATCGAAACGGTGGAGCAGGAATTTGCCAAAACCCCGAAGCGGTCAATTAGAAGGTTTTTGTACAAGTAAGAAGGATGAGTTTGTCAGCTCATCCTGAAATTGAGCTTTGTCAATAATGTGACCATACATTGGATCTTATCGTAATTCAAATCTTGTAATCACACGATAATGCGAATGAAAACAGTTTTCATTATATTCGGTATTCTGTTGGTTTTATTCAGCATAGCGTTAGCTATACTCGCACATCCTGCGTTCGGGTTGTTTCGGCATCGTTCGACGGAACAAATTCATCAGTCACCGAATTGGCACGACGGGATGTTCCATAACCAAGTGCCGACACCACAATTTACAGGCAATACCAATTCAATCAAAGCGATATGGAACATGCTCTCTTCGCGCAACGAGGAACGTGTGCCGAAAGATTCTGTGAAATCCGTAAAAACTGACTTACAAGCCTTAAAAACCGACAGCGACTGGCTCGTATGGTTCGGACATTCGTCTTATCTTTTCTGTCTCGGCGGAAAGCGTTTCTTGGTTGATCCTGTGCTGAAACCTGAATTCCCATCATCTGTGATGTTGAAACCTTTTGCAGGAACGGACATCTACCGCCCCGATGACCTGCCGGACATCGATGTGCTCATCATCACGCACGAACATTGGGACCATTTGGATTATGCCACATTACGCGACTTGCGGCCTCGCATCAAGCACGTTGTATGTCCTTTGGGCATTGCTGACTATCTGCGCTATTGGGATTTCTCTGATGAGCAGATAACTGAGCTTGACTGGTATCAGACAAAATCTTTTAACACTCAGGTTTCAACGCTAAACCTGACATGTCTTCCCACCAGACATTTCTCCAATCGACTTTTTAAGCGCAATCAAACCCTATGGGCATCATTTATGGTGGAGAATGCCGGTCGGAAAGTGTATGTTGGTGGCGATGGAGGTTATGACAGTCGGTTCGAAGAGATTCGTGAACATTTCGGTTCTGTTGACCTTGCTTTGCTTGAGAATGGCCAGTATAATCCCAATTGGGCATACATTCACACAACCCCGGAAGACCTTGATAAAGCAATATCAGATCTTCAGGCAAAACAAGTCTTTACCGTCCACCACAGTAAATTCGCCCTTTCCACGCACCCTTGGTACGAACCGGACAGCATCGCGCATGCAATTGCGGATAAGCAAGGTGTCACTCTGTTGGACTCTCCCATCGGAACAATAGTAAGGTTCTAAACAGAAAATGAAAATGATTATGAAAAAAAGAATGTGATTTTTACGATGGTTGGATGAAAAATCCGCAGTCTGCTATGATTAGCTGTAATGACGGGTTCCGACCAGTTAGCTTTTATGTTGAATCCATACCGGATCATCAGGATTAAAAATCCATTTCCCGTTCGTCTCGACACGTATTGTGCGGATGCCTAATGCGGCGGCGGCATCGGTGTTGCGCTCGCTGTCGTCGATGAAGAGCAGCTGATCGGGTCGGATGTTTTCACTACGTAGCACGTGTTCGTATATTTCACGTGACGGCTTCAGCAGTTTGCATCGGAAGCTGACGTAGAGTGCGTCGAAATAGTCGCTGATGGGGTGGCCATTGCTGTCAAAGGCTCCGCTTTCGGCCCATTCGAAGAAGAAGGGGTTGGTGTTGGAGAGGAGGCATACGCGATAGCCTTTCTCACGTAAGCGACAAATCGCGTCGAGGTTGCGTTGCGGAATCTCTTTGAGGTAGCCGAGCCATGCGTAGAGGCATTGCTCATGAGTGAGCGGTTTTCCGATGAGGCGGCTCAGCTCGGAAACGAATTCCTCCGCTGTGACTTGTCCGCCCTCTAATTGCCCGAAAAGACCTTGTTGGTGATAGGGGTTAAGGTAGTCGCGGGCGTTGACGACCCCAATTTCCTCGAAGCGCGAAACGGCCTGCTCATGGTCGATGTGGAGCACCACGCCGCCCATGTCCAACGCAATGTGGGTAATGTCTTTCATCATTTTCCAATACAGAATTTTCCGAATATATTGTTCAAAATCTCATCCGTGGAGACGGTGCCTGTAAGTTCACCTAAATCGTGCAAAGCCATACGAATGTCTTCAGCCACGAGGTCTGTGGGCAGTTGCTGCTGCAGGCCGATTTCAGTGCGCTCAATGGACACCAGAATACCGCTCAGCAACGCTTTGTGACGTTCATTGGTTAACAAGGTGATGTCGCGGAGGCCATTATCTCGGACAAAGGAGTCTATTTCATTGTGTACCATTTGTATGTTTTCTCCTTTCTTAGCAGAGATATAAATTGCATTTCCGACTACTTCGGATTTGTTTGCAACAAGATCGGATTTGTTGCCGACAAGGATGATTTTTTTATCATCCGACTTGACTGAATTTTCAATTTTAGCAATTTCCGCTTTAACTTCTTGTGTGGTTTTTCGTGCATCGAAAACCCACAGGATGACAGCTGCGCGACGAATGGTGTCAAGGCTTCTTTCAATGCCAAGACGCTCGATAGCGTCGCCGGATTCGCGAATGCCGGCAGTGTCGATAAACCTGAATAGGGTTCCATTGAGCATGAAAGTGTCTTCTATGGTGTCGCGGGTGGTGCCCGGAATGTCGGAAACGATGGCACGCTCCTGTTGGAGTATCGCGTTCAAGAGTGTTGATTTTCCTACATTCGGTTCGCCCACAATGGCCACGGGGATGCCGTTTTTCAGCATCGTTCCCCATTTGTAGCTTTGCAACAGTTGGTTTACTTCCGTTTTAATATGTTCGAGCAAGTTGAGTAGGGTAGTGCGGTCCGCAAATTCCACCTCTTCCTCACTGAAATCGAGTTCCAGCTCTAACAGAGAAGCCATCTGCAGCAACTCTTCGCGCAAGGCAGCCATCTTACCGGACAGTTCGCCCTGTAGCTGCTTCATGGCGGCGTGATGCGCGGTTTCAGACTGCGCTTCGATGAGGTCGGCAATGGCTTCCGCCTGTGGTAGATCCAGTTTCCCGTTGAGGAATGCCCGCTGCGTGAACTCGCCAGGCGCGGCCATGCGACAGCCGTTGGCAATCAGCAACTCAATGATTCTTTGTTGGATATACACAGACCCGTGACAGCTAATTTCCACCACATCCTCGCCCGTGAAAGAGTGCGGTGCAGCGAACTTGGTCACCACCACCTGGTCGAGCAGGGTGTGTTTGTCATCCGGATCACCAATCCGTAGAGACGCAAAATTTTGCGTCTCTACAACATATAAGGACGCGAATTTCGCCCGGTTCGGTTCCGATCCGGCAAACCCGGATTGCTCGGAAAACAACATTCCGGCAATGCAGAACGCTTCCGGTCCGGAGATTCGGATCATCGCCGTGGCCCCCAGGCCAGCGGGCGTTGCGATTGCACATATAGTGTTCATAGTCACGGTGGTGCTAACTGCTAACTACTAACTACTAACTAAAGTAAAGAAACGTCTCCCTTCCCCTCACGTATCACCTCAATCCCACTGCCAGTGCAATCGACCACTGTGGAGGGGGTGTTGTCGCCGTAGCCGCCATCGATAACAATATCGACCAGGTCACCGTAGCGTTCGTAGATGAGCTCGGGGTCGGTGGTGTATTCGATGATTTCGTCGTCGTCTTTCACGGAAGTGGAGAGGATGGGGTGGCCGAGCTGGCGCACGATTTCACGGATGATGTTGTTGTCGGGAATGCGGATGCCGATGGTCTTCTTGTGACTCTGCAGCAACTTCGGCACACTGTTGTTGGCTTCGAGGATGAAAGTGAATGGTCCGGGAAGAACCCGCTTCATCGTCTTGAAAACACTGTTGTCCAATGGTTTGGTGTAGTCCGAAAGGTTACTCATGTCATGACAGATGAACGTCAGCGCATCTTTCTTTTTTTTCTCGCCGAGGATGGAGATGATTCGCTCAATGCTCTTCTGCTTGAAGATGTCACAACCAATACCGTAAATCGTGTCGGTCGGGTAAATGACAATGCCGCCGTCTTGCAAACACTCCACCACGGTGTTCACCGCTTTCTGATTCGGATTCTCAGGGTATATTTTCAACAACATGATGACTTAGACTTGGACTTAAAACTTATACTTAGATGATGGACGTGTGCGATACGTCTCTGCAAACCAACTGCTAACTAATAACTTCTAACTGCTAACTAAAAAAGAAGGGTAAGCGACTTATATCGCATCGCTACAACCTTAATGCCCTTGCTACATTCCTGTCCTGGGGGAGTTATAAGGGAGCAGATCGTATAAGACTTACCCGCTGCAAAAATACAATTTTTTCGATTCTGTCGGC
>JAEEKL010000158.1 GCA_016282395.1 Bacteroidales bacterium
AGTTAGTGCGCACCGATGCCCCGTCTATGCCGAACGACAAACGCCCGCAAGTGTTCTACAGGAGCGACTTCGCCCACAGCGGCAGCTACAGTCTGCTGATGAACTACCGCTGTGTCTATGCGTTGCCTGAAATTTCGGGAAATGTTCCGATGAACAACGTGAAGCTGGATATGTACTTGAGACAGCCCAACGCCGCTTATCAGCTGCAGGTGGGTGTCTGGGATGACGCAACGAGCACCTTCGAACCCGTGGCACTGTTCAACAACACGACAACAGGCGTGGAACACGTCACCTGCAATTTCTCCGGCTACTCCGGCAACGGAAAACGCATCGCCTTCCGCAACGTCTCGGGCAGCGGCAGCTACGCTTACAGCTACAACTACCTCGACGACATCACCCTGACGGAAATGGAGGATTGCTCCATCACCCTGCCTTACACCGAGACATTCGAGAACTTCACCACAAGCACCACCGCAACCACAGGCGAGGAACCCACTTGCTGGGAGTTGGTGCGCACCGACGCCCCGACTATGCCGAACGACAAACGCCCGCAACTGTACTACAGAAGCGACTTCGCCCACAGCGGCAGCTACAGTCTGCTGATGAACTACCGCTGTGTCTATGCGTTGCCTGAAATTTCAGGAAATGTTCCGATGAACAACGTGAAGCTGGATATGTACTTGAGACAACCCAACACCTCCTACCAACTGCAGGTGGGTGTCTGGGATGACGCGACGAGCACCTTCGAACCCGTGGCACTGTTCAAAAACAGCACCAACAATGTGACACATGTGGAGTGCGACTTCTCCAACTATTCGGGCAACGGCCGCCGCGTCGCTTTCCGCAACGTACTGAAGAGCGGAGTCAGCTACGCTTACAGCTACAACTACCTCGACGACATCACCCTGACCCGAATCTCCAACAACAAGAGTACAGAAGTTACGGACGCAAATGCCGTGGATGCCCTCGCCGACGACCTCGACCAGGTGGACGTTGTGGTGTATCCCAACCCGACGAAGGATATTGTCAATGTACAATGTACAATGAATAATGCACAATGTTCGGGTATCGAGATTGTTGACGTGTATGGTAAAATCATCACCACCGTAGGGACGCGATTCATCGCGTCCGCCCAATCCCCCGCGTCCGCCCCGACCCAAATCAACGTCTCGGGTCTCGCCGCCGGCATGTATTTCGTGCGCGTGACCACCGACAGGGGAGTGGTGACGAAGCCGTTCGTGAAAAGATAATTAGGAAATTAGAAATAGAAATTAAGGAGTGGAGAAGGTTTTCCACTCCTTTTTCTTTTCCTGGGGTAATTAGACAATGTTATTTGTTGATTTTAAGCGGCAAATAAATCGTGAACGTACTGCCCTTTCCTTCTTCGCTTTGCACTTCGATGCGCCCATGGTGGAACTGAACAATCTTTCTGACATATCCAAGACCTAAACCATAACCTTTGACATTGTGGATATTGCCATGAGGCACGCGATAGAAGTTGTCGAAAATCTTGGAGATGGACTTCTGAGGGATTCCCACGCCCTTGTCCGAAACCGATATAATGAAATTCTTACTGTCAGACAGGGTATTAATTAGAATTTCCGGACTATTGGTGGAGTATTTGATGCCGTTCTCAATCAGATTGGTGATGGAATTTGTCAGATGAGTACGGTCGCCGAACAACATGAACGTGTCAGCGTTCAACGCCACGGTCAGACTGCCATTCGAGGAACTGATCATCAAGGCAAAACTGTCCGTAATCTTTTGAATGAGTTCATGCATGTTGATGAGTTCGATATTCATCTTAATCTGTCCCTTCCGCAGTTGGGCAGTCTCCAACACGGTGGTAACCATGTCCTTGAGGCGGTTATTCTCATCGTTGATGATTTCCACGTAGGAAGCTCTGATGTCTTGATCCTCTAACATGGTGGGGTCTGACAACACTTCACAAGCTAACGAAATGGTGGCAATGGGAGTCTTGAATTCATGAGTCACGTTGTTGATAAAGTCGTTGGTCACATCTTGCGTCTTTTTTTGACGGTAAAGTGAATATAGGGCGACAAATGCAACAGTAAAGGTGATAACAAAAAACACAACAATTAGGATGATGATGTTGCTCATTCGTTTGAATACAATTCCACGCACGGTTGGAAAAGAGATGATCAAGTAGTGGGGGGAACTGATTTTCTCATTGTATTTCAACAAAAAGACAAACTCACTTTTCAAGATTTTCTCAATGTTTGTAAACTGCGGCTTGACCACAAAATTTGCGGTGAAAGCATTGTACAGGGCAAAATCGAACCGAGAATCAATATTCTCACTTTTTAACTCTTCTGAAATAATACGGCGCAAGGATCCGACATTGAGCAGTTCCGTGGTCGCACTGTCTAACTGAATAAGATTTATATCCTTGATATTAAACGAATTAGCAATACCCTGAAGTTTGCTTGGATCCCAAGGTTCATTGTAGAGAGGAAAAAGAGTGCGAAAAGCGGCAGTAAAATATTCAGTGTCATTGGCAATAATGCGCGAATTGTTCTCCTGAAAGTAAATCGTCGATTTAATAACCCCGATGGGCTGGTTGTTTATACTGTCAATCAGGAATTTGCGGGTCTGCTGAATGGAAACGACATCAGCGGTGTCAATGCGTTTCTTGTCTGCTTCCTCGGTTTCGGTATCGAAAAAGGCAGTCGTGTCGTTCTTAACAGTGGCATCAATTCGATCCACTATGGCATTGCCAGCCGACAAAACCTCGTTGACGAAAATGCTCCGTTGCACCTTCTCTGCCTCACTGTACAGGTAGAATATGCCAATAATCAACGGAATGGCAGACAATCCCACCAAAATGAAAAGGGTGATGATGATACGTTTTTTCATACGATTTACGGTTTACAGGAAAAGGGAATTGCAGGAGCCTGTCGCATACACCCGTATGCTATCCAAGTTCCGACAACCAACGTAATGTGTCGATGCCATCGGGATAGTCGGTAAGAGTAGGGAAACAGGTGCTGCCGAAAGAAGCGGCGTGGGAGATATGCGGGTCACGGCTGACAATGCACTGAAGTTGGTCGGTGTCTGCCTCCAGTCGGCGATTAATGGTCTCAACATTATCATAATACTCGTAATAAATCATCCCGACAGGGGACACGTAGTTCTGGTTTTCAACGATAAGAAATGTGCCTGCATCCATATAGGGAATCTGGTTCATCAAGTGGATGGCCTTTTGGTATTCGAGATTGTTGTTGAACTGGTGATGTTGGGCAATCGGTTGGCTTTCCCGTGTTAAAATCTGCAAAAAAGGCATAAAATTGTAGTTTCTCGGAACGAACAGTTTGGAAACGGAACGATAGCCGAGGCCAAAGTAGATATAGATGTCGTTTGAAAGGCCACGGAGTTCGTCATCGCTTTCCGTTTCGTTGATTACGGCCACACTGCTGCGTTTTTTTCGCAGGATATGTGGATATTTGCTGAAATAATGGTTGAAATAGCGGGCACTGTTGTTGCTATCTGTGGAGATGAGCGCATCGAAATCAGATAGTCTATCAACGAAAAAAATGCGTTTGGCAAAGCTTGGCTCGATACGAACAAGTTCCTGTGCGAGTATAGGAAGTAGGTGCTTGTCTTGAGAAGAGAGCTTCCCTTGATAGTCGTTACCACTGACGAGGATGCAGAAAAAGTCGTGAAAAGTGGCCAACGGGATATTGTCGGTTGAAATAACGGAGACGGTGCGACGTGAATCTTTGTTGGGAACAATATCCCTGTATCGTTCATAGTACGATTCTAACGCGTCAGGTGCGAGCATCTGTGCGATGGCAGCCAGCGCATATCGGCAGAACTCCGGCGTACACCAGCTGTTTTCACGATACTGCCGTTCTATGGCCTCTCCGAAAGTGAGGTTCACCCACTGCGAATCGGCGAGAAGCCGTCCTAAATCTTTGAATGCTTGTATGTTAGTTTGAAACATAAAAGGTTATAGGTTGTAGAAGTTGCTGAATTATGATCGTATTTCATCGAGTCATCGTCTCCACCACCTCATCCAGAATCCTCTTCACCTCTGATTCAGGAAATTGTTTGATAATTCCTTGTCCGACAAGCAGATCCATCACTCGATGTGTCTCATCGATGTCTTGTTTGGCCAGTTCATAGATTTCAGCACGGGTGAGTGGTGTGCGGGCAAGACCAGCATTCACAGCACACTCCCCCACGGCAGCGGCCACTTCGGGGAAGAGGTCACCGTCCATCATCGTGGGCATGATTCGGTCGGGACTGATACCCTGTCGTTCGGCAAAGTCGGCGATGGAATGCGCAGCGCAGACGGCCATCTCATCCGTAATCTTGCGGGCGGAAACCAACAACGTGCCTTTCAAAATGGAGGGGAAGCAGACGGAATTATTGACTTGGTTGGGGAAGTCGCCACGACCGGTGGCCACAATGCAAGCGCCAGCGGCCTTGGCGGCATGCGGATAGATTTCCGGCACAGGGTTGGCACAGGCAAACACGATGGCTTTCTCCGCCATCAGCGAAACCCATTCCGGCTTAATGGTGTCGGGACCCGGCTTGGAAAGCGCCACTAAAACATCCGCGCCCTTGAAAGCCTCCTCGGGCGTGTCGATGCACTGCGGGTTCGTAATTTGGCAGAGCTTCCATTGCGGATAATAGCGCGGGTCATTCGCATAGCGTTCGCGATTTCGGTGCAATGCTCCTTTGCTGTCAAACAGGATAATGTTTTCAGGTTTCGCACCATCCTCCATCATCAGTCGAGCAATACTGCAGTTGGCCGCACCCGACCCATACAATACAATCTTCACATTCTCAAGGCATTTACCTACGATTTTGAGGGCATTCAGCACACCTGCAAGCGTCACACAGGCGGTGCCTTGCGCATCGTCGTGCCAGACAGGAATGTCGCACTCCTCGCGCAACACGTCCAGAACGCGGAAACAGTTGGGTTGTGAGATGTCCTCGAGGTTCACCGCCCCAAAGCTGGGCTGGACCATCTTCACAAACTCTATAATTTTATCAGCCTGATGCTCACCCTTCTCATCACGGCTGTCAATACAGAGGGCGGTGGCATCAATACCTCCCAAATATTTCATTATAAGAGCCTTGCCTTCCATCACGCCGAGTCCTCCGGGAGGTGTGCAATCTCCGTCGCCGAGCACGCGGGTGCTGTCGCTGACCACCGCCACCATGTTCGAACGGTTGCTGAGTTGGAACGAGCGGTCGTTTTGATCGCGAATGGTGGTGGAAATAGCGGAAACACCTGGCGTGTACCAGGCGTTGAACCAGTTCAAACTCTCAATGGGAACTTTTGGTAACGTGCCCATTTTGCCGTGATAATACTCATGTGCAAACAGCGACAACTGTTTGTAAAACAATGTTTTGGCTTTGGCCTTCTGAGCCTCGTCATAAGACTTTGGAAAAAGGTCGTCAAGGTGTTCAATACTGTTACTCATAAATTTTTTGTTTAAGCGGCAAAGATAGTATTTTTTAATGTAGAATGATTTACGGTTTACCGCTTTCACAATTCGCAAACCGTAAATCGTAAAAAAATGTATCTTTGCGGCCATTTTAAAAACATTATGAAAAGATTTAGTTTTGTATCTTTGATTCTATGTTTGTGGGTGAATGTACTGTTTGCACAATCACCAACAAAATTGCAGGTCACCCTTTTGAACAACCATTTCGACAATGTGAATCTGACCAGCGCGTATGGCAGCTCGCAGACGAGTTATGCCTCTGCGGACATCAAAAACAACAAGTTCGACATGACCGTTAATCTTGCAAACGACATCTACAGACTTGATTTCGGCAACGGTTCATCGATGCTATTGGTCATCACCCCTGGCGAGACGATAACGATGACCCTGGATGCAGAAAACTTGCAGCAGATTGTATCTGTTGACGGCTCGGAATCCATGAAAAAGGTGAAAGAAATGTCCTACCTCGCTCTTCACAGAAAAGAGGCTGTAGATAGTATAAACCAAGAACTTCAAAACGACAAAAACAAGCAGTACTGGTCAGATTTCGCCCAGAAATTTAACATGTACCGGCAGACGAATGACGATGTGGACAATTACCTTCTGTCGGCGTTTGACAATTTGGACACCCTTTATCATACCTATTCGCGGGAATTGGCTGGCGGAAAACTGAAAGGCAACGCGGTCTATGAATGTGCGGATGCGGCCAACAGGATGATGAAGAAGACGGAGATTGATTACACCCCGTTCGCCAATTATTTGGAAAATGTTGACCGTTATTACTCTTTTTCAGAGCAGCGTGTCTCCGATGCGCAGGACTTCTATCGTGTTTTCGACCAGTACCAGACAAATTTGCATAACAGACACAAGATCGCGCAAGATGCCATTGGCGTAATTATGCCGAAGATCCACCAGCTGTTGGCTGAGAAGGACACGTTGGCTTACAATAATCTGTGGGACAAGAAAGGCAACCAGTCCAAATGGGTGAACCGTGTTTTGGAGGAACTGTATCCTTCATTGAAGCAAGCTATAGATCAGAAGCCAGCATACGAGGCGTTGATGAAAAACGACAAACAGAACGCGGATCTGCTTGTCAGCCAGTCGCAGGGGAATGTGAGCAAGGTAGTGCAAAAATACCAGGAATCCTATAACGAAATTGATGCCTACCTGACCTCGCGACTGAAAGATGCCATCAAGACAAACAAGCAGGACATCTGTGTTCTGATGTTTTTGGACATCTTCCCGCGTGAGCAGAATGCAGCGTTGCACACTGAGGTCATCACAGCGTTACACGAAAAATATCCGGAACATTTGATTGTGAAGGACCGCTGGAACTTTATGAACTCGCCCGCATCCAAGGTGGCCATCGGTGCTATAGCCCCTGATTTGGAGTTTCCGGATCCCGACGGCAATGTGCGGAAACTATCTGACCTGCGAGGCAAGGTTGTCCTGCTGGACTTTTGGGCCTCCTGGTGCGGACCATGCCGCCGCGAAAACCCTAACGTGACACGCATCTACAGCCAATATCATGACAAAGGCTTTGAAGTGTTCAGTGTTTCGTTGGACAGTGATGCCGCCTCTTGGAAGCGCGCGATAGAGGCCGACAAATTGGTGTGGCCCAACCACGTGAGCGACCTCAAGAAATGGCAGTCAAAAGCCGCCGCAATTTATGGCGTACGCTCCATCCCGTCCACCTTCCTGCTTGACAAGGAGGGTCGTATTGTGCAACGCGATTTGCGCGGAGCCGACCTCGAACGCGCAGTCAAACAACTGATTGAGCAATAATTCTGTCCTTTGATAAAACCACAAAAGCATAAAGAGGCCTTACGCTTTTATAGTTTTATCCGAACGACCAAAAAAGTAATAGGAGGTGAACACTAATCAGAAGTGTTCACCTCTTTTCGTGTTCACTTGTCCTCTCCACCGTACAAGCAGTTCCGAAAACGGCGGTTCTTCAGCCTTTTGACAGCGCGGATGCGCTGTAGTAGCAACCTATCCTGCTATAGCCTGTCCTGCGAAATGCCTCATCGCCGATTGCTCGGGCGAGTATCCAGCTGTCGGCAACGGAGCTTGGCTTCGCTTTTCTCATGCTGTCGCAGATGGCATTTGCCTTTGTGCACGTAGAAGCCGTAGCCAAGATACTTCAACCCGCTGATGTAGTCACATTCGGACTTCTCACGGCAAGCTTTACTCCACGGCTTTGAGTTTCTTCGGTCGCCGCCGCATCCGTGAGACCTCCCCGACCCAATGTCGCCATTGGCGCCTTGTCTTTGGCTGTGCGCTTGCCGCTATAAGGCCGCGCTCGGGACTTTCACCCGTTAGATTATGCCCATGTCGGGCGAACACGAAAAAGCGACAAAACCAATGTTTTGTCGCTCTTTCAAAATGTCATCCTCTAAAATGTTATGAAAAAAACAACTGTGGAGCGGAAAACGGGACTCGAACCCGCCACCTACAGCTTGGAAGGCTGTCGCTCTACCGGATGAGCTACTTCCGCAAAAAAACAAGTGGGAGAGGAAGGATTCGAACCTCCGAAGGCTTAGCCAGCAGATTTACAGTCTGTCCCATTTGACCGCTCTGGAACTCTCCCATCGTTGTTTCATTTTATGCCTGAGCCGATAGTCGGACTTGAACCAACGACCGGCTGATTACAAATCAGCTGCTCTACCAACTGAGCTATATCGGCATAACTATCAAGGAACGTCTCACCGTTTTTGCGGGTGCAAAGATAGTATTTTTTTGATATGAAAACACCTTTGGCGATATTTTTTTTTATTTATAAACCATTTCATTGATTATCAATAAAATAAAAAAGTATTTTTTTGCATTTTTTACGTCGTGCGAGAGCAAAAAGGAGGTATGAAGATATGGGTGGGCTTCTGTTTTTAGCAAGAAATTTTGATTTCAGCACAAAAATGCAATCGGAATGCAAGGGACATCCGCATGGGATAGTTGTGAACAGCGTTGTTGATTCTTAAAAAAATGATGATGTTTATTATATAAAAAAAAAGTGTATTTTTGCCGCCTATTTCAAAATCAAATGCTATGTCAGAAATTTTACAAAAAGTACAATCCATTATTGCCGACAAATTAAGTGTCGATGTGGCTGACGTGACGCCTGAAAAGAGTTTCACTAACGACTTGGGTGCTGATTCGTTGGACACGGTTGAGTTGATCATGGAATTTGAGAATGCATTTGGCATTAAATTTCCGGAAGAAGAGGCCGAGAAAATCCAAACTGTGGGAGACGCAGTGGCTTATATCGAAAATCTTCTTGCAACCAAGTAAAATATTTCCAGTTTACAAAATACGTTTGTGATGACCCTCAAACGCGTTGTTGTAACGGGCATTGGTGCCTTAACGCCAATAGGAAGCAATGTGGCTGAGTACTGGGGGAACCTTTTGAAAGGCAAATCCGGTGCCGGCCACATCACTTATTTTGACACAGCAAAATTCAAGACCAAATTCGCCTGTCAGCTGAAAGACTACAATCCCGCATCTCACTTTATCCCAAAAGAGCTTTCCAAACTTGACCGTTGCGCCCAGTATGCGATACTCACGACCGAAGAGGCCGTGAGAGACGCACATATTGATTGGGAAAAGATTGACAAGAATCGTGTGGGGGTCATTTTTGGCACCGGCATCGGAGGATTGACCTCCTCTGAAGAGGCGGTGCAGAAATACATGCTGCAGGAGAGGACTCCACGGTTCAGCCCGTACCATCTTCTCCGTGTGCTTGGCAATTCCGTGTCAGGCAGTATCGCGCTGAAATACGGACTTTCCGGTCCGAACTACATCACTACATCGGCCTGCGCTTCGTCCGCCAATGCCATCGGCGACGCATGCTATGCCATCGCTTTGGGCAAGTCTGACATGATCATCACCGGCGGCACAGAATCCGCCATTAACGAGCTTGCTGTGGGCGGTTTCAATGCCATGCACGCACTTTCCACTCGCAACGACGATCCCGAACGCGCCAGCCGCCCGTTCGACAAAGACCGAGACGGTTTTGTCATGGGCGAAGGCGCCGCCACGCTGATTTTGGAGAGCGATGAACACGCCAAAGCCCGCGGAGCCCATATCTACGCCGAGGTCGTCGGAGTCGGCATGACCGCCGACACTTACCACATCACCGCACCCGATCCGAACGGGAAAGCGGCCATGATGTCCATGTGTAACGCTCTGAAAAGCGCAGACTTGAAACCGGATGATGTCGATTATATCAACACACACGGCACCTCTACTCCTTTGGGCGACATCTCCGAATGCCGTGCCATCGAACAGCTATTCGGAAACTATGCCCCGAAACTGGCCATCAACTCCACAAAATCCATGATCGGCCATCTGTTGGGTGCGGGACCGGCGGTTGAAACAGTGGCCATCTTGTGCTCCATGCGTGACAACCTCGTCCACCCGACCATAAACCTGCAACACCTTGACCCACTCCTGCCGCAAAACTGGAACTATGTGCCCGGTGAAGCCATCTCCCGCAAGGTGGACGTGGCCATGTCGAACTCGTTCGGTTTTGGCGGCCACAACGTCACGCTGTTGTACGTGAAATACAGGGAGTAAGTTATGAACTTGACGGACAAGCAGATACGGTCATATTTCAAAAACATTTTCGGATTCAGAATCCGTCACATCGATTTATTCCGTAAAGCTTTGCTTCACAAATCCGCCACCGAGGTTTCGCCCATCGGCGGGCGGGAGAACAACGAACGCCTTGAATTTCTCGGCGATGCGGTGCTAGGCTTGATAATGGCAGATTTCCTTTGTCATAAGTACCCTTCCGAACCAGAAGGAGTGCTTACCCAGATGCGTTCCAAGTTGGTGAACCGACAGCGGCTGAGCGAGTTGGCCCTCAAGTTGGGCTTGCATGACATCACCACCATGGCGGGCCATATTTCCTCCAAAACACTCCCTGGCAACACTTTTGAAGCTGTTGTTGGAGCCATTTATCGTGACCAGGGTTATAAAAAAACCGCTCATATCGTATTGGACAATATTTTTTTGGTTCACGTGGATATCGATGCGGTGTATGCGGAGAACACCGATTATAAAAGCAGCCTCCTGATCTGGGCGCAGCGTCACAAACACAAGTTG
>JAEEKL010000159.1 GCA_016282395.1 Bacteroidales bacterium
CACACCGTCAATGATTTTGGTATCGACAAACGTCTCTGACTGCTGCGTGTAAGAGATGTCGGCGTAGTTCTTGAAGAAATCAGGCAGCGTAGCGGTGTGGGTCGTGTAGGTGATGGGCGGTGTCGCAGCAAGTACATCCGCCGCAGCCATGCTTTCCTCCTGCCACAACTTCGCAAGATCATAGTTAGAGGTATAAGCCGCGAAGACTTTCGAATCATCGGGTGCTGTAATCGGCTCAATGTCAACAGAATTGAGTTTGTAGTAGGTGCGGTTCTGTTGGATGATGTTCGTAAGGCCGAGCAAACTCTCGGCATAGTCGGCGAAATAGCCACGAATGTCCTGCACTTTAGACACGGAGACTGTCACTTTCAACGTGGTGGTCGGCAGCGCATATTGCACCTTGCCCACATACTTCACCCCTTTCTCTGGGAATTCCTTCAACGGATATACCTGCACCTGCGCAAATGCGGAAAGGGATAAAACGCAAATTATCAATAATATACTGATTTTTTTCATTGCCAATTATGAATTATGAATTAATCTCTTCTTCCTCCGAGGAAAATCATCACATAATACAGTAAAGTGGCCAGCGAGGAGATGGCGGCGATGAGGTAGGTGCGGGCAGCCCATTTGAGGGCATCCTTGGCCATGACAGTCTCGTCGCCGGTCGTAATGGCATTGCTTTCAAGCCATTCCACGGCGCGCTCGGAGGCGTTGTATTCCACGGGCAGGGTGATGAGTGAGAAAATCGTGGTGAGGGCAAACAGCACGATGCCCACCAGCAGAACCCAACGGCCTAAAAAAGAGGAGAAACTCAGCAACACAATACCGGCCAGCAGGATCCATTGCGAGAACTGAGAACCGAACTGCACGGCGGGCACCATTCTGGAGCGCATGGTGAGCCAGCGGTAGGCGGTGGCGTGCTGCACGGCGTGACCGCATTCGTGTGCGGCAACAGCGGCGGAAGCGATGTCGCGACCTTCATAGACACCTTGGCTCAGGTTGACTGTCTTCTTCGTCGGGTCGTAGTGATCAGTGAGAAATCCGCTGGTGCATGTCACCTGCACGTCGTAGATGCCGTTGTCCCGCAGCATTTTCTCGGCCACTTCCTTGCCTGAATGCCCGCTGCTGAGCGGGGTTTTTGAATATTTTCCAATACGCGAGGTCAGGGTCTTTTGGACAATCCAACTCGCAACCATTAATACGATGAAAATGACGAAATACAAATACATATTGCTTTGAATTTATCTAAAACTTTGACTATAAGTTATTCACAGGTCTCTATTACTTGACAGCTATTACCTATTCGTTGACCCTATCCCCTATTTCCCTTTTTCGCGGCAATTGACAGGAATAGGCCGAGGATGACGCTGCAGAAGGCGGCGAAAAGCACCTGGAGATCCTGCGGCAGGCAGAAAGTGAGCGTGTGCGCGGGAATCCAGAACAGCGGGATGGTCTTCTTGAAAACGAAGCCCCACTGCACGCCCCAATCCATTTCACAGATATGACGTTTCACCGCAACGGGCTTGAAAAGGGCGGAGAAAGCGCCGCCGTGCTCGTTGATGTGCATATCGGAGATTTTGTGGACGGTCATGAAGACGGGGGCGAAGGCAGTGTTCATCATCACGCTGACACAGAAAGCACCGAGAAGTTTCAGCCACGACATCGGCTCTGACATGGCCGCCGAGATGCCGCTGAAAGCCGTGTAACGCTCCATAAAGGCCGGCACACCGAGGCGGAAAACGTTCATTGCCAGGGCAATCCACATGCCGAGAAGCCCCCAAACCACGAATTTAGGGGCGAGACCGAAGCCCTTGTGGTAATACTGTCCCGTTTTCACGCGGTTGCCGAGCATCTCCCCGAAGGTTGCCAAGATGCCGAACTTCAGAAACGCCATCCACAACGGAAAACGCTGATTTCCGGCGCAATAAGCATCATAAACGCTGTCAAACAGAAAGAACGGCAGCAGGCAAATCACGATGACCGCAATTACAAGAATGTCAGATTTTTTCATACAATGTTTTTATTCTTTTCAAATGGCAAAAGTACACTTTTTTGCTTTTGTTTTTCACATTCGATTTTCAAATGGTACGCCATGCTTTTCTGGGGGATGGAAGTGCATGATAACGGAGAAACAGCCTCTCTTCCAGCAGCTAAAACGCATACCCGATGGCGACTTTCAGCCCGTAGAGCGGACGGTAGGTGTGAGGCGGGTCGAGCCATTTGAGGTTGATGACTTTTCCCTGCTCATCGCTGCGCATTGGGTCGTAGATGGGAAGCGCCCAATCCACGCGGATGACAAGCACGTCAAAGTCCAGCCTCAGCCCGACTCCGACATCCACGGCCAACTCCTTGTAAAACCGTTTGAACGAAAAGTCCGCGCCGGGCATGTCTTCGTTCTTCTGGGCTAACCAAATATTTCCCACATCGGCAAAGATACCGTATTTGAACGAACGGTAGAGTGTCCCCCGGTATTCAAGGTTTAACTCCAGTTTGATATCGCCCGTGTACAAAGTGTCAGAGGCATGCTCATAGCTTCCGGGACCTAACCCGCGGTAACTCCAACCGCGCATGCTGCTGCTCGTCCCCATGTAAAACCCCTTTTCGTATGGGACGTAAGAGCCTTTTCCTATCGGGATGATAACCCCGATATCGGCACGCATCGCCAAAGCGTTGTCCTTGTTAATCTGATAAGTATAATTCCACAACACATCCAATTTCTCGAAAGTTGAATAGTTATATCCGACACTGTCCAACTTGTTCATTCCCAATGTCCAGCGTTCAGCCGGGGTGAATATGGCATTCAGTCCCGTAAGGAACAGGCCACACGATTCAAAGTTCACCCACAAGTGCATATTATGCTTCTTGTTGTCCATCAGCTTGGGAATTACATAGTTGAAGGTGTATTTGAAGGAAAGCAGGAAGAATTTCCCGAATTTTTTTTGAAATGATTCAGGATATTCATCATAATTCAACAGATGGGTATATCGTTTGTCACTGTTGTTTATGGTACTCACGTCTATCGGACTGACGCTGTGTGACATATAATAGGACGGATTCCAACGGTACGTAAGACTTGTCGCATACATAAGACGTTGGTACAGACCCGAATAGTTGACAGCAACGTTGAGAGACGTACTTTTTGAAATGGAGTTTTCGCTGACATTCCGGTTGAACAGAAACAGCCGGTTCGGGAAATCCAATGTGGCAGAAACGCCAAATTCAGGATAGGAAAACGTATTGTTTTTTTTGAACAGATTGTTCAGGGAATAGTAATAATAACCGCCGGACAGATTGACAGTCAAATGTTCCGCGCCTTTGAAAAGGTTACGGTTGACGTAGGTGAGCGAAATGTTGGACTTGTCGTTGCGAAGCTCAACCTGTCCCCCAAAACTGTGTGGCTTCTTACGTGTCAGGCGGTAAATCACATCCATGTAGCCTTTTTTGTTGACCGTGTCAAGCAGGGATTCGTCTTCGCGGAAGATGATGCTGATATAGTCGAAGATGTCGAGATTGGTGAGTGTGCGGCTGCTCCGGCTTCGCACTGCCTGCGAATAGGTCTGGCCGTTCCGGCTGTGGATGGCGTTTGATAGCATGCGGTAGGAGAAAGGTCTTTTGGACGGCACTCCGTCAAAAGAGGTCTCGATGAAGTAGATGCCGCAGCTGTCGAAACGGTTCTGCCGCTGGTAATAGACGGTGTCAAAGGTGAGATTTTCCATGCCCGCAGGCTGCGCGTCAGGGTTGATGTAGTTGTCTTTGAAATAATACTTGCAAAGGTAGCGGGTGGCACTCTCGTTTTGCGGAATATTCAGTATTATGCTCATGTTTACCGACCTGGGCTCATTGCCAAGGCTGTCGGGCGGGTCGTATGACACCTCGGCCCGGATGATGGATTTTTCCACGTAATAAAATCCCTCATCGCGGATGAGGTTGATAATCCGGGTAAACTCTTGGTTGATCAGCGACTCGTTATACTGCATCCCGTCCGAGAGCAGTGTCCCGTCCTTGTTCAGCACCACGATGCGCTTGTAGTCATAGATGGGGATGTCATAGTCGATATGGCTGATGGTGTAGGGTAGGCCGGCGGTCACGAAATAGTCCACTTTCGATTTCTTATAATTCTTCCCTTTGAACGTAACCCTGTAATCCACTTCAGCATCGAAATAGCCAAGCTGTTTCATCACGATTTTCAGCTGGTCCAAGGAATTCAAAATCTCCACGCTGTCCAGGAGTACGGGAGCCTCGCCAACTTTCTCTCTCAGAAAACGCTTGAACTTGCTATCCTTCGTTTTCCCTTTTTTGTTGTAAGTGGGCTGCCCCCAGTCATAGAACACGGTTTTGATACGGAACAGATCCATGAATTTCTTATTGGTTACGGGGCGCACGTATGTTCTAAGATTGTCAAAATCCGGACTTTTTGCGTCTTTCACCACCACATTGTTTTTCACCAGCATACACTCTCCTTCTGGGAGGTGTTTGACTGAGCTGCAAGCGCAAAAAAACAATGTGCTGGCGACAAAAAGTAAAAAAACGCGGATTTTAGGATTCATTCCTTGTTTTGTTGTAAAAGATGTATTCTACACAGAGAATCACGAATACGGTGAATACGGTGTTGCCTAGTATGACCAGCAAGGTGTGTCCGAAGTTTCTGAACGTCATGGTTTCCAGAAGCACGGCGGCAACCTGATAAATAGTGGTCAGAATCAGGGTGTAAAGGAGAATCCAGCGGAAATCCTTCACCCCCGGCATGGGTCGGTCGATGTTTTCAAAACGGTTGATATTTGGACCGTTGAGGAATCGGGCGATGTAGGGACGGAAGAACATCATCAGGGTGCAGGCGAATGTGGAAACACCTAACGTGTGCGCGAATGCGTCAACCACGAACCCCGAGGCAAAACCGATGAGATATTGTAGCGACAGCGGCAGTTCCAACGGGAGTAGGAACAGGGCGAGCAGAAACAGCGCCGGTGTCATATACCCGAACAGACAGACATGCTGGCATATCACAATCTGGACAATCAGCAAAATCAAAAACCGCAAAATATTAGAAATAACGTCATTCATCTTTGAAGTTGGCTTTTAAGGAGTCGATTTCGGATTTAAACAGATTTTCCACTAAATATACGGTATAGACATCGGCGTATTTAGTAGCCAAATTCAACTTGATAGTCAAGAAACTGGCGTTGTTGCCAACTTGCACACTCTTCACCGTGCCAATGAACAGGCCTTTCGGGAAGATGTTGGAGAACCCGTTGGTGAACACGGAGTCGCCGATATTAATTTCGGAGTGTTGTGGGATGGCCTCGAGGGATGCCACGCGGGGGTCATTGCCTTCCCAAACCACGGTTCCGTTCTGGTTCGCCGGGGTCACCACCGCGCTGATTCTGGATTCCGGATGCAAAATCGGTCTCACTGTGGCAAAGTTGGAAGAAACATCGGTCACGACTCCCGCCACTCCTTCGGGCGACAGCACCGCCATGTCGCGGGAGATGCCGTCATTAGAACCCTTGTCCACAATCATGTAGTTGAATGCGCGATCCACTGTCTTGAAGATGACGTGAGCGTATGTGTAATCATAGAGACGCACCTGCCTACGGTTGATGGAGTCCGGCTTGCTCATCTCTGTCAGCACCGTGTCCACTTTCTCAAGAAACATGTTTTCCTGTTCACGCATCAGTCGGATATTTTGTTCCACGAGCGCTTCGTTTTCAGGTCCCAAACGGAAACGATGCACCATACCCGCACCGCTCTTCTGAATCGGCCCCACAATGCTCTGCACCGCTCTGGAAATACGGTGTTCGCTGAAAGCCAGCGATTTGCCTAGCATCACGATACTCAGAATCAGAAGAACGGCGAGTACGATGATATGAAATGCCTTCTTGAAAAATTCTATGAGATTATTCATCAGGCAGGAAGCAGACTATTTCTTTTCGGCGAGTTC
>JAEEKL010000160.1 GCA_016282395.1 Bacteroidales bacterium
AAAAATAAGAAATATCGGAATGACAAACACATTTCCGGCATCTCTATCATATATTTGTATTGAAAGGATATGACGCAACAAGCTGGAAAATACTGCATTTTTTGTATTTTTGCCTTTTGAAAGAATCATGTCCGGCCTCTATATCCATATCCCGTTTTGTAAGTCCAAATGCGTCTATTGCGGATTCTATTCCACTGTGAATCAAAAGGATGTGGACAAATACGTAAGCTTTTTGACAAAAGAGATGGCACTGCGTTGCCGCGAGACCAATGGTGAACCGTTTAAAACCGTCTATTTCGGCGGCGGCACCCCTTCTGTCTTGCAAATTTCTCAATTACAGCAAATTATAGATTCTGCAAAGAAGTGTTTTTCTTTTGAAGAGAATACGGAGATGACTATCGAGGCCAATCCTGAGCAGCTGACTGCCGATTACTGCCGTAATCTTAAAACATTGGGATTCAATAGAATAAGTATCGGCATTCAGTCTTTTCACGATGAAATACTACAGTTTTTGGGAAGAAAACATTCTGCGAAGGAAGCCTTGAAGGCTGTGGAGAATGCGCACAATGCCGATTTCGAGAACATCTCCATTGACCTCATCTATGGCGTGAATGAGCGCAATAACAGATTGTGGCAGAACGAATTAAAAACAGCATTCCATTTACCGATAAAGCATTTCTCCGCCTACGCATTGACGGTTGAAGAGAATTCACTACTCTACCGCCGCATCCATCAGCACAAAACCGTGGAACCCGATGAGGATTTGGCATCCATACAATATAATATATTGTCGGAATCTGTGGAGAACTCACCATTCGCACAGTACGAGGTCTCCAACTTCGCGATGAAGGGCTGGGAGTCCAAGCACAACTCCGCCTATTGGCATCGCGTGACATACATCGGGCTGGGGGCTTCGGCACACTCCTACGATGGTCATCACCGCCAATGGAACGCCCCGAACCTCAGCAGTTATTTCACCCAAATCGAGGAGGGAAAAACCTACCACGAGCGCGAAACCCTTTCTGACATTGATCAATACAACGAGTTCGTGCTCTTGGGGTTACGCACGCGCACCGGCATAAATCTGCGCAAAATGGAAGAACTTTTCGGTCACGAACGAACCGTTTCTTTCCGGAAATACTTTGAATCGGAGGTAGAAAGCGACTACTATCGTTTGGATGAGCATCACATTCGGCTCACCCCGCAGGGGCTTTGGCTCTCAGACGGCATCGCCAGCGGCGCATTCCTCACCAACAGTGATGACGTTTAATGATTTAGACACTTCCAACAACCTACGTCTAAGTCTCAAGTCTCAAGTCAAAACAACGTCGGTTCCCAACTTTGGAGGCCTTCCGTCTTGACGCCGGACTTTGCCTCCATATTCAGCAGTTTGATTTTGCGGGAGACATCCCACCGGTAGCCGCCGAGAGTGCCATTGGTGCAGACCACGCGGTGGCAGGGCACGATGCACATCACCGGATTGGCGCCCACGGCCTGTCCCACTGGCCGGGCCGCTTTGGGTCGGTGAATCCGTTCCGCGATGTGTTGGTAGGTGGTCACCATGCCGTTGGGTATCGTGAGCAGATCACGCCACACCTCAAGTTGGAACAGTGTGCCATACAGGTGCAGGCAAAGACTAGGTACCTTATCGTCGTGGCGACGGAGCAGCAAAAGGGCCTTTTTGTGCAAAGACACGATGCGGTTGCGGAATCGCGCCTTAGGGAAATGCCGCTTCAGCGTTGCTTCGGGTTTCCACTTCATGGCGGCGGGCATGATGAAACAGATTCCCTTGGGTGTCGAAGCAATCAACACGCGCCCGATGGGAGCGGACTGGATACTATAGCTGATGACGAGGGGCTTTTCTTTGCCCAAGAATTCCTCCCGCGACATCGGCTCAATCCAGATGCGGCAGTGTTTTTTGTCATTCATTTTGAGTGAATTAGACGGCAAAGATACAAAAATATACATGCTCCTCCGTTTTGAAACTGAAAATAGTATCAGAGGAGAAAATTATGTATTTTTGCCGCACAAGTTTTTTCTCAGAAAATAAAAATCCCAAATATGAAAAAGATCACCCTCCTGACCATCATCCTCGCGGCCGTTATGCTATTCGGCTGCCAGAAACCCAAAGCCATCGTGGTCATCCCTGAACCCGTGGAAATCACCCCGAAAGGCGGACAGTTCACCATCGACAACCAGACGATGCTCTGCTTTGACAACCTCGGGGCCGAAGCTTCCGAAACCTCGAAGATGATCCGCGACCTCTACGAGAGCTACTTCAAGCTGCGGCCCAACCTCGGCGACGCGGAGAGCGCGAAAAAGCACTCCATCCTTTTCAGCATCAGCAAGAAAGAGATCAAGAACATCGGTAACGAGGGGTACGTGCTCACGGTGAAGCCCAACCGCATCGTGGCGGAGGCCAACACCACCGCCGGTCTCTTCTATGCCATGCAGACCCTGATGCAGATGGCCGGCACCGACAAGCTGGCCGACAACAAGACCTTCGCAGTGCCGTGTGCCGTCATCACCGACTACCCGCGATTCACATACCGTGGCGCACACCTCGACGTGTCACGCCACTTCTTCGACACCGCCTTCGTAAAGAAGTACATCGACATGCTGGCGTTCTTCAAGATCAACAAGTTCCACTGGCATCTCACCGACGACCACGGCTGGCGCATCCAGATCGACCGTTACCCTGAGCTCACCCGCGTGGGCGCATGGCGTCCTGAGCGTACCTCCTGGGACACGCTGCACCCCGTAATGCCCGAAGAGCCCATGACCTACGGCGGCTTCTACACCAAAGAGCAGATTCGCGACATCGTGCGCTATGCTGCCGCCCGCCACATCGACATCATCCCTGAAATCGAGATTCCCGGCCACTGCAGCGCCATCCTCGCCGCCTACCCGCAGTACGCCTGCGACGACTATCCCTACACCGTGGCCGTGGGTCCCTACTGGCCGCCCAAAGCCATCATGTGCGCC
>JAEEKL010000161.1 GCA_016282395.1 Bacteroidales bacterium
CGCAGGTCGTGGTCCCTCATCATCCCGGCGAAAAACCCGTTGATGAAGACGGCGTGGGGCAGCTTCGGCTCGTACCAGTGGCGGATGTGGCGGACGGTCAGCATTATCCCTCTATCTCCTCCAACGCCCCTGTCTCCGAATCGATAATGAATCCTCTCACCACGATGTCCTTCGGAACGAGCGGGTGGGTCTGGATGGTCTCAACGGTTTCGCGGACGGAGGTCGGGGTGTCCTTGAAGCCTTCTAACCAGTGGTTTAGGTCGATGCCGCATTGGCGGATGGTGGCGAGCGTTTCGTCCGTCACGCCGCGGGCGATCATCTCGTGGTGGAAGTGGTCGTAGCTCATATGGCAGGCCCCGCAGTGCGAGTGTGCCACCACCATAATTTCCTCCACTCCGAGCTCGAAGATGGCCACAATCAGACTGCGCATCGCCGAGTCGAAGGCGGAAATCACCAAGCCACCGGCGTTCTTGATGATCTTCGCGTCGCCGTTCTTCAGTCCGAGTGCGGCAGGCAGCAGCTCCGTCAACCGCGTGTCCATACACGAAAGCACCGCCAACTTCTTGTCGGGATACTTGTCGGTGAGGTATTGTTCGTAGCCCTTCTGCGCCACGAAGGTTTTGTTGTATTCGATAATCTGGTCAATCATTGTTAGTCGTTCTTCAAATTTTCCGCAAAAATAAAAAAATTACCAAATGAAAAACATTCTTGAAACTTATAGGTTGCAAATACAAAAAAAATTGTATCTTTGCAGCACTATTCAAAAATTGAAGAAGATGACGTTTGACAAAATCATTGATGACGGACGATTATGGGCCGTCCGCTTTGACAAAGACAATCAGAATGCCTTGCAGAAAGTGTTGAATCAATGGAGTGATGCTGAATGGTTAGCTGATTTTTTCACTCAAAACCTTGATGACCTGATTTCTTATTTCAGGATTACAAACATTGAGGATGCCATTTATCAGACTATGGAAGACAGGGATGAGTTGGCTTGCATCATTATGGATATTTCCCCGGATGCCAATCTTGACCGCTTTTTCCGTCCACTTGAAAACAATCGGTCAAGTGAAATGATACTTGGGAAAGAAAAAGGACGCCCTCATCGCAAAAGTTGGTTGCGTTTGTATGCCATCAAACTGAGCGTAGGCATTTATATCATCACAGGTGGTGCCATCAAATTGACAAGAACAATGCAAGAGAGGGAACACACTTTGCAAGAATTGGAAAAGATGGAGAAAGTGAGGAACTTTCTGGTTCGGGAACACGTATTTGACGAGGACAGTTTTACAGATTATCAACAGGAGGTGGAATTATGACACAAGAAGAAGCTATCGCACGGCTGAGCCGTTACCAAACCGAGAAACCGTCAGAATGGCGGGTGGAAGAAGAGAGAATCCGCTACGCCAAAAGCAAAGGCTGGTTGCAATATTCTCGCAAGATAGCCATTAAGATGGCTATGTCAATGAAGCGGCAAGGACTTTCCCGACAAGACGTTGCCGACAGAATGGGATGCTCGCCTCAGTACATTTCCAAGTTGTTGAAAGGAGAGGAAAATCTCTCCCTGGAAACTATCTGCAAGTTAGAAGACGCTCTGAATATTGCCATCTTGCAGTATGAGTTTGCGTAAAATTTGGTACGCACCTTCCCGCAACAATATTTCAGTGCTCGCCTCCGTTGTCCCTTCATCACCATATTTCATCAAAATGAGACCCCTCGCTTATTTTCTTTCTAATCACGGCAAGCAGTTGAGATACAAGGTTATGCCGTTCCTTAACTTGTTTTGGGTCGTGATTTCTGTGGCACTGAACCGTCATTTTAACGGTGGATTCTGTGTGTTCGTGGTATGGGCCACGGTCGTGCAGGTAGTGAGCTTCTTTAACATCATCCTGTTCACTTGGCTGGAGCGTACACCGGTGTGGCGACCCAACTCCCTGATATGTGGCATCAGCACGGGCGTGTTCCTCTATTGGTTCTGTTTCACATTCCCCGACAACATTATTCTCCCTATACCGCAATGGTTTCTTTTTGTGCTGATATGGTGCAATCTGGTGCATCCTGTCAACAAGAAGGTGCGGCTTTGGTATGCGGCCGGTTTGGTGGTGTGCGCCGTTTTTGTGCTATGGAGCGGTCTGACCTTCCGTTTGGCGGCAAATGGAGTGCGCAGTGGCGAGTACGACAAGCACAACCCGATGACAGAACGGATTTTAGGTATGCATTTCCGCTACCACACACGGGCGTGCCCGTTCGACGGTTGGCGTCCGCCGTTGCACGACCCCGCCATGGTGATCGGAATGCGGCTCAACGGGGATCGAGACCCGCTTGCCCCGATATGCCTGGAGGACAGGCTGATACTCTATCATACCGTCTTTCCCGACCGTCCGGTGATGGCCCGTTGCGCGTGCAGCGTGGAGTCCGAGCAGTATGGTTACTTCACCGACAATTTGTGGAAAACATTGTCTTTCCCGCCCGCTCCAAAAATAAAATATGAGAGGTTGTTGTTAGGTCACAAAATGTATAACAATCAATATCTGCAAGAGGCCGGACTTCCGTTCACCGTGTTGGATGACCAATGCAAAATGCTGGCAGCCAATTGGGAGGGCCGCAGCGACACCATCGTGGTGCCCGATACCGCCGCCTGTTTCAAAGAGGTGGCCTTAGTGGAGTTCGATGGCCGGCGAATATACCGCTTCATTTGCGAAAAAGAGGATTGTATGGTAGCGATGCTGATGACGCCATCCGGCCAGCGTTTTGTCACAGACACCTTTAATTTGCAGCTGGAGCCCTATCTCTTTTCCAAGGAATCCATTGACAATGGCCAGGCGGTGGAGATATACTACCTCGACCGCGATGTGCGAGACACGGTGAGGATACGGGCGGTGGAATGTCCGTAAGGGATGATTTTGCGGTTACACCTTGCACATTCTTTCAATCAATTCACCGTGCTGGGGATACAGCCCCGACAACTCGTCCCTTTTGGCTAACTCGAAGTAATCGAATCGGAAGGCCGGGCCGACGGCGCACCCGACAAGACAAAAACCGCGCTTGGACGGTATTTCAGCAGCGAACCACTGTTCCGGATAGATGATCACCTGCATCTCATTTTGGTCTGAAAGTTGATGGACGACCAGTGTCCCGTCTGGGTCGA
>JAEEKL010000001.1 GCA_016282395.1 Bacteroidales bacterium
TCGACCCCGACAGCGTCTTCTTCACCGGATTCTCCATGGGCGGCTTTATGACGCACCGCATGGCCATCGAGCATGGCGACCGTATTACCGCGTGTGCACCCGTCAGCGGTCTGATTTACTATGAGCAGGCCTCTTTAACCCCTGTGGCACCTGTGCGGATGCTCCACATCCACGGCACCAGCGATCCCATGGTGGGTTACAACGGAAACTCCACTGTTTTTGGCTCGAACCTCGGTCTCGGAGTGGATGACATTATAGACTACTGGCAGAATGCCAACGGCTGCTCCGGCGAACCAACCATTGACACGCTCCCCGACCTTAAGAACGACGGTTTGCGTTTCATCCGCTACACTTACAACTGCGGCACTGACCTGCAGCACCTGAAAGTGGTGGGCGGGAACCATACGTGGTACGACAATGTCAACCAATACGATGTTGACTACAAGAACATTATCTATGAGTTCTTTACGGGTCACAGCACTCCTTCCGGCATCCCCGAACGCAAAACCGGACAACTCCAGGTTTGGCCGAATCCCACGGACGGCATTCTTCACATCCAGACCTCGGATTCTCCTTTGTCAAATCCTGAAATCCGCATTTACGATGTGTATGGAAAAATGATTGACGTGGTGGTAGGGGCGACTAATTATTCGCCCTTACAGACCACGCGAATCGATCTCGCCTGTTATCCCGACGGTGTCTATTTCGTGCAGGCAGGGAATGGTGCGGTGACGAAGGTGGTGGTGGCAAGATAAGAACGTATCGAATACACTCGCTGCCTGAACAGAAGCCAGCTCTTTGAACTGTTCCCGTTTGCGCATTCTGTCTTGTAATTCTGCACCTTATCCGATTGTAAAACGGTGTGAAATATAGCTTGTACAGCATCCCCAAAACAATAACCTAAGTTTTCCGGCATCTTTGTTGGTTTATTTGTTGCTTTATTTGTGCATGGTTTTAATTTTAAGTTTGCTAAACACAATTCATTTTGAAACAGCAAACAAAAATTATTTTCCCGTCTAATACGTTTGTGTGATGATATTTCCCACCATTCCCGCCGAGGCGAACGCAAAGAACAGGTTATATCCTCCGCAGAGACCATCGATATCCAGCATCTCGCCAAGGATGTAGAGGCTTTTGTGTCTTTTTGCAGCGAAGTTATGGTCAATTTCCGACAAATCAATGCCGCCGTGCGCGACTTGAGCAGTGTCTAACGGATAGGTGTTCTCAATATGGAAGGTGAGTTGGTGGATGGGGAACGGTTTCTGTTGGTACAAAGCCGCCAACTTAGGATGAAGGAGTCCTGTGACCGACTGATTATGTTGTAAATACGTGTTAATATCGAAATTCTCGTCCCAATAAGTGAGGTTGATTTCCAACCGGCAGTTCTTCGTGGACGGAAGGCGACGGTAGTAGGCCGACAAGTTCATCACGACAATACCTGACACACCATCATCCTTGAACGTGATTTCCCCGAACTCTTTATGTATCAGTTTTTTATTTTGAAATAGCGAAACGACAGCTTTCGTGCGGCAGCCGGATAACGATTCCGGATAATCTTTCAGAATAAATCCGGATAATGACGATTGCAGTGGGTTGATCTTCAACGACAAATCTTGCAAATAGTTGTTGTAGCCGCGTTGGTTCTTCGGAATCATTCCGGCAGGGGAGCCTGTGGCTAAAACCAACACATCAAATAGGATGGAATAGTTGTTGACAGTCCACTTATGATTTTTATAATCAATATGTTGGATGTCGCAATTCGTTTCCAATTGCACATTTCCGTTCGGATAATGCGACAACACATCGACCACGGTTTGGGAGAATTGCGAGGCGGGATAGACGCGGCCTTCCTCATCGGTAATCGTCACTAAACCCCATTCAGCGAACTGGTTCTCAAGCTGTTCCGGAGAATAATGTCGTAACAACTCTGCGACAAACCCCGCTTGGTTGTAATGTTCGGGGCGAATGTCTCGGTTGAAGATGTTGGCTTTGCCGCCGCCGGAGGCACGCAGTTTCGCCCCCACCTGGCGGTTCTTCTCGAACACTGTAACATGGAATTGCGGATGCTCCGAAAGCATTCTGGTCAGGAAAAGTCCCGAAGCCCCCGCCCCGATAATGGCGATATGTCTGGGCTTGCGACTCATTCTTTGTTGAGGAATTCGCGGATGGTTTGGAGCATTTCCTCGCGGGCGACATCCAAGTTGTCGTTAAGGATGATTTTGTCGAACTGCGGAGCAAACGAGAGTTCATACTCGGCTTTTGCCACGCGCTTGCGCAACGACTCCTCTGTCTCCGTGCCACGCTTGCGCAATCGATTCTCCAACTCCTGCACCGTAGGCGGTTCCACGAAGATGGCTAACGCTTTGTCGCCGAAGAATTTTTTGATATTGAGTCCACCCTTCACATCCACGTCGAAAATCACGACTTTGCCCTCGTCCCATATACGCTGGATTTCGCTCTTGAGGGTGCCATAAAACTGGTTGGCATAAACCTCCTCCCATTCCAAAAAAGCATCGTGGCGGATGCCTTTCTTGAAATCATCAACCGAAAGGAAATGGTAGTCCTTGCCATTGACTTCGCCTTCACGCTTGGCGCGGGTGGTCGCGGAGGTGGAGAACCGAAGCTCGGGGAGAAACTCCAGCACATGCTTCACAATGGAAGTTTTGCCAGCCCCCGACGGTGCGGAAACGATGACTACCTTGCCGTTCATGGATTTTTTAGGAGTTAGACTTAGGTTTAAATCGACTTACGTTGGATAAGTTACTTTGCGCTGCGAGCCCTGATGATACCACCGGTCTTGGCCTTGCCGACACGGATCATGTCCAAAATCGGACGGTTGGAGGGGCAGATGAATGAGCAAGAGCCACACTCGATGCAGTTCATGATGCCGTATTTTTCGGTGTCGTCCCAGCGTTTGAGGTCTGTGAACGTGTGCAGCATGTAGGGTTCGAGTCCCATCGGGCAGACGCTCACGCACTTACCGCAACGCAGACAAGGATGTATCTCTCCGCGCACACTCTCCTCGTCCTTCATGAACAGAAGACTCGACATGCCCTTGGCAGTATATGCGCCCAGATTGGCGATGGCCTTGCCCATCATCGGACCGCCGGAGATGATCTTGCCGGTGTCCTCGGGGATGCCCACCGACTGTAGCACGCTCAGAATCGGGGTGCCGATGCGCAAGCGGTAGTTCTTGCACTGGTCGGGACGCAACGAACGGCCGGAAACCGTTGTGTAGGTTTGCACAATCGGCTTGTTCTTCTGCACGGCCAAGTAGATGGTGTACATTGTGGTGATATTGTTGACTATGCAACCCACGGAAATCGGCAGGGCACCGTTCGGCACGCTTCTTCCAGTAATAGCTTTGATAAGCTGTTTTTCAGCTCCTTGAGGGTATTTGATATTCAGCGGTTGTACCTCAATGTTGGGGTAGCGCTTGGCCGTTTCCATCAATTTCGCGATGGCGCGGGGTTTGTTCTCCTCAATGCCAATGATGGCTTTCGGTGCGCCTGACGCGATGAGCGCGATTTCAATGCCAATCATGCACTGTTCGCAACGCTCTAAGATGACACGGTTGTCGGTGGAGATGTAGGGCTCGCACTCGGCGGCGTTCACGATCAAATATTCGCACTTCTGGTCGGGTTTCAACATATACTTAATATGTGTCGGGAAGCAAGCGCCGCCCAAACCCACGATGCCGCGGTCTTTCATACGTTCGATAATCTCCTCCTTGGTCTTCAGTTTGATGTCGGGGATGATGTCCAACGAGGTGTCGATGCTCTCGTCCCATTCGTCGCCTTCGCGTTTGATGACCACGGCGGGTTTCTTGTAGCCGGTGATGTCGGCCACCTGATCCACTTTGACCACTGTGCCGGAGATGGGCGCGTGAATGTTGGCGCAGACGAAAGACTCCGCCTTGCCGATGAGCTGTCCCACCTTCACCTTGTCGCCTTTCTGGACGACGGGGGTGGCGGGTGCTCCAAGGTGTTGGGTCATATAGACGACGGCTTCGTCAGGCAGCGGGAAGGTCTCCACGGGGGCCGAGTGCGCGAACTTGTTAGCATCGGGGTGAACACCGCCCATGTGGAAAGTCTTGCGCCTCAGACCTTTGATCTTTTGTGCGCTTTCTTTGATGTTTTCTTCGATTCTCTGTTCTATGGATGCGACTGTATTTTCACTCATAGCAAAATTCTTTTAAGGTGGAGAAAAAAGTTACGCTTGCGCGACGGTTTCGAGTTGCGGTTCAGGTTTCGGAGCCTCTTTTTTGGGAGGGAAGCCTACCGTGAGGATGGCTCCGGACGGGCACTCATCAACACATTTGCGGCACGCTTTGCATTTGTGGTAGTCGATGTAGGCGAGGTTGTTCTCCACGGTGATGGCCTCGAAGGGGCACACCTTGGCGCACTTTCCGCAGCCGATGCAGGCAGAGGAGCAGTTCTTCTTGGCAACGGCTCCTTTCTCCTTGTTGTTGCAGGCCACATAGACGCGGCGGTGGTTCTTGCCCTTGTCGCGGATTTCGAGCACTTTGCGCGGACAGGCGTTAGCACAGGCCTTGCACCCGACGCAGAGATCCTCGATGACTTCGGGAAGGTGCGTTTCGGGGTTGAGGTGGATGGCGTCGAATTGGCAGGCCGCCACGCAGTCACCACAGCCGAGGCATCCGAATGGACAGGCTTTCTCGCCAGCGAATAGGGTGTTGGCGAAGGCGCAGGTGAGTGCGGAGTCGTAGAACGACTTCATGGGCGCATGCTCACAGGTGCCATTACAACGTACCACAGAGACCTGTGGCTCGTGCAGCACGGCATTGAGGTGCATAATCTCGGCAATCTTGTCTGTGTCGCTGCCAGGACAATAGGCCACGTTGAGGTCGTTGTTCTTCACGATGGCCTCCGCCATGGCACGGCAGCCCGCGAAACCGCAACCGCCACAGTTGGCGTTTGGCAGACACGCCTGCACCAAATCGATGCGCGGATCCTCCTCCACATGGAAGAATTTCGACACAAAAAATAAAATCACAGCAGCAATGAGCCCCGTAAGTCCCACTGTTATAGCTGCATACAAAATAGTTGTCGTTGCCATAAGCTTGTAATTTTTGCAGCTGCAAAGATAATCTTTTTTTTGTATTTTTGCACCCACGAAATGTATCAATTTAAATATGCACTTATGAAAAAACGTGTATCCCTTATCAGCTTTCTTTTTATGATGACAGTTGGTGTATTTGCCCAATCGGCAATTGTGCCGGTGGGCGGCGATGCCCAAAGTAACGGCGGTAGCGTAAGCTACACTGTCGGACAAGTGGCAGTGCAGACCAGCTCCGACGGCACCATCTTCGTGGCGGAAGGTGTCCAACAGCCCTACGAAATCATGACTGTAGGGGTGGATGACTACCCACAAATCGTTCTCAACGCCGTGGTTTATCCCAACCCGACGGAGAATACCGCACAGTTGCAGCTTAACGGTTTCGAAATCCCCAGCGGCGGTTTCCGCGCCATTCTCTATGATGGTAACGGCAAAATGCTGCAAAGCCTTAACGTCACTGATGACATCACCCCCTTCAAAATTGGCCAATACGCCACTGGCACCTACTATTTAGAGCTGCGTGACAGCAAACGCCTGCTGAAGACCTTCAAGGTGTTAAGACGATAAGGTGAGGAAAATCTGAAAAAACGAAAAAGGGACGCCACACCGACATCCCCATAACTTACTAACTGCTAACTACTAACTGCTAACTACTAACGAATCACTTATCTTTGAATGAGAAAATCGAACTCTCGAACTTCTCCTGCGCGTAGGTCTTATCGACCTCGATTTTCCGTTTGTTGAGACTCGGGAATTCGAACATGGCATCGGTCATGATTTTCTCGACGATGGCGCGCAGTCCGCGGGCACCGAGCTGCAATTCCACCGCCTTATCCACGATGTAGTCAAGGCAATCTTCGGTGAAACTCAACGAGATACCGTCCATCTTGAAGAGTGCGATGTATTGCTTCACCAAGGCGTTTTTCGGCTCAGTGAGAATGCGTTTCAGCGCGTCACGGTCGAGCGCATTCAGCGAGGTGATGACCGGGAAACGGCCGCACAATTCGGGAATAAGCCCGAAATCCTTCACATCCTGCGCACTGACGTACTTCAACGCTTCTTGCGGGTTGAAGTTGATATTCTTCGTGTTGTAGCCGATGGCATGTGTGTTCATACGGTCACAGATGATGTTCGACAGGTTGTTGAACGCACCGCTGCCGATGAACAGGATGTGGCGCGTATTGACTTGTATGAACTCCTGCTCGGGATGTTTGCGGCCTCCTTGCGGCGGCACATTCACCAACGAACCCTCCAAGAGCTTCAGTAACGACTGCTGCACGCCCTCGCCCGACACGTCACGTGTAATGGACGGATTCTCAGAACCTTTGCGGGCAATTTTGTCGATTTCGTCAATAAAGACAATACCGCGCTCGGCACGCTTCACATCGTAGTCGGCGGCTTGCAGCAAACGTGTGAGGATGCTCTCCACATCTTCGCCCACATAACCGGCCTGCGTGAAGACGGTAGCGTCGGCAATGCAGAACGGCACATCCAACAGCGTGGCTATCGTTTTGGCCAACAAGGTCTTTCCCGTACCCGTCTCCCCTATCAGCAACACATTGGACTTCTCAATGTCCACATCCGGATCTGATTTGTCCGTTTCCTGCATCAACCGCTTGTAGTGGTTATAGACTGCCACCGAAAGCACCTTCTTCGCTTCCTCCTGGCCAATGACATAATCGTCCAATTTGGCCTTTATCTCTTTCGGTTTCAGCAGTTTAAGTTTGATTTGGGAAAGCTCTTTGCGGTCAATTTCCGACTGATGCTGATGATAGATGTCCATCGCTGTCTCTAAGCAGTCGCTGCATATCATCGCATCAAAACCGCCGATAATAAACTGGTTATTGGGAATTTCCCGCCCGCAAAAGCTACATGTTCTGTCTATATTCTGTTTCTTTGCCATTATTCTGCTTTTCTTTTGAATTTATACCCGAACACAATACCCGCTGTATGAATATTCGGCAAATCGCTCACCGAAACAGCGCGAGAAAAAGGATATTTGAACGAATAATCATAAAAAATGCCTAACGAAGTCTGCGGGTTTAGTAAAAAATTGATTTGAAGTTTCCCATCCAGACTTCCGTGCAAATATAATGTTCTTTTTGACAATGTTGGACTTATTTTTTCGTAAAGCAAATCCCAGTCAGCACCTGCCAACAAAGAAAGCCCCACTGAAACAGGTTTATCAACATTTGAATGAATGCGAACCCCAATTGAAGTAACGCCAATAGTATATTTCGGAAAACGAACATCCCAAGACTGTCGTGTACCCGTGCCAAAAGAAGTGGCTGCCAACAAATCAATGTGAGGGTCAGGACCAAAAGCATACTGTATCTGCAATGCAACACCAGAGACAGAATCGCGCCAAGCGTAACCTGCATAAACGTCAAGTTCGTGTCGAAGTTCCCGTTGCTGCGCAAACGCCAACAACGGAACGCATACCATCAACATCAAAACCAGTTTTTTCATAACTTTTGTTCTTTTATATTAAAAGAAAGACCAGTTCCGGAAATCACTCCAGACACCAGTCTTTCATTGTATCAACGTAACCTGCCTGCGTAATAACCAGCAAATTACTCGTGATTATTTCCGTTGGTCACGGCCCAGCACTTGGTCGATCATGCCGTACTCTTTAGCTTCGGCGGCTGTCATCCAGTAGTCGCGGTCGCTGTCCTTCCACACTTGGTCGTAATCTTTGCCGGAGTGGTAGGCGATGATCTCATAGAGCTCCTTCTTGATTTTCTGGATCTCGCGAGCCTCGATCTCAATGTCGGAAGCCTGACCCTGAGCACCGCCCATAGGCTGGTGAATCATGACGCGGGAGTGTGGGAGCGCGAAACGCTTGCCTTTGGCACCGGCGCACATCAGCACTGCGGCCATAGAGGCGGCCATACCCGTACAAATCGTGGAGACATCGGGTTTCAGATACTGCATCGTGTCGTAAATGCCAAGTCCGGCATAGACCATGCCTCCGGGGCTGTTGATGTAGATTTGGATGTCACGCTCAGAATCCTGCGATTCGAGGAAAAGAAGCTGCGCTTGGATGATGTTGGCCACGTCGTCGTCAATCGGTACCCCCATGAAGATGATTCTGTCCTTCATCAGGCGGGAGAACACATCCAGCTGGGTGATGTTCATCGGGCGTTCCTCGATGATATACGGAGTGATATAATTGCGAGTCATGGACGTGTAACGGTCCATTTTCAGGCTGCTGATGCCATGCTGCTTCAGCGCGTAGTTTCTGAATTCGTCTCTCATAAATTACTCTTTGTCTGTTTTTTTAGTGGATTTGGCTCTTGTTTTTTTCGGCTTTTCCTCGGCAGGAGCAGTTTCAGCGACAGCTTCCTCTGCCTTTTCAGCGGTTTTGCGCTTCGTGGTCTTCTTGGGTTTCTCCGCATTCTCCTCCTTCTTGTCATCCTTCGGGGAAATCACATCAATGAAAGCCTTGAAATCGCCTTCCTTGTGTTCGATGTTCATCTTCTTGCGCAACACCTCAACCAACTTCTGGTCATAGAGCATGTCGTATGCATTCTTCACATACTCCTGATTCTTCATGGAGTCGGCGACAATCTTATCCACCTGATCCTTCACGCTATCAGCGTTGAAGTTTCCGAAATAGTTCTTGATGAAATAGTCGCGGAAATAGTTCTCGATGTCGGCGCGGGTGACATTCACATCCTCACCTTCCACGATGTTGTTCTCCAGAATCTGCCAAGCGAAAGAACGTTTGTACTGGTCGAATTCCTTCTCTAACTTCTCATCGTCCATATCTTTCTGGACAGCCTTGATATAGCGTTTCATGAACTCATCGGGAAGTTCCACGGTGACATTGTCAAGCAACGTTTCGATAGCCTTGTTCATGAACAGACGCTCTGTATCGGGTTTGTATTGACCGGCGATGACGTTCTTGGCCTCTTCCGTGAGCTGTTCCTCGGTGGTGATGCTGCCGTTGGGATAAGCTGCTTTGAAAAACTCCTCGTTCAGTTCGGCAGGTTCAATGCGGCCGATACGTTTGATGGTCAGTTCGTAGGTGTACGGATCGTCAGCGTTGAGTTCTTCCACCTTGAGGTCGAATGCGCGTGCGAAAAGCGCGTCGGTGTTGAAAGCCTGGCGCATGGCCATGGAAACTTTGTCACCAACCTTCTTGCCGAGAAGGGATTTTTTGGCATCTTCCTTAAGGTCTCTCAAGAAGAAGAAAGCTTCCTTTTCGCCGCCGTAATCCACTGACACGCTGTCGTTTGCCTCGATAGTTTCGGGCATGACATATTTGCCGTGACGCTCGCGGAGCTGGTCTATGTAGCTCTTGATTTCCTCCTCACCGGGAACGATGGTGAAATCGACGACGGCGGGCATGGCTTTATAATCTATCTTAACCTCAGGACGGAGGGCATATTCGTAGGTGAAAGTGAAGTTGTCGGGATTGTCGAAATCCACTTTAGACTTGCCTTCGACGGGCATGGGCTCGAAGATGTATTTCACTTCGTTATCTTTGAAGAATTTCTCGATTTCTTCGTTGACGATACGGTCAATCTCCATCACAAGGACGTTTTTGCCGTACATTTTCTTCACGATGCCCATGGGGGCGTTACCCTTGCGGAAGCCGGGAACAGCAATTTCGCGGCGTTGTTTCTTCAACGCATTCTCTACCTTTTCAGCGTAATCTTCCTTCTGGATTTCAATTACGAGTTCCTGAACTTGACCAGGAACATTTTCGTGCTTAATATTCATTGAATCAATATTTTAATTACAAACAAAAAACACACAACACCCACAGGTATTGCATGTTTTATCTTTCCGTCATTTTTTTCTGTTATTCTTCAGCAGCATCGTCGGTGGTTGTCTGTTCGACCTGAGTGCCAGTGCCGTGAATGCTGTTATACTCGCTCTTGGCCATGAATGCGCACACGAAGCAGAGCAGCATGATGCCGGCAGCGAGACCCCACGTGGTTTTCTCCAGCACGTCAGCGGTTTTGCGCACGCCCATCACTTGGTTGGAGGAGGCGAAATTGGAAGCCAGACCACCGCCCTTGGAATTTTGGATCAGAACGACGAAAGCCAGCACGATACTTGCCAAAATGATTAATACTACACACAATGTAAACATCTTTCTTAACTTTTTAGTTTATGATTTAATTACTTACAATTCAAATTTTTCGCCGAATCTCATTGCAAAAACGATGCCAAAATCACCCCTCCGCCATCATTTTTTTCAGTTCTTCAATTCGGGCGGCAAAAATACTATTTTTTTCTGGAAAATGCAACTTTAATATTTCAAACATTTGTATGGCACGATCATAGTACCCTTGTTCCGCATAAACATTTGCCAATGAAACACTTACAATACTTTGATCTTCAATGGAACTTTCCATTCCATAGTCGGCGTCGGCATCATGCACGTCCGGGGAGTAGATGATTTTGGGAGCATCTTTGGAAAATTTTTCAATCAGCTGATCGATAAGAGCCTGACGGTTTTCGTGATCGGGTGAAGGGTGCTTGACAAAGATGGGGTGCAGGGAAGTGTTCTGCTGCGGCTTGCTCTCCACGATGTTAAGTTGGGGTTTCTCACGCACCTCCACGACGGGGGCCGTTTCGAGCTGCAAGGCATCGAAACGAAGCTTGTCAGGCAGCGTGAGCAGCATTTTCGTGCGCTGCCGACCCTGTACCTTTAGTGAAACATCTTTCAGGCAGAACATGTTCAGCAATGGCGAGGCCGGATATTTGCGCTGCCACTCGCGCAACTTCTCGTGCGTAAGCCCCGCATCAGCCTGCACAAAATCGGTAAAGTATATCTTTTCCATTCGAAAATAATTAGCGCGGCAAAAATACACAAAAAAAGAAAAAATCCCTTTCCGCATGGTTTCAAAAAATTTTGTATTTTAGCCGCCTTAATTTTAATTAGGAAAATTATTGTAAAATGAAGAAATATAAAATCCTGCTGATTGTTTTAAGCATTTTATTCTCAAGCATTTACGGCATCGAAGCACAGTCCATCCTGCGCCCCGCCGACAATCTGTTCCGCGACTGCCAGTACGAAAATGCGTTGAACGAATACAAGAAAGGAATTAAGAAATTGAAGTCCAATCGCGTGGAGATACAGCGCGCCACTTTCCAAATTGCCGAATGCTACCGCATTATGGGCGACCTCAAGAAAGCCGAACAGCAGTACCTCCGCTTGGAGAAGAAAAACTACCAGAAGGACAACCCCATGATTCTCTTCCATTTGGGCAGCATCTACAACCTGCGCGGCGACTATGATTTAGCCCTAAAATACTATAACAACTACAAGAAGCGCGTCTCGGACGATCCACGTGTGGACGTGCGCATCGACGGTTGCAACAAGGCCAAGATGTGGAACGAGAACCCCACCCGCTACGAAGTGGAGAACCTCAAGAAATTCAACACCAAGGAAGACGAGTGGGCACCACGCTGGGCTAACTATGACAAGCGCAACGCCATCATGTTCTCCTCCAACCGCGAGGGATCTGTCGGCAAAGGCACCGACCAATGGACCACCGGCGCATTCTCCGACATCTACATCACCACAAAACCCAAGAGCAAAAACACCGACTGGCCGGGTGAGTGGTCTCCCGTGACCTCCATGGACCAAGGCGGTACCCTGAACACCGGTGTGAACGAGGGTGAGGCCTGCGCCAACCGTAAAGGCTCCGTTGTCTATTTCACCAAATGCCCGCAAGACAAAAAGAAAGTGCAGGGCTGCTACATCCACAAGTCCATGAAGAAAGGTAAGGCATGGGGCGATGCCGAAATCGTTGATCTCGGCGACTCCGCATACAATTATGTCCATCCGTACATCTCCGATGACGAACTTACCATCTGGTTTGCCTCCAACATGCCCGGCGGCTACGGCGGCTATGATATTTACACGGCCACCCGCACTAAGAAGACCGGCAAATTCACCAACATCACCAACCTTGGACCCAAAATCAACACCGAAGGTCAGGAAGTCTTCCCTGTCTGGCGTAACGAAGAGGAATTCTACTTCTCCTCCGACGGCCATCCCGGCTTGGGCGGCCTTGACCTCTTCGTGTCCACCTATAAGAACGGCGAGTTCAGTGACCCCGAGAACCTAATGGTTCCCATCAACTCTTCCGGCGACGAAATCGGTATCATCTTCGACGAGAACGAAGCCATCGACCCACAGTCCAAGTCTCCATACTTGGCCAAGGGTTACTTCTCCTCAAACCGTCAGGGCGGCCGCGGCGGCGACGACATCTACTACTTCCTCCTCCGCCCGCTGGTTTATACGCTCTCTGGTTACATTCGCGACAAGAACAATGGCCAATATATGGACGGTGTTGAAGTGGAAATTGTCGGTTCCGACGGTACCTCTTACAAAACCACCACAGATGTGAAGGGCTACTACCATTTCGACAAGACCAAGATCCTCGGCGCGACCACCTACGACATCAAGATTACAAAGAAAGGCTATTGGGAGCGAGGCAACACTGCCAAGCAGACAACCATTGGCCTGACCGAAAACACTGACCTCAAACAAGACTTCGTGCTCGAACCCATCCCGAAGGAGCCTATCGTGCTGCCCGAGATTCTGTACGATTTGGCAAAATGGGATCTGAAACCGCAATATCAGGACTCCCTGATGTACCTATATAATATAATGGTACAGAACCCAACCATCGTGGTCGAATTGCGTTCCCACACCGATGCACGTGACACTGAAGAAAAGAACGACATCCTGTCGCAAAAGCGTGCCCAAAGCTGTGTGGATTTCCTGGTGTTGGAGAAAGGCATCGCCGCCGACCGTATTGTGCCGAAAGGCTACGGTGAACGTGTGCCGCGCCGCCTCGATAAAGACATGTACTCCACTTACAACGGCAAAAAATACTTCTTCGCCAAGGGCACTTACCTGACGGAGGATTACATCAACTCGTTGCCGTCGAAACCAGAACAGGAGGCCGCCCACGCATTGAACCGCCGTACCGAGTTTGCCATTTTGCGTGACGACTACGTGCCCACAAATGACACCATCGCGAAAGTGCCTACTGGCATTGCCGTGATTCAAGAGCGCACCGTGCCTGTCACCATCGATGGTGAAAAAGTCACGGGCACCTGCTATGCCAACAGCAAGTCCCTGAAATTCCAAATCGGAGACAACAGCGATGAGATTCTCATGAACTATGCCGACGCCACCCGCTTCCTGAAAGAATCTTTCATCAGCTTGGAAGACTTCGAGGAGAAGGCCGGCGCCATCAAACAGGAAGATGGTAGCATCATCGAAGGCGCAGTGCTCTATCTTGAGGAACTGCGTATCGGCGACGACTACTCCGAGAATGTGAAAGTCACCGTCAAGAAGAACCTGCCCGCCGCCATTGTGGTCGGCGACCAGTACATCAAGGAGGAATGGGGTGATTTCACCGTTGACAAAAGCAGAAACGTTATCTTATACAGGTAATATTGAAAATCCTGATTTCGAAAAGAGCCGCTCCGTAAAGGGCGGCTCTTTTTTTTTACATATTCTTGGTTTTTGCTCAACAATGAACGTTTTGCATACGTCCATCTGTAAAGACATAAACATTTTGTTTTTGTATCATCACTGTTTCGCAACATCTCTTTCCATAATTTTCGCCAAAAATCGACCCAAACAGGCACTATTTTATCAAACGATGTAAGCACAAAGCCAAAAATATGGTTGTAAAATATTGATTATCAACGTTTCGTAAAAACACAAGAAAATTGAAAAAGTTATAAACATCCGTTTTGCGAATCAAAAAAAATTGCAACTTTGCAAGGCTTATTTACAAATTCGCGATTTGCGAACTGTCAATACTCTAAAGTTAAGGTTTAAATTTAAGTTTAAGTCAAAAAAATACAAACGTTATGAAAAAGTTTATACTATTTTTAATGACCTGCGCGATGGCCATGGGTTTGTCCGCGCAAAGTGACACGAGGAACAGTTCCCAGAACGATTTTCCTGAAAAAACCACTCACGTAACGGCAGCACAGGCACTTGAGGTCGGCTACACCTTTATGCGCAGAGGCGGCCATGAACGCGGCAATGCAGCTGCAAACGGCAATGTGAGCAGACAGAGCATGCAGCTGGTCTATACGGGCACAGCCATTGATGGTTCAGATTGCTACTACGTGTTTTCCCTTCAGCCAAGAGGATTTGTGATTGTAGCCGCAGACGAGCATGCGGAACCGATTCTGGGCTATTCCTACGACAATCCCTTCTCGTTGGAAGGGATGCCCGACAATGTCCGCTATTGGCTGGATCAATATGGACAACAGATTAAAGCGGCAGTAGATAATGACGACCTGCCCTCCACTGAAATTGCGGAGAGATGGTCTCTCCTGAAATCCGGACAAACAATGCCCAACAGGAGTATCACCGCAGTAAGCCCGCTGATTCAGACAACCTGGAATCAGGACAACTATTACAACCAATTCTGCCCGGCGGATGCCAACGGTCCCGGCGGACATGTTTACGCAGGGTGTGTGGCCACCGCATTAGCGCAGATTATCCGATACTGGCAATGGCCGAACCAAGGGTTCAACAGCCACAGTTACGATCATAGTACTTACGGCACCTTGTCGGTGGATTTCAATTCTGCCACCTACAACTACAACAACATGCCCAACAGTTTGAGCAGTTCCTCAACCTCCACGCAAAAAAATGCAGTGGCGAAATTGATTTACCATTGCGGCGTGGCGGTGGACATGGATTATTCGACGATTGGCAGTTCCGCCTTTTTCTTCCCTGTCCCCAGCGTCTTATATAACTATTTTGCTTTTGAGGACAATGGCACATACGTTTATAAATCCGATTATTCGGACAGTGACTGGGCTAATCTGCTCAAACAAGAGCTGAATAATGCCCGTCCTGTCTTTTATTCGGGCCAGGGCAGCGGAGGACACGCCTTCGTTTGTGACGGATACGACAACAGCGGGAATTTCCATTTCAACTGGGGATGGGGTGGCTACAATGACGGTTATTTTGCGCTGAATGCGCTCACTCCCGGTTCCTATAACTATTCCCAAGACCAAGAGGCTATTATCGGAATCAGCGCGACAGGCTCGTTTATACGATGCTCAACATCTCAGATGGTGCTAAATACGTACGACGGTGTGTCGAGCAGTGCACAGACGCTGTCCGTGCGCGGCCATTCCCTGAGCGGGAACATTAGCGTGACCACCGGTAACGGATTCCTAATCAGCACAAACGGGACCGACTACTCCACCAGTGCATCTCTTTCGTCAACAGGAGGCACTTTATACGTGAAATACAGCCCTACTGCTTCATCAAGCAACACCGAATACACCATGACGCTGACCTCAGGTTCCTGTTCGGCAAACGTAACCCTTTACGGTTCGTCTTCGACGGAACCGTGCATTGCCCCGAAAAATCTAACGGGAACTCGAAATGGATCGTCTGTGGATTTGTCATGGAATGTGCCTGTGACCTATAGCAGTGGCAGTCCCAACTCGGTTGTAATTTCTTGGGGATCCAGTTCCAACATCTCAAGTTATTATGGATACGGGGTTGCTTCGCAATGTATGGTGCAACGTTTCGAGACTTCCGACCTCACCCCCTATAACCAATATCTCCTGAAGGCCGTGTGGTTTATCGGCAGTCCATACGCCACATCGTACAAGGTTGTGGTGTTTAAAGGTGGCAGCTGCAACAACGGTTCGCTCAACTCAGGCGAGCAGGTCGTCAACCAAGTGGTGCCTATGTCCACGGTCAACACAACTGGATGGACTGTCGTCACGTTGACAAATCCCGTTTTGGTGGACGCAACATCGGAGCTTTGGTTCGGAGTTGTAGCGACAGGTGACTACGTCATACCATACGTGGAAGGCGAAGCAATATCCAACAAAGGGAATATTATAGGATTAACATTTGAGGAAGGGGCCACGGAGTTCAGTTGGTACGGCAACCTTTATCCTTCTAATATCCCTCTTGGAGGAACGTTGGAGAAGATTTCAGCACAGGTGTTGCAATATGATGTATATCGGCAGAACACGCTGATAGGGAGCACCACAAACACGACCTATACAGACAACAATCCGCTGAATAGCAGCTGTACGTACACTGTTTCGGCCGTATGGAACAACAACTGTTCGGAAAGCGCCACGGTGACGGTCAGTGCGCCGGCAACCATACCACCCACTGTCACGACAGACAATGTCACCAACATCGGCACCAACAGCGCTTCCTGTGGCGGAAACGTCACCAATGACGGTTACGGCACCGTCACTGCACGCGGTATTTGCTGGAGTACTTCCCCAAACCCAACCATTAGCGGCTATCATACCTCTAACGGTAGCGGTACCGGCTCGTTCACCGGCAATCTGTCGGGGTTAAAGCCCAACACCACCTACTATGTGCGGGCGTATGCCACCAACAGCGCAGGAACGGGCTACGGCACACAAAAAACATTCACCACTTCGTGCAACACGGTGAATGTCAGAATCACAGGTACCACCTCTATAGGTTACGGCCAAAGCACAACACTCAACGCTTCGGGAGCCACCAGCTACAGTTGGAATACAGGAAGCACAAGTTCAAGCATCACCGTCAGCCCGACCAGTACCAGCACATATAGCGTGACGGGGAGCAACCAGTACGGCTGCACAGCGACGGCCTCCGTCACGGTTACCGTCAATTATCCGCCAACAGTAACCACGAACAGCATTTCCGATATCACGAAAAACTCCGCCATCTGCGGCGGCAATGTCACCGCTGACGGCGGTGCAAGCGTGACCGCACGCGGTGTCTGCTGGAGCACTTCCCAAAGCCCGACAATATCCGACAGCCACACAAGCGACGGCACCGGCACGGGCACGTTCACCAGTACCATCACCGGCCTTGGGTCGGGCCTCACTTACTATGTGCGTGCTTATGCAACAAACAGTGCGGGAACGGCTTACGGCAATGTGGTAAGCTTCACCACGTTTAGCTGCCCGGACATCACCCTACCCTATCTTGAAACCTTCGAATCCTTCACCTCAAGCACCACCACAACCACAGGCGTGGAACCCACTTGTTGGGAGTTAGTGCGCACCGACGCCCCGTCTATGCCGAACGACAAACGCCCGCAAGTGTACTACAAGAGCGACTTCGCCCACAGCGGCAGTTACAGTCTGCTGATGAACTACCGCTGTGTCTATGCATTGCCTGAAATTTCGGGAAATGTTCCGATGAACAACGTGAAGCTGGATATGTACTTGAGACAGCCCAACGCCGCTTATCAGCTGCAGGTGGGTGTCTGGGATGACGCGACGAGCACCTTCGAACCCGTGGCACTGTTCAACAATACGACAACAGGTGTGGAACACGTCACCTGCAACTTCTCCGGCTACTCCGGCAACGGAAAACGCATCGCCTTCCGCAA
>JAEEKL010000162.1 GCA_016282395.1 Bacteroidales bacterium
AAAAAGTAAAAACAAGAAGTATGGCATTTGATTCTGAAGAATGGGCGTCGTCGTTTTACGGCGTAGTAGATGAACGGTTTGCGGTGGAAACAGACTTATTGCAACTGCACATCTATAGAAAAGAAAACATTAGAAAAATTAAACTTGAGCGGTTGCTGGGCAAGCTTGACATTTTCATTCCTGTAGACTGGGACATGGAAACGTATTGTAACCAAGAAAGATTACGCAAGCTATTGTGGACAGAAGTTAAGTGGCAGGCATTAAACATTTATCAGCAGCGAACGAATATGATAGCACAACGCATAGGGCTTCCTTGTGTTACAGTTTCAATTTTAGGGAAAGGAATGGCTATTGGTCGATGCTATTATTTGGATAATCGTATCGGATACAACCTTTGGACTATATGTGAGCCAAAAACTGAATATGTGGACTATCTAATTTGTCATGAACTCGCCCACTTTTTCGTACACAATCATTCAGAACAATTCTGGCGCAAAGTTGAACAGATTTACTATGAACTAGACAATGACGGAAAGTGTACTGGTGAGGTTATTCAAATTCTTGACAGGGAATGTGGCACGGGTCATACGATATTTCTGTTGCGATATTGGGGTAGGCCTTCCTATTTGAAAGATTTCTTTGATAGAGGTTTGGTAAAAAAACGAACACCATTAATAACCCCTATTTACAAAGATACTCCTGAAGGGAAAGTGGAAACAGGTTTTTACACATCTTTTGAAATTAAATTTTGGTGTTAGTTCCACTAAACCATCTTGCTATTTATACTATTATTATGTCCAACTATAAACTCAAAACACCATGAACATCAAAGACTTATTACAAGACGATGCCTTAAAGGCACTTGAAGACCAAATCATCATGTCGTTTGAAGGGCTTTGGAGCAAAGACCACGACTACACCGAAGAGCGTAGTCTTCTCCAGGTCAGGAAAAACATCATTAATCAACGGGTGTTGAAGCACGAACAAGTAATGATGTTGCCCGACATCATAGCCTTCAACGACGCGATGCGGGAAGCCTTGCGCGAGATGTTCGACAAAGCCCACGCTGTGTATGAAGCCAACAAAGGCTTCGGTGAAGATGTGGAGGTCGAGGCTTGCTGCTACCTCAGCAATGACTATCCGGCATTGCACCCCGTGCAAGGCGAAAACCGTCAAGATCTTTGGAATGCTTTGCAAGATTCAGGATGGAACCTGTTGTATGAAGGCGGCGTGGCTTTCCCTCTCCAATTGAGAGGGAACGACGATCCTGATTCCAACGACTTTGACGAATTTATCGGGATGAATTGTCCCCCGCCTAACTGGAACGAAGGCCTCGACTAGGAACTGACCAAAGACCTGCATCTGACACAAGCCTTTCACAACCTGTTCGACCACACCGATTTTGCCATCACTGACTTCATCTATTGCCGTGTTTTTTTCTACGAAATCAAAGTTGAGTTCCGTAATGAAGTACAGCAAAACCATTGATGCATCCACCATCGCTCGTCTGCTCAGTCACAAGGATGAGCATGGCATGGGACGTGTCTTTATGTATGCTTTCCTTAATGAAGTTATACGTCAGCAGAGGCCGTTTTCGTTTGATTGTGATTCGGCCAAGATCATAGACGGACCTGTTTTGTCAGTGATTGATAAAGAGGGGAGGAGTATTACTATTAATCATAAAAGGAACAGGTTAAGTTTGATCCTTGATGACAAACGGCCTGATGCTGTAAACCAAATCAAATATAAGGGTAAGGAATACCGCTTGGTCATGCTTTCCTGGCTTACCGGCTGCATCCGGTACACTTCGCTACAGCCGGAACTTAGGGATGAGTTGTCAGAATATGCCATGTCCATTCAAAGGGGGAAAATCGGATTAACAATGCGTTGCTTGCTCAATTTGGAAGCGATTGGCTGCGTGACTTTGTTCTTCCTGGAGGGCAATTCTATTCCGACCAAAGAGTGGAAGGGACAAAAAAGATTATAAAAAAGGCTTATGATGGTTTGAAAAATCCCTTTACAGTAATAAAAACTTTTGTATATTTGCATCGTTAAGTCCCGACAGTCCCTGAGCAATCAAACTGCCGGGTATCGTTTTTTAAGGGTCTGCACCGTGAATTGGAACAGGAACTGTGGTAAGCCAATCGCCGACTGGCTACAAATAAGGTGCAAAGACATTATCAGACAAATTAGACGCCCTTTAATCTTGTTACTTGAATTATCGGAATTCCCAAAGCGGCCGATATCTTTGCCAGTGTTGAAAGCGTAAAGTTGTGCCCTCCGCCAACCCAGTGCGATACTGCCGCTTCGGACGTTCCGACGAGTTTGGCGAATTCTTTTTGTGACATACCCCTTTGTTGAAGTGAGGCGTCAATGTAGTCTGCAATGTCATACGACCACTCCACTTGCAGCTTGATTGCCTGCGGGGTGTCATCAATTACTTTTTGGAATAGTTGTTCCGTTTCTTCAGTGTGTTTCATAGTTCAAAATTTGTATCATCGATCCCTTCTATATTAGTCTCTTCAATATGGATTGTTCCCTTTTGCTCTGATAGTTTGAGCAATTCGTCCAGCTTTTTCTGGAATTCCGTGTAGCTTTCGCCTTCGAAGCAAATGGTGAATAATCCGGCATTTTCAGTTTGTCTAACAGATTGTATGGTAGCCTTAGTCATAATTCATTCTTTATTTTAATGCAAAGATATAATACTTTTTTGATATGAATTATATTTTGAGATAATTTTTTTTTAAAAAACATCCTGTGCATCAATTCGGCACAGGCTTTTATTTTCTTTGCAGCGTAGAAACAATAAAACCTAAATGCAATGAACGATTATTACGGAAGCGTCCCTTTAGAGGAATACGAACAAATCCTGGCCAACCGAGAGTATTGGGACAACATTTCAGGCGAATGGCAAATGTGTTCAAAAATGGAAGACAAACTTGTGCGATTAGGGATATTCGTGCAAAGAGGCGGTGACCTGAACCGTGTGATTGCCCTTTATGCAGAAGGGAGGGAATACACCTACCGTGTGACGATTCAGCATTGCATAGAGCGGTATCTTGAAGCACTTACAAACAAGCGTGTC
>JAEEKL010000163.1 GCA_016282395.1 Bacteroidales bacterium
CCTTTGATGAATATGGGTACCCGACATATGAAATCTGTCCATGTTGTGGGTTTGAATTTGGATTTTCCGATGAATCTGAAGGCAATTCATACGAATCGTACAGAACTGATTGGATAAGAAAAGGTTTTCCTTGGTTCTCAGGAAGAACGCCTAAGCTTTGGAACAAAAAGCTGATGGAAAAGCAGCTTGAAAATTTAAATCTGCAAAACCAAATTAAACACATTACAGAAGCAAATAAAACAATCTGAATATGAAGCATATACTCTTTATAATCGGTTCGTTGAGGAAAGAATCGTTCAACCGGCAGCTTGCCCATGAGGCGGAAAAACTGCTGGCGGGCGTTGCCGAAGTCACCTACTTGGATTACACGGACGTTCCGTTCATCAATCAGGACATCGAACATCCCGCACCTGCTGCGGTGGTCAGAATACGGGAGACAGTGGCCCAGGCCGACGGCATATGGATTTTCACGCCCGAATACAACTTCAGCTATCCGGGGCATCTTAAAAACCTTCTGGACTGGCTGTCGCGCCCTGTAGTGCCGAACGATTACGCCACGCCTACGGTCATCAACGGCAAAAAGGTGACGTTGAGCGGTGCCGGCGGACAGATGGCCACAGGAAAGTGCCGCGAAAAACTCACGGAGCTGCTCACTTTCATCAAGGCCGATGTGATGGCCGCGCCGCAGACAGGCGTCACCCTCAACGCAGAGGCATGGAGCGAGGGGCGAATGATTCTCACCGATGCGCAACGCACTGCACTGAAGGAACAGGCCGAAGCGTTTGTAAAGTTTTTGGGATAGCCATGACCATCAAAATTGATAATCTGAAACCGGTTACTTTCAATCTGAAAATAGCTTACATAATAAATATAATTGCCATTGTTTTTACAGGAATTATCTCTTTAATAACCGCAGCGTTTCTGATAGGGATAGGTACCTGGAAAGCCATTATTATTCCTGTCATATGGACATGTATTCCTATTGTTTTTTTTGTGGTATACAAGGAATCACAAAAAAAAGACTTTCATTACAATTTCATCGGAAGGACTGACCTTTTGCGGTACGGTTGATCCATGGCGGAATTACAGGAAGGATTTCAGTATTGTGCATCATTTCAGGTGGGAAGAAATCCGCCAACTAAGTTTTACGCGGATAGCAACTGCTCCGGCTTATCTGTTCATTGACCCCAACGAAGGAGAAACCAAATGTATTTTTATCTACAGAGGGTGGAATCTTATCGACAAGCTCCGCAAATTCACCGGTTTCCATGGTTGCAGGGAACTGGGGAACCATTTCCAATACATCAAGCAGGAGGATTTTTTGAAAAAAGCATGACGCGTACACAATAAAACAGAAATTATGGCGTTGAATTTAAAATTTATGACAGCAACGCAATTAAAAAAGATATAATCCTACCGGAAGTGACACAATAAACCATAAACATCACCGTTATATCAACAAATGACAAAAAAATCATGATTTATATGACGAAAGAAAAGTACATTAACCCCTACACTGACTTCGGCTTCAAGAAACTTTTCGGCACGGAGATGAACAAGGACTTGCTCATCAGTTTCCTTAATGCCCTGTTCAACAACAGTGAGAAGGAGATTGAGGACATCCAGTACCTCAACAGTGAAAACCTTGGTGACGGCAGTGGCGACCGCCGCTCCGTATTTGATGTCTACTGCATAACAAGGGACGGAAGCCGCTTCATCGTGGAGATGCAAAAGGCGGAACAGGCCTTCTTCAAGGACCGCAGCGTCTATTACGCCACCACGCCCATCCGCCAGCAGGCGCCCAAAGGGCCGTGGAACTATCATCTGGAGAATGTCTACACGGTCGGCATCCTCAACTTCGTGTTCCCTGACGGCGAATATCCCACCGACAGCTACCGTCATGAAATCAAGCTTAAGGATGTTGAGGACCACCATGTGTTCTACGACAAACTGACATTCGTCTATCTTGAGATGCCTAAGTTCAACAAGAGCGAGGATGAGCTGGAGACCATGTTCGACAAATGGATGTATGTGCTCAAGAACCTTTACCGTCTGCTTGAACGGCCAAAGGCACTACAGGACCGCATCTTCAAGAAACTTTTCGAGCAAGCGGAGATTGCGCGTTACACAGATGATGAACGCTGGCAGTACGAGGAAAGTAAAAAGGTTTTCTGGGACAACTACAGCGTAATGGAGACGGCTCATGAAAAGGGAATCCATGAAGGAAAGGAAATAGCCAATTATGATGCCGCCCGTCGCATGAAAAATGATGGCATGTTGGTTGAGTTGATTGCAAAGTACACAGGACTGACGGCAGAAGAGATTGAAAAAATGTAGGAAATAGCGACCTTAAACACGACAGTTTCCATTCCCCTCACTTCCCTATAAGCAGAATCTCCGACACGCAGAGGTCGCTGTATTTCATGTTATGAAGATGTGAAGATATATTTGTATTATTATCAATATTTTAATTGATTTTCCATAATAATGGTGTGTCTTCAATATTTCTCTCTTCCCCTTTATAAAATAGCGTCCACATAGGTTCATCCGGAAAATCATTCAGTTGCAGCCAGCATTCATTTTCACGGAATTTTGATGTGGTGTACCTTCTGCTTCCTCCATCTGCCGGATTCCAAACGAGCGGCTTCCATAACAATCTGTCTATCTTTCTAAAACCGGCTATCATCCGTTTATTTTTTTACCTCTTCATTCACAATATTCCAAATCGCCAAAATAAAGGGCTTCCACGGGAAAGC
>JAEEKL010000164.1 GCA_016282395.1 Bacteroidales bacterium
AAGACGCAGTTGTAAATCAGATGGTTTCGGTCGAGTGGAAAATAGTAGGTGAGGTAGCCGGGGTTCTGGAATGTGGAGAACGGTTTCAGCCCATTTATGCAGTAATTCAGAACAATCTGTTTCTCTTCCGTATGGAACCAGATGTTCACCTGCGTTTTTTCAGCAAAGGAGTAGAAAGAACGGGGCATAACCGTTTTGTGAGGGATGGTGAATGTGTCCAACTGCGACATACCCTGCACGCTCCCCTTTTTCCGATTTTTGACTTTTAGCTTCGGGGTGGTGATTTTCGCCCCGTCTTGCACGCAGCGCACACTGTAGCCGTTATATACCTTCCCGAAACAGACGTACGGGCAGGGATAGTTGAAGTTCTCCAAATAGCGGCCCGTGGCGGTGCCGTCGCTTGAGGGAGTGGAGCTCCACCAGAAGGACTCTTCGCCCACTTTCGAGTAGTTGCCGGGGTAGCGATAGCCGCTCCGGGGCGGACGCACAAACCGTTTGATAATCTGCATATTCTGGGCTGAGAAGGGAATACGGTACTGGTAGCCCTCCGCGACGCAGCCCTGTGTCATGGCCGTCCACTCCGCATCGTCCGGCAGGTGCCACCCATCGGGACAGACACCCTGCACGCTCGTGGAGATCCTTCCCGTATCGTGCACCGCCGCTGTCCAGGTGTAGAGCAGTCCATACTTCCGCACCGAGTCCTGGCTGTTCCAGTCGTCGAAATAGCAGGCAACGGTCGTGTCCTTGTCTGCTACCTCACTCAGCACAATCGGGCTTCCGTCGGCGTAATGGGTTGTCCGCAGGTTCTCCGCCATCCACCGCATTCCGTTGATTTTCAGCGTGCGGTATCGGTTCCCGTCGCAGTCGCGCACGGTCACGCACGCGGGGAGCAGGAGTGCCAAGGTGCAGAAGAGGGCGAAAAGTTTTGCGGAAGGGTTCATTACGGAAGATGTTTTTCGTTGGCAAAAATACTATTATTTTACAAAAGTGATGAAGTAATAAAAAATTGTATCTTTGCCGCGGAACAAAAAAAAACGATAATAATATAATTTCGTTTTGCAAAATAAAAGAAGAGACGTTTATGAAAACCAAAGTGATTGAGGTTCTCAACACCATTTACGACCCAGAAATTCCTGTAAACATCTGGGAATTAGGATTTATCTACAAGTTAGAGGTGAACGAAAACAACGATGTCTATATCCTGATGACGCTGACCGCGCCCAACTGTCCCGTGGCGGAAAGTCTGCCGATGGAGGTGCAAACCCGCGTGTCCATGATCCCTGGCGTGAACAAAGTGGTGGTCGATGTCACGTTCGACCCGCCTTGGACGATGGATCGCATGACCGATGCCGCCAAAATGGAACTGGGGCTGCTGTATTAATTAGTGAATAGTGAGCAGTGAATAGTGATTAGTTTTATTCTAGTAGTTAATATTACACAATAAATAGAATTTTATATCATTATCAAACAAAAAAATACCGAATGGAAAATCAAAACAAGTACAATGCTTTCAGTCTGCTGCAGTTTATGTGGAAATGGCGGAAATGGCTGTTGATTGTGTGTGTTGCCGCATTTTTCGTGTCTGCGGCTTGCTCTTTTCTCGTGCGACCGCGCTACAAATCCACCGCCCTACTCTACGCGCCCCGGACCAGCTCCGTTTCCAAAATCCTCCTGAACGAACAGAACTATAATGAACGACTGGAAATCAAGGCTTTGGCTACCGTTGACGAGACCGAGCAAATGCTGCCGTTCCTGAACTCCGTGGCCATCAAGGATTCGCTGATTGAGAAATACAAACTCGCTGAATACTACAACATCGATGTGAACAAAAAGGGCGGGATGACCAAACTTTATAAGACCATCACCAACAATCTGACCATAAAACGTACGGATTACGGTGCCATATCGCTGTCGTTGAGCGACTGGGACCCGCAACGCGCATACGAGATGACTCTCGATGTGGTACGCTGGTTGGACACCATAAAGAACGCCGTGGAATACGAACGCGCACAAGCCGCTTGCATCATTCTGCAAAACCAGTTGGATTCCATTGAACGCGAAATCGCCATCGTCAATGACTCCATCCGAGAAATCATGGCACACGGCGTCTTTGATGTGAAACTGCAGAGCGAACGTCTCACGCAGCAATATGCTATCGCCGCCGCGCAAGGGAACACCGCCGCCATGCAGCGCATCATAAGGGAACAAGACACTATAGCCAAATATGGTGCTCAACTCACCTCATACCAAGATCTTGAATACAACTTCAGCAAGTATCACGCCTTGTGCAAACAGAAAATGATGGATGCCAAAATGGATATGACCACCATCATGCCGGTGAAATTCGTGATTGACAAGCCATACCCCGCCGACAAGAAGTTCTATCCGAAGAGATCCATCATCGTCATCATTTCCACCCTTTGCGCTTTCATTCTGACTTTAATTGTTCTGTTAACGATTGAAAGGATTGAAAACAAACCTGTTAGAAGAGATCCGGCAGCAGACACACAAGATCACTAAACGGCAGATTATAGGCTTTGTAATCGCCATAGCACTTGTGCTGGCCAACGGCTTCGCCATAATCAGAGAAACGCAAGTGGTTCCCCTGATTACGGTCGCCGCAGTGGGGTTGTATGTCCTGCTTTTCCACGCTGACGTGGCCATGTACCTGATTGCCTTCACCACCCCGCTTTCTGTCATTATCAGCAGCAAAAACATCCATCTAGGTTTGTCATTACCTTCTGAAGGATTGATGATTGCGTTGACGATGATTTTCTTCGTCCGGATTCTTTACGACCTGCGGATAAATCGCGCTTTTCTGAAACATCCCATATCCATTGCGATAATGGTTTACCTTGGCTGGATGCTGATTACCTGTCTGACCAGCGTGCGCCCTGTCATTTCGCTCAAAGCTTTTGCCTCCAAACTCTGGTTCATCACCTCCTGCTACTGGTTTTTCATGCAATTGGTGGAAGATGATTTGAAAAATGCCGTCCGATACTTCAACTGTTATGCGCTTGGATTAACCATCATCGTCTGCATCACCACGTATCTTCATGCTCTCAGCGGTTTTGACGAGCACTACGCCCACTACGTCATGTCGCCGTTCTACAACGACCATACGTCATACGGCGCGGCATTGGCATTCATGATACCCATCACCGCAGGCTTTTTCTTCCTGCCTGACAACAAATTACCGCAAAAGATATTCTACGTGGTCATTACCCTGATTCTGCTGATGGCATTTTACCTTTCGTTCAGTCGTGCCGCCTGGATAAGCTTGGTGGTGGCCATCGGGGTTCTGATCATTCTAAAACTACGCATCAAACTGTCATGGTTATTGGGTGGCGGGTTGATTTTAGGCTTTCTGCTGTTCTTTTACGCGGATGACATCCTCTACAAAATGAGCCGCAACAGTCAGGACTCCTCTGGCAACTTTGTCGAGCACATCCAGTCCATGTCGAACATCAGCACCGATGCCTCCAATATGGAGCGCATCAACCGCTGGACAGCTGCGTTCGGCATGATTGAAGAGAAACCTATATTTGGCTGGGGTCCTGGCACTTACCAGTTCGAGTATGCGCCGTTCCAAAAGGGCTATTACCGCACCATCATCTCCACTGACTTCGGCGACGGCGGCAACGCCCACAGCGAATATATCGGACCCTGCGCCGAAAGCGGCATCCCCGGCATGTTGACAGTGTTTGCCATCGTATTCGCATTCCTTATCGTGGGAATCAAAACGTATATTTATACGGAAGACAAAACATTGAAACTGTTGTCTTTATGTATGGTGATTTCTCTTGTTTCCTATTATACTCATGGGGTCTTCAACAACTTCTTGGACACAGACAAGCTTTCGGCCATCGTGTGGGCGGCCATGGCGGTGATAACGGTGTGCGACGTCAAGAGGAAATCCTTACCATCGAGTCGGTGACGATAGGCGATGGAACGTGACTTAGACTTAGACTATGGCTATTGGCAACGATAAGACCCAACGTCTTAAATCATACGTCATACGTCAAACTACTCTTTCTGTTTCATTTCTTCATAGCAGTGGCGGCAGAGCGGCTCGTAGGCATCTTTCTCGCCGAGGAGGACTTGTTGTTCGTTCGGGACAATGCGGTAGGAGAAATGGGCGAGGTCGCCGCAGCGCGTGCAGATGGCGTGTTGTTTGCTGACATACTCCGCCACCGCCATCAGCTTCGGCATAGGGCCAAAGGGTACTCCTTTGTAGTCCATATCTAACCCGCTGACTATCACTCGAATACCGGCATTGGCCAGCTGGTTGCAAACCTCCACAATCCCGTCATCGAAAAACTGGATTTCATCGATGGCAACAACCTGCACATCATTCATGTTGATGTAGAGCAATATTTCCGAAGAGTTATTAACAGGAGTTGAAATCCGGGAGTTCTCGTTATGCGACACCACTTCCGTTTCATCGTATCGTGTATCTATCGCCGGTTTGAACAGTTCGATTTTCTGGTTGGCAAACTCCGCCCGACGGATGCGACGCAACAACTCTTCCGTTTTTCCGGAGAACATGGATCCGCATATCACTTCTATCCATCCTTTTTTATGATTCCTACTCGCCTTATTTTCTAAAAACATTTCTCTTATTCTGTATGAAAGAATTTCGTATTTTTGTGCGCTTTTTTCGAGCGCAAAATTATAATAAAAACTGTTAACCTGATATAGAAAATCAAAAAAAATGAACGACGCATATCAACAAATGTCGGAAATGTTGGATAATTTGCTATCTGACAATGAAAAAGAGATTAAAATCGCTCTTATTGAGAAAGAAGTCCTGTTAGAGAAAATCCGGAATCTGTATGTCCGTGTGTCGGCAATGGAAACGGAAGAATATCCTGCTCCGCAACAGGAAACGCTGCAACCGGAGGCGACGGCGGAACCCAAGAGAGAGTTCACCCCCGCCAAAACGCTGGAAGAAGACGTTGATCTTTTCTTTGATACGGAACATGAAAGCTACAAGGCCGCCGTGGAAAAGGAACTTAACGAAATTGCAAAGGAAATCGAAGCCAAAGAGCAGGCACGACCAGCCCAGGATTCCGGCAAAAAGGTGAAACCAGAAGAGAAAAAAGAAACCGCTGAAGATGTTTTTGACCATCTGGAAGAACCTGAGGAAGAGATTGTTATTGATACCGACATCCAAGACAATGCCGACGAACTCTTTGATGAGCCCGATATTGTGATCACCGCTTCTGAAGAAGATGTGGAAATCCACGAAGAGGATGATATACTAAATTTCATTCCCCAGAAACACACACCCGCCCCAGAAACCTCGAAACCGAAAGAAAAACCCGCAGAAGAGGTTCAGAAACCCATTGTTGAGAAACAACAAGCAAACCCGCAACCGCTTATTGCCAAACCGGAACCGCCCAAAGAGGCTCCAACGACGAAACCTCAGCAACGTTCCCTCAATGACCTTTTCAACGAACGGCGCGAAGACAATTCCATCAGCAGCCAATATCAGCACGCCAAAGTCGGCGATTTGACAAAAGCTATCTCCATCAACGATAAGTTTATTTATATCAAGGAGTTGTTCCATAATCGCGGCGAGGATTTCAGTATCTCCATCCGACAATTGAACGATTGTAAAACGATGGAGGAGGCTTTTGACTGTCTGGAACAGCTAAAACAAAAATTTTTCTGGGATTCCAAGTCTGACGCATACCTTTCCTTCTGTGATCTGTTGAGAAGAAAGTATTCTTAACGGATAATTAAACCTCCCGCCTTTCCGGCCATCTATCGCGTCCGATACAATTAACTGAAACCGTTTAATAAAATTTTTCACCAATTGCGTGGCATTTCATAAAAAGTGTATTTTTGCCGCTCAATCAACAACAATTAAAAAAGTATGGCATACAAAATTAATGAAGATCTTTGCGCTGCATGCGGAACTTGCATCGGCGAATGCCCTCAAGAGGCCATCTCTGAAGGCGCTGCTTATTCCATCAACCCTGATCTCTGCATCGAATGCGGAGCTTGCGCTGACGTTTGTCCGTGCGAGGCTATCAGCCTGGAGTAGTCAGAACGTTTGTCTAACGACAAAAAAAGAGGCTCGGAAATTCCGGGCCTCTTTTCGTTTAGGGTCAAGGGTCGGTTACAGCAGGAACTGCGCTGCCACAAAGACAATCGCCCATAAAAACGTGATGGCAAGAATGCCGCGGCCCGTCTTATCGAATTTCAGCTTCAAAAGGTAGTATCGCATAATGAATACGTTTGGAATCAGCGCAATAAGGATAAAATCAGGAATCAACACGTGGGTGAGATTGGGCTTGTTCACCAACATCTGCGGATTGGCTGCCACCACCAACATATAAATGCCGTATAGAATGCCGAAAAGCACGGCGGGCACCAACATGCCCAAAATAATGCCTACCCCGTAGGAATCTCTTCTTAGTTTTTCCATCATGATTCTAAAAATTTTAAGGATGAAATGTATTGGTGAGCAGTCAGATCGAACTGCACGGGTTGCACGGAGACATAGTTGCGCTGGAGTGCCCCTTCACAGGTGCTTTCGTCCTCTTCAAGACGCTCTAACCAGCCAGTGAGCCAGTAGTAGTTTTGGCCGTACGGGTCGGTGCGCTCCTGCAAGTCTTCATGCCAGGTGGCATGGCACTGGCGGGTAATTCGGATGCCTTTGATTTCTTTTAAGGAAGCTTTCGGGATATTGACGTTCAAGCAGATGTGAGGCGGAAGACCTTTTTCCAATACCTTTTCCACGATTTGTCTGCCGAAGTGTACAGAGGCAGTGAAGTCGGCGTTCGGACTGTAGTCCTGCACGGAAAGCCCCACTGCAGGGATGTTGTCGAAAGCGGCCTCAATGGCAGCGGCCATCGTGCCGGAATAAATCAGGCTTACGGAAGAATTGGAACCATGGTTGATACCCGACAGCAGCAAATCGATTTTCCGATTGCGGAGCACCACTTTCTCACCCAACTTCACGCAATCCACAGGCGTGCCATTGGTCTTGTAGTAGGCGATTCCATCTTCGTTCTTGTAGTTGGTGAGGCGCAACGGTTCTCCCATGGTGATGGCGTGTCCCATGCCGGAGCGTGTCCGGTCAGGCACCACCACCGCCACTTCACCCAACGGCTTGGCAATTTCTATCATCGCCTCCAAGCCCTTGGCCTCGTAGCCGTCATCGTTGACAACCAATATCAGCGGTCTCGTTTTGTTCATGTCTATTTCTTGATGAATTTGACAGTTTGCGTCTGATGCAGGCTGTTTTCCAGTTTCAAAAGATAAACCCCTGAAACCAGATTTCTTACATCAATTTCGGTGTTATTGTCCGTCAGGTGCCCGCCTTGCAGCAGCTTTCCGTTCAGATTGAAGAGCTGATAGGTATAATCCCGATTACCTTCATCAAGTAATTGGACATGAAGGATATCTGTAGTCGGATTCGGCCATGTTCGGATGTCTTTGGTGTTTTCGTTTATATCTTGAAGCCCCACGGGATAATTCACCTTGCCGCAAGGGAAAGAGATGGCATCAATGTAGGCGCAGTCTTTTCCTGCGCTTTCGTAGTGATCCTTGGAATAGACCCATGTGTAGGTGTGTGGACCAGCATTTATCGGGTAGGCGGCGCGGGTCCAACCGATAGTTCCGCTCCATTCATCTTTGGTTTGCCCGTCAATTTTGAATGTCAGTTTGTCATAGTTTTGCTCGCTGGAAACCTTGTAGAAGAAGGAGATAGTGTCGGCAACAGTAGCCGTATCGGTTATTTTCAATGTGGTATTACTGTTGTTACCAATTGCACCCGATTTGGCGCAATAGGTGCCTTCATACGGAGATTGTGTAGTGATAGTCCATGGGGAGGAGGAGGTGTTCTGCCAGTTCAAGCTGGAGAAATCCCCCGTTTCCCAGTCTTCCATCGTTGCTCCGACTTTGATGGGGAAGTTGGCAGATGCGTAATAATAGTTGACCCAAAGCCCGGCTTTAATGTACGAAATGGTTGGCTCCTGAATGATATTGCCGACTGTTACCTGCAACGAGACTGTAACAGAACCGTTAACCCCTATCTCTGGGAAATGGATGGAATCGTTTTGGAAAGTCAACTCGTTGCCAAGATTATCAAAGAAAATATTACCGCCAATGATAGGCATATTTCCCGTGTTGGCAATGGTGATGTTGCAGTTGAATGTCTCGTTGTAATCGGCTCTGTGGTTACCATTCCCCATTTCTGAATCATCTATCACTAACGAGGTAATACTCAACTGCGGAGCGTACAGTTTCACGGACTTGGATTGCACTATCGTGTCATTGTTGAAAATGATTTCCATTCTGATGATTGCATTATGGTTGGCTGGCACAACATTCTTAACCATAAAGGTGAACGTGGGAGAATTGTCCAGTGTATCGTGAGCGGGCAGTGTTGCGACAGTCAGACTCGAATTGTTCAAGGTGATGTATTCATCCTCCGTGGAAACATTGATGCGCACGTTAGCGGCACTCTGATTGCCGATGTTGATAATTTGCGGTGTCACGGTCATGGTTTTGCCAAATTCAGGCAAATTGTTAGGCTGGTTGTTCACAAACGGAAGAGTCTGGTCGGTGAGAATCAGATCACCGGCTATCACGTAAGGTCCCTCGTTCGGAATGAAATTCACCATGCCTTCGTAAGGAAGGTGGTTTGTAGCGGTGGCCAGCACTTTCAGAGTGTCCGTTGGCAGGTAAGTGTCGTTGAAAGTGAGCGTATATTCACCACCGGTAATGTGACCTGTCGCCACCACCTCGTTGTTATGGGTAACTGTGATTTTCGCATTCTCAACTGCGGAAGAAAATGTTACAGAAGGAACGCCAGCGGGAAGGATGGCATTGTGGGAGACTTCAAGTTGTTCGGGAACAGCGGTGCGCATCTGAAGCGTGGGGTCACCGAACAGTATCCAGGTGCGGAAAACTTCCACTTCGTTATAGACATCCAACATTTTGATCATTCCGTTGAAAAACATGCCGCCGAAAGTAAAGTTCCGATTATTTTGGTCGGTGCCGATTAAAAGGTCAATCATGGCATCTTGGGCACACATGGGCGAGTTCCACGGTTGGTTGATAGTGGAACCGGTAAAGCAGACTGCACCAGAAGGTTGTCCGTTATGGGTGGCGCGCAACCAAGCTTCAGCAAAACAAGTACCTGTGTGGTATTCCCCGTTTACACAAGCCACAGAAATAATGAACGGCAGTTTGCCGGCATTTGTCAACGCATTGACATTGTTGTTGTTGAATCCGGAGGTTACCCACATTTGCACATCGCCGTGACCACAGTAGCTTATTATTCCAACTCCATTGTTAACACCTGTGGCCACCATCGCTGCCGTCGGGTTTCCGGATGCGTCCAAACCACCTTGACTGCCTTCAAATAGTTCATAACCAGATGTATAGGTGTAATTTTGCAGTTTATTGTTGATATTGCGAATATGCTGGTAGTCGTACTCGTTGTTGTCGCCAGGACCCTGACTGGAGGCGATGCCCATGAAAGAGGGGAAGTGGGAGGTCTCGGGAGGATTCTGTTCGTATTCGATGAAGCGTTGCACCTGAGTTTCCACTTGTGCCACGTTTTCAGCGGAAATCTTGCCTAAAATGATGTCGGGGTAATTATCATTACCGGCGATTTCCGTGAAGTAGTTGTCAGATTTGTTCCCGCTGACGGTCGGGGTGGGGAATTGGGCGTTGTCACCCACAATAATTACAAAAGCCAGATTGTGTTCGTTGTAATAATCTGTAATGTAAGTTTTTATGGCATTGGCATTGTTGCCGGCAGCAGTCACCGAAACCATCTCAGTGTTATAGCCGTTCCGGACTTTCCAGTCAACATACGGCTGCATGGCTTCCATGAAGTTTTCGGGACAGATAATCAGAATGTCACCTTCTTCGGTTACAGGAGTACCGCGAAAACCTCTGTAGTTCAAGAATTGGTTAGAATAAACGGCGTCGAAGGTGCGGTTGATTTTGGTGGCGGCGGCAACAGATCTCGTGCTGTTGAACGTCACCTTGACCGTCACGGAAGAGTAAATCTTCAGCTTCTGAGCGACGGGATTATAATCGAAGGGATAAACCTTGAAGTTCATTCCCTGAAAATCGCGGAGCTGATAGGAATCTCCCATCTCAATTGCACTGCCTAACAGATAGTTGGAAATTTGGTAATCCGGATTTTCCGTGTAGGCGATGTTGTCGGGATTGACATTGCGGTAAATCTTGCCCTTGGAAGGCGCTAATGCGAACTGTTGAACCTCGGTGAACTGCGCGTCCAAGATTTCCGTTTCGGGATGACTGCCTTCGGGCACAATCAGGGAAAATGCCGTTTGCAGTAGTTCCGGGCTGCCCTTTTTCAAAACGGGGTAAGCGTTTTCCATGTCGAGGGTTTGCATCTCGACACCGTTCACGTTCACCGTTTCAGTGTGGTAGGTGCCGAAATCAACACGCACCACCGCCTCGCTCTGTGAGGAATTGAGCAGCGTAAACCGGATGTTCTGCGCTTGTGAGATTGCCACCATGCACGTGATGATGGCCATAATTGTCACTAATTTCTTGAATCTGTTCATGTTTTTTAGTTTTGTTAACCCCACACTGCGCTGACGCTTGTGTGGGGTTAATTGCGCTTCGCGCGTCTTGCCTCTTCGAGGCTGCTTAAGGAATTATGTTCTTTATTATTTCAGATTTTCAACGGCCTGTTTGAGGCGTTTGCAGGCTTCTTTGAGGCGGTCTTCAGAGGTAGCGTAGGAGAGGCGGATGCAGTCGTCGTCGCCGAAGGCAGTGCCTTGCACGGTGGAAACGCTGGCGTCCAACAGGAAGTAGAATGCGAGGTCGGTGGAATTCTCGATGACCGTTTTGTTGTACTGGGCGGCGAATTTGGAGTCAGCAGGCACATGTTTGCCGAACAGACTGCTCACTTTCGGGAAGAAGTAGAAGGCGCCCTGCGGCAGCGTGACCTCAAAACCGGGGATTTGCTTCAGCAGGTCATAGACCATGTCGCGACGCATCTTGAAGATATTCCGCATGTTGATGATGTCCTCCGAGGTTTTGGGGTCCATTTCCATGGCTCTCAATGCGGCGCGTTGGGAGATGGAGCCGGTAGCGGAAGTGATTTGTCCCTGCAGCTTGTTGCAGGCCTTGGCCACCTCCACGGGAGCGCCGATGAAACCGATACGCCAGCCCGTCATGGCAAAACCTTTCGCCACGCCGTTGACGGTAACTACTTGGTCTTTAATGAAATCAAATTGTGCGATGCTCTCATGGCCGCCCACGAAGTTGATGTGTTCGTAAATTTCGTCCGACATGATCATCATTTGCGGATGTTTGGCGACTACCTCTGCGATGGCACGGAGTTCCTCTTTGGAATAGATCATACCCGTGGGGTTCGAGGGGCTGCTGAACATCATCAGCTTGGTTTTCGGGGTGATGGCGGCCTCCAATTGCGCGGGCGTAATCTTGAAATCGTTCTCAATCTTGCAAGGGACGTACTTGATTTCAGCTTCGGCCATTTGTGCAATGGCACGATAAGAAACCCAATAAGGAGTGGGGATAATCACCTCGTCACCGGGGTTCACCAATGCCATGACCGTTTGGTAGATGGCTTGTTTACCTCCCGTGGAGACCACAATCTGTTGCGTGGTGTAATCCAAGTTGTTGTCTCTCTTGAACTTATGGCTGATGGCTTTCAGCAAATCGGCATAACCGGGAACTGGCGGATAATGCGTGAAATTGTCGTCGATAGCCTGTTTGGCGTATTCCTTCACGGTTTCCGGCGTGTTGAAATCGGGTTCACCGATACTCAGGCTGATGACATCCTGACCTTTGTCCTTTAACTCACGTGCCAATGCGGTCATGGCTAACGTTTCTGAAGCCGGCATACCCAGCACTCTCTTTGAAATTCTTTCCATATCGTTAACTTTTTTTGTATCTGAAAATTGGGCGGCAAAGATACGCAAATTATGAATACATACGGACAGGAAAAATGCAAACGCAAAGCCTTTCGATGCCCGCAAAATTACGAAGTCAGGAATTAGTGAGTTTCGGAAAAATATTGCCAAAAAATTTCCAAACACTTACTTTAAATTAACTATAAACTATTAAACAATTTTCTAAAAAACCATGTAATACAGTGATTATCAATATAAAACAAAATTTTTAAAAATCCATTGACACGAGTTGTTTTCTGATGTATTTTTGCAGATGGAAAAAGAAGTCTAAAAGAACGAGAGATGATCCCGTAGATGAGTGCATCGACACGTTCCATGGACAAACTATCCAACCACAAGAAACAAAACTATTAACCAAACAAAAAACGATGAGAGAAAAAAACGAAAAACCAAACAAAAACAACTCCAACTACGGTGCCGGAAACGAACACCTCTTTTACATCAACCCATTAACCGACTTTGGCATTAAAAGAATTTTCTTCATGACACGGAGAGGTCCAGAGAGGCTGATTTGTTTCCTTAGGGCTTTTCTACCAGACATTATGCGTGATGTTGTCAGCATTACCTACAAGCCCACGGAGTTATTCGGAGAGAGGGAATCGGAGAAAAGGGTAGTGTTTGACATCTACTGCGTAACGAATACTGACAAGCACTTCATCATCGAAATGCAGCGCTCCAAGCAGTCGTTCTTCCAAAACAGAATTATCACCTACGACAGCCGTGTGGTAAGCAGCGAGGTTGAGCGCGGGGATATGAAATATAATATCCCGACCGTAATATCTTTTAACATAATGGATTACGATTCCGATGAGTTTGTCCACAGCGAAAAGGCTTTCCACATAGTGAAATTGAAAGATGACGAAAATGTGGTTTATTCTGAAAAAAAAGTATTTTGTTTTTTAGAATTGAGTAAATTTGCAGCGCAGAATATCGGACAGCTGAAAAACATCAACTTTCTGGATGACAAGCAGAAATGGGCTTTCATCCTAAAAAATATGCACCAGATGAATGAACAGGATTTGTCGGATGAAGACGAGATTTTCCGAGGGCTGTTTGAGGACTGCAGGTTTTCTAAACTCACCAAAATGGAAAAGAAGAAGTACAAGAGGAGCCTGATGGACTATAATGATGTGCGTGATGCCATGAACGTTGCCCTCGAGGATGGTAGGAAATTGGGCTATGAGCAAGGCATCAAAGAAGGACGTGAAAAAGGACGTGAAGAAGGACGTGAAGAAGGACGTGAAGAAGGACGTGAAGAAGGACGTGAAGAAGGACGTGAAGAAGGACGCACCAATGAGAAATACCAGCTCACGCTCAATATGCTTGAAGAAGGTCTTGACACCACAATGGTTGCAAGAATCACAGGGCTGCCTGAGGTGGAAATTCTAAAACTGATGCAAAGATAAAGCTTTATTCATTAGCATTGGTCAACCGAATCTTATACCGACCGCACTGGATATAGGATGATTATCCCTTCTTCAGTTGGGAAGATGCGAGATTTCTGCACGTATTATCTTTCACAAAAAATTGTATCTTTGCGCTTCCTTTCAAAAAGGGAAAATTTTCATTGTAAATCGTTAATATATAACAGGTTAGACAAGAACAAACATGGCTACAGAAATCAATACCAAATACGACCCGATTGCGGTTGAGGACAAATGGTACCAGTTTTGGATGGAGAATCGCTTTTTCCACTCCGAACCCGACAGCAGACCGGCTTATTCCATCGTGATTCCGCCGCCGAACGTGACGGGCGTGCTGCACATGGGCCACATGCTCAACAACACTTTACAGGATGTGATGATTCGTCGCGCCCGCATGAAGGGGTTCAACGCCGTTTGGGTGCCCGGCACCGACCACGCCTCCATCGCCACGGAAGCCAAAGTGGTGGCTTACCTCAAAGAGCAAGGCATTGACAAAAAGGATCTTACCCGTGAGGAATTTCTAAAACACGCTTGGGAATGGAAAGAGAAATATGGCGGCATCATCCTCAAACAGCTCCGCAAGTTAGGTGCTTCCTGCGATTGGGAGCGTACCAAATTCACCATGGATCCGGAGATGTCGGAAGCCGTGACTGACGTGTTTGTCGATCTGTACAACAAGGGTAAGATTTACCGCGGTGTGCGTATGGTCAACTGGGATCCCAAAGCGTTGACCGCCGTTTCCGACGAAGAGGTGATTTACAAAGAGTTGCAGTCGAAACTCTATTATGTTCGCTATCAGATTGAGGGCGAGGAGAATGAGTACATCACGATTGCCACAACCCGT
>JAEEKL010000022.1 GCA_016282395.1 Bacteroidales bacterium
ACGACTTGGGGGGTGGAGCGGTTATGTCAAAGCGCATGGAAAACCTGGCTACATTACCATGAAGATTGGCCTTGACAGGTTTAACCAACACCTTGAAATCATAGCTTTCGCAAGGTCCAAAAATGTGTATAAAGAGTAGTTCTAAAATAGAAGGGGAATTTTCGCGACCGCACTTGTCGTGCGGAAAACGGAATCGATTTCAAATCGAAAAATCAAAGAAATCTATAAAAGCCTGTGTTTTAAACTGTTTTAAGTGATTGTTGATAATTGTTGCATCAGGGGTAGTTGCAAATCACTAGTCACAAATCACTAATCACTAATTGCTAATCCCCTCCAGCTCCCCAATGTCATCCACCAAGAAGTCTGCGCCGGCGGCGAGGAGGTCTTCGCGGGAACCGTTGCCGTAGGTCACGCCGCAGGTGCGTGCGCCGGCGCGGGAACCCATCAGGATGTCCACGGCCATGTCGCCGACCACCAACGCCCGCTCTGCCTCGACCCCCATCTTCGCCAAGGTGGTGAGCACCGGCTCCGGGTCGGGCTTCGCCTTCTGCACGTCCTCCGCCCCGATGACGAAGTCGAAGTAGCGCTCCAGTCTCATCTCCTGGAGGAACCAGCGCAGGGACTTGGAGGTGCGCGACGATGCAATGGTCATCTTCAGCCCCTTCGCGTGCAGTCGTGCGAGTGTCTCGGCCACGTGCGGGAAGAGGTCGGGGATGAGTTGCTGCTTGTTCGCCTCGAACGTGCGGCGGTAGTGCTCGGCGTAGCTCTCCGCCGTTTCCGCCGTGATGTCCGGGAACAGCTGCCGGTAGGCTTCCGCGAGCGGCACCCCGATGGTGGCGGCGCAAGACTTCTCGTCGGCCACGGGCAGCCCGATTTCGCGCATCGTCTGTTGCAGCGTCCGCACAATCTTCTGCCGCGTGTCGCCCAACGTCCCGTCGAAATCGAAAATGATCAGGTCAAAATCCATTGTCACATTCCACATTTTTCATGTTACAATCTACATTTACAAGCCGAGGGCAACCGAAGGCTCGATGTTGAGTTTCTGGCACATCGTGCGGGCAAGGGCGAGCGAAGGCTCCGCCTTGCCGTTCATGATTGCGCTCATGCGGGGGGCACTGATGCCGAGCATCGAGGCCACCTTCTGCTGAGTAAGCCCCATCTCGTACATCCGCAGCCGGATGGTATCGATGAGGGAAGGAGTGCCGAGATTCACATGTTCGTCCTCATAGTCTGCCACCAAATCAGAGAGCAGCGCCAATTCTATTTTCTCGGGAGATTCATCAGGAACATGGTCTCCCCAAGTTAGTGGCAGCAACTCTTCAATTCTAGCAAGTGTCGCTTTGTATTGCGCTTCATCTTTTATTTGAACCATTGTGTCAGAGATTTTTAATGTCTTTGATATTGTCATATTCGGCATGGGTGCCGATGAAACGGATATAGACGTGCTGTGGGGTGAATTGTATGACGACAACCAGTCTATAATCGTTTCCTTTAATATTGAATACGTAGTGTTGGTTGCCCACATAATCCACAGAGTTGAAAGTCTTTCTTATGTCGGAAAAGTTATGCCATTCCGCTTTCTCTGTTTTTTTTACCCAATCCAACAATGCAATTCGTGAGTTAGGATTACGGTCAATATATTCTTTAATAGTCGTTTTAGTGATGATTCTCATATCCGAATACTCAAGTCCGCAAAAATACAAAAATTTCATATATTATAATAATATTTCGTATTGCGAAATATTTTCAACGAGGTGAAGCCTTTTGAATTTTTTATACGAGGGCTTACACGCGCGTGGCGATGTCGGAGAGCGTGGACGACGCCGTGTGGGTCATTGACACCGCGCCGCGAACCGATAGGGTAGCAGGGCATCCTCGCCGGCGTAGTCCACCCCGATGCGCGGGGTGATTTCAATGCAATCCTCCGGCAGGACCAATCCCCGGTCCTCAATCCACAGTTTGTCGCCGCAGAGCGAGATGCCGTTGTCGACGACGGTGAGTCCGAGCAATTTCGACACTTTCCCCGGTCCGATGCCGATGTCGGGGGTGATTTTCCGTTTGCCGGTGCGTTGCAGCATCAGCTCCTCGCCGTGCGTAGGCATGATCCCGCGAATGAGCACTGCATCTGGAATCCCGTCAATGTTCGTGACGAAATTGAGCAGGTGGTGCATCCCGTAGCAGAGATAAACGTAGGCGACCCCGCCTTCGTGGTACATCATCTCGTTACGGCGGGTGCGACGTCCCCCGTAGGCGTGCGAGGCACGGTCCATTGTGCCCTTGTAGGCCTCCACCTCGCAGATGATGCCGCCCGAGAGCTGCCCATCGACATCGGTGAACAGGTATTTGCCCAGCAGGTCGCGCGCGAACCCGACCACATCGTCCGTCAGAAAGTACTCTTTCGTCAGTTTCATTGTTGTTTTTTACGGCGGCAAAAATACATTTTTAATGGTTAATGGTTATGGGTTATTGGTTATTGAAGCTGGTTATTGGTTGTTGTTTGTTGGTTATTGAAGTTGATGGTTGATGGTTGATAGGTTATGGGTTAGTGAGTCGGGATTGGAAAGCGTTGCGGAGACCTGAAAGCATTTTGGCGATGTCTGTGATTTGAGGTCGTAAAGAGTTAAATTGTTCATTGGTAATATATTCTAAATCGCAGGCAGTTTGTAATTCACAAAACACCTCCATAAGTGATCCGTATGAGATTTCCACGAAATGAATCTTTTCTTTTAAAGAATTCCTTCCACTTCCTTCAGCAAGATTTGCAGATAATGAAACAGCAGCTCTTCTAATCTGATCCCCTAAACCATAACGTTCCTCTTTAGGGAAATTATTCTGTAATTGGTAGATGTTTTTAATCAAATTGCGAATTTTGGAATAAACTTCTAAGTTTTCAAATGAAAAATTTCTGTTTTCAGATTTTTTTGTTTCTTGATTCTTCATATTTTTTCAAATTAAGTTGTTATTATCATTAAACAATCAACAATCAACAATCAACAATCAACAATCAACAATCAACAATAAGCTTCAATAACCAATAACCTATAACCAATAACCATTAAAACACCAGATACGGTCTCAGTTTCTCAATGAGTTCCGGATACGCGTGGGTGATCCGCTGGAGTTCGTCAAGGTCGTGGATTGGCCCATTGTGCTCACGGTGGTGAATGATTAGTTTCGTCAAATAGCCATCAATATAAGGATGTGAGACCAACTCCTGATAGGTGGCGGTGTTGATGTTCAACTTTTTGATTTTCTGTTTGTTGATATACAGATAATCCTTTAACTTCATGGTGTCGATGTTCTGCATCACGTACACTTCCTGAAGCTGCGAAAGTGAGTGGAATCCGCCGAGTTTGTCACGGTATTCAACCAGTTTGGCGGCGCGTTTGCTGCCGAATTGGGGTACAGTGACCAGATCGTTGGTGTCGCAGCTGTTGAGGTCGATCTTGATGATCTCGTACAGGGGTTTCTTCCCTTGCGATTTGAAGGGTGGGAGAGTGTCGGAACGGCTTCTTGCCCGGCTCGCGTAGGTCTGCTGACGTATGGCGGAAAGCGAGTCTTCCAAGTACTGTTGCTCTAATGCAAATTGTTGGAACCGAGTCTCGTAGAGGTGAACATTTGGAGAAGGTTTCATGGGAATCTCATAGCAGAAATAGAAAATGTTGCTCGCCAGGATGACGGTGAGCATCAGAAGGGCGGCAGCCCATTCGCCTCGGGTAAAGTGGAACCTTGTTTTCATGCTGCAAAGATACTATGCTGGAGAGGGGGTTGTCAAGATGGCAGAGCGGTTTTTTGTGAACAGATGAATGTTAATTGATAATTGATGATGGTCTGGACGAGATCGTAAAATAAAAACAAAATAATGTTTATAAAAAAATGTAAATATTTGTATTTTAAATATATATGATGCGATAATCGCTTTAAAAAGGATGAACAGAAGAAAAAATGACGTTGTTTTGCGTAAAAAAATGTATTTTTGCAGCGTTTTAAGAAAAACGGGATGTCGTCTTTTGAGAGTTTATATCATGAAACGGAAATGAATGTGAGAGAGGCGGTTTACCGTTTTTCAAAGCTGAAGTCCCGGAACGAAGAGCTCAGCCGCGAGAACGAGAACCTGCGAGCGAAGCTGTCGGATTTGAGAAACAAGCTCGAAGAAACAGAAGAAAAATTGAAGTTGGTAGAACTAACAAGTACCATTATAGATAGAGAAGATAAGACGGAACTAAAAAAACAGATCAACGATTGGGTGCGGGAGATAGATAACAGTATTAAGCTACTCAGCGGAAAGTAAGATGGACGAGGAAAACGTGAAAGTGACGGTTACGATAGGTCAGAGACCCCTGACCGTGATCATCAAAAAGGACTGGGAACATTACTTCCGGGAGGCTGAAAAGGTAATCAATGAGAGTTTTTTTGACTTTGCAAAAAAATGGCAATATAAAGACCAACAAGACCTTGCGAATATGGTGTTACTGGATTTTGTGGTGAAAGGTCTTGCGGACAAGGAAAGGCTGAAAGCTTACGACGAAGAGCTGATTCCAATGATGGAGTCGCTCAAGCAGCTGACAGAGGAATTTCCCATTGATTAGACGTTCTTTGATAGTAGAAATCCCGCATAAGTTCAGATACGTTTGTTAAACTCAACAGAATTACAAACGAAGGGGACGCTTGTCATGCCTAGAACAGGCCCGAATCCGTACGGATGGCGAATAGCCCGGGGAAGCGCGAAGCACGGACTGCACCTTCGACCATATCGAGTAGGAGTTTTTCGAAACCCTATGGAACTTATGCGGTTTTTTTATTTCCCGTTGCCCGGAAAAAAGGACAACATCAAATTAAATATATATATCTATGAAATTATTATTAATTGTTATAGGAGTACTGGTCGGGGTCGGCATAGGCATCGCCATCTCCTATTCCTTACTGAAAAACCAATTGACGAAAGCAGGGCGCGAAGCCCTAAAAAAAGCGGAAGAAGACGGCGAACTGATAAAAAAAGAGAAGATTCTGCAAGCCAAGGAGAAATTTCTGCAGCTGAAAGCCGAACACGAAAAGGCCTGCAACGAGAAAAACCAACAGATTGCCGCCGCCGAGAACCGGATTAAACAGAAAGAGAACACGCTGAGCCAGAAAATGGAGGACCTCAACCGGAAAAACAACGAGAATGCCGCTCAGAAAGAGAACCTGAACAAACAGATGGCTGCCGTCACCCAGAAACAGAAAGAGTTGGACGAGCAGATTTCCGCCCAAAAGAACAAACTGGAATCCATTGCGGAGATGACGGCCGAACAAGCCAAACAACAACTCATCAACCTGATGCAGGATGAGGCGAAAGCCGACGCCCTTGTGATGATCAAAGAAATTGTGGATGAGGCCAAACATACTGCCAACCTGGAGGCCAAGAAGGTGGTGGTCAACGCTTTGCAACGCACTGGCACTGAAGCGGCCGTCGAGAATACTGTTTCTGTGTTCAACATCGAGAACGATGAAATCAAGGGACGCATCATCGGAAGGGAAGGACGTAACATCCGCACCTTGGAGAATCTCACCGGCGTTGACGTGGTGATTGACGACTCCCCGGACACCATCCTGCTCTCCAGTTTCGACCCCGTGCGCCGAGAAATAGCCCGCCAATCCTTGCAAAAGCTCGTTTCCGACGGCCGTATCCACCCCGCCCGCATCGAGGAGGTGGTTGCCAAGACCAAGAAACAGATAGAGCAGGAAATCACCGAGCTGGGTAAAAGAACTTGTATCGATTTGGGTATCAATAATATGCATCATGAACTGATGCGTCTGGTCGGAAAGATGCGCTACCGTTCCTCTTACGGTCAGAATCTGCTTCAGCACGCCAAGGAGGTGGCTAACTTGAGCGCCACCATGGCCGCAGAGCTGGGCATCAACCCGAAACTCGCCCGCCGCGCAGGTCTGCTGCACGATATCGGCAAGGTGCCCGACACCGAACCCGAATTGCCGCACGCCTTGTTCGGCGCCCGTTTGGCGGAACAGTACAAGGAACGCCCCGAAATTGTGAACGCCATCGGTTCCCACCACGATGAGATGGAAATGAAGACGCTGATAGCCCCCATCGTGCAAGTGTGCGACGCCATCTCGGGCGCGAGACCCGGTGCCCGTCGTGAGGTGGTCGAGGCATACATGAAACGTCTGAACGACCTTGAGAATCTGGCACTCACCTATCCAGGTGTGGTCAAGACCTACGCTATCCAGGCGGGTCGTGAGTTGCGTGTGATTGTGGGTGCAGAGAAAGTGACCGACCAGGAGGCCGACCAAATCTCCCTCGACCTGTCCAAGAAGATTCAGAATGAAATGACCTATCCGGGTCAAATCAAAATCACGGTCATCCGTGAGACCCGCGCTGTCAACTATGCCCGATAGACGATGAATGACAAACCGAGACTCCGCAGCCGTTTCCGCTGGTTCGCCATCCTGTATGCCGTGACGTTCCTGCTGTTTTTGGCGTATATCTTCTTCTTCTCCGACCATAACCTCAAGACCCATCGTGACTTGAACTGGAAAATTTCCAATTTGGAAGATAAGATTGCCAATACGAAAAACCAGGTGGGAAATGTCTATACCTATGAACAATTGCTGGAGGACTCGACGCTGTTGGAAAAATACGGTCGCGAGCAACTGAATATGCACAAGCCCAATGAGGATGTTTTTGTGATACTCTATGAAAAAGGAGAATGATCATATCCGATTGCTGATTATCAATGGGGTGAATCTCAGTTGCTTGGGAACGCGTGAGGTGAACATATACGGTAGCGTGTCTTTCGGGGAGTATTTGGAGACATTGCGCGGACGGTATCCGCAGGTGGAGCTGGATTATTTCCAGTCCGACCATATTGGTGAATTGGCGGAGAAGATAACCTCGGCACGGAACTTGCATGGAATTGTCCTCAATGCGGGGGCATACACGCACACCTCCGTGGTGCTGGCCGATGCAGTGCGGACAGCCCAGTGCCCTGTGGTGGAAGTGCATATCAGCAACCTGTTTGGCAGGGAGCAATACCGGCGGAATAGCGTTTTGTCGTCCGTGTGTGCGGGGTTCATCAGCGGGTTCGGATTAGATGGCTATGAGTTGGCCGTGCTTTCGTTCCTGCAGAAAAATGGTCAAGACATTAAACTTTACCGCGTGTGACAAGTCTTCGCATATTGTTCAAATTTAAGTCTAAATCATATTAAAGTTACAGTCATAGCAAGAAATAAACACCTAAATAGTTGATATTATGAAAAAAGTATTCAGTTTATTGATGGTATTGGCATTGGTGATGGTCGGAATGGCCCAGAATGATGCCGCACAACCGAAAAAGAGCAAAAAAGTGAAAACACCGGAAATCACCTTCGAGAATCTTGTACACGATTACGGTCAAATCAATCAGGGTGACAATGGCGAATGCGAATTTGTGTTCAAAAACACTGGCAAGGCGGAATTGATTCTCACAAACTGCCGTTCCAGTTGCGGTTGCACAGTCCCGTCATGGCCGAAGGAGCCCATAGCACCCGGCAAAAAAGCTGCCATCAAAGTGAAGTACAACACCCAGCGTATCGGTCAGATCAACAAAACCATCACGGTGGAGTCCAATGCCGTGAATGACCGTGTGGTGTTGAGAATCACGGGTAACATCAGCCCGAAACCAACGGAAGCGGCTCCCGAGAACAATAGCGGCGCCCCGAAAGTGAATAACTAAAAAAATGGAACAATGAAAAGGATATTAGTTCTCGTTTGTTTGATAAGCTTGTTTGGCTTCGGTTTGCAGGCGCAATCCAAAGACAGCAAGACTTCATCCGCCAAGTCCACCTATACGGGTACGGGCGCCGAGATTGAGTTCGAGAAGAATGTTGTGGACTTCGGCACACTGAAGGTCGGCGATGTGAAGGTGGTGAATGTCACATTCAAGAACATCGGCAAGAAGCCGCTGATTCTCGATGATGTGATCTCCTCCTGCGACTGCACAACGGTGGAATGGGACAAGGCTCCGGTGATGCCGGGCAAGACGGGCACCATCAAGGCCACATACACGGCCAAGAACACGGGTCTGATCAGCAAGCGCATCACGGTGTTGTCCAATGCCAATACCGACAGAGTGATATTGCAACTGAAAGGGGAGGTGAAGTAGCCTTCCCTATGCTCCCGGGGCCGTCTGGTTTTGACAGCAAGTTCGGGGGTATGTAAGCAGGTCGGAATTTGTGGGCTGATTCCGTTAAAAATTAACCCTCGATGCCAAATAAATGGCGAAACTTCATACGCATTCGCAGCGTAACCGTTGCGAATCCCGCCGCACGGACAAGGTCCGCAGCCGCGGGTGCTCCCCCGGAAGTTTTTCGGCTCAACGTCCGGACCGGAGTATCATAAAAGGGCTGATAGCCGAGGTCGCGCTTCGAGACTGAGGCGAAACTTTAGAAGATAAGCGGCGCTTAGGTCCGTCCCGTACCATGCCGCCGCCGACAACCAAACGGTGACTAAACTTGTAGAAAGCATACTTGCGGCGTGTTTGGACGAGGGTTCGACTCCCTCCGGCTCCACTTTGAAAGAGGTCTGATGGCCTCTTTTTCGTTTTTTACATCGCATCTCAAATTATGTAGGCCACTTCTTTGAACCCGTATGCGTGTTGTGAACCATCGCGGTGCTCAAGGATCAGCCGGCCGAAATAGTCGATGTCGCGGATAATTCCGGTGATGCGCTGTCCGCAAATGAGGTAAGGGTGGGGCTCGTTGCGGCGATAAAGGTTTGCCATGTAATCGTCGCGGAGTTCGCCTGCGTGACAGCTGTCAAGCAGCGGACGGAGCTCCTGCAGTAAGGCGAGGTATTCGTTTAGCAAGATGTCCACGTCATATCGGATGCCGGTCTCAAGGAACAACGAAGTGGGGTGGGGGATGCCTTCGGGAAACCGCTCTTCGTTGACGTTGATGCCGATGCCCGCAACGGTGAAGACGAGACGGTTGCCTGAAACATTGTGCTCGGTGAGGTCACCCGCGAGTTTGCAGTTGTTTACATACATGTCGTTGGGCCATTTGATGAGGACATCGGGAACGTGCCGAGCCAAAAACAGACGGGTGGCTGTGGCGAACCAGAGGTTAAAAACGAACTGGTCGGCGGCGTCCAGCCCTGTCTCGAAATAGATGCTGGTGAGAATGTTGAGACCGCAAGAGCTGTGCCACGTGTTGGTTCCCGCACCGCGTCCCGCAGACTGGAAATCCGTATAAACGGCATACATGTCCGGCAGCGAATCACCATTCTGCAGTCGCTCTCTCGCCAAAGCCATCAGCCAGGCGTTTGTGGAAGCTGTTTCTTTTAGATGTAGTTTCATTCTGCAAACCTTAGATTTGCCGCCGCAAAAATAAACAAAAAAAGGACACATCAAACTGTCTCGTCCTAAAATAGCGTTACAACAAAAATGAGTAACGATATGAAAAAATACTATTTTTGCAGCTTGAATTTCTAAGTCGAAAAAGTGATATGAAAAAATTGAGCATTATATTGGGCGTTGTTCTGTTTGCAGCCGTGAATCTCCTCTCTTGCAAGGATGACTCAGGCGTTTATGTGGAACAATTACATACAAATAGCCAAAAAGAAAAGGCCATCAAGGATTGTTTGAAAGCCTCCGCCGATACGGCTCTCAACCATCTCTGTGCACCGGAAGGCTTTTACAATTATGGTGAAGGTGTCTATCGCATCAACTATGCGTCGTTGCAGAATTCCCTGTTTGACACACTGAGCCACCACGGATATGGGTATTTGGCCGACTCGCTAATCCTTTTCAGCAACCGGCTGGCGGAGAGCTGCAAGTCACAACTCGCCCCGTTGTTTACCTCCGCGATAGACACATTGGTGATTTATGACTGTGACGCGCTAATCAACGGGGAGTCAGATGCCATCACCAAGTATTTTGAAACATACAAGTACCGATACCTGAAATCCTCGTTTCAAACACCGGTTTCCATACGCATGAATCTCTATAATGTCACTCCTGTTTGGAACGATATGGTGCAGAAGTACGCACAATACACGGCTGTTCCGCTCAACTTCGATATTCAAAACTATATTGTGGAGAAAATGTTAGACGGCCTGCTTCAGGAGATGTGTCTTGAGGAGGCGCTTGTCCGCATCGACTCTGCACACCGCTCGGAATCGATGGAGATTCTTGGGGGTGATTTGTAGGTAACCCGATTATCCGGTTTCCCATATCGTTTTCTACATGTTTTTCGGGCTGTCCTTTTCAGGATACGCCCTTTTTGCTTTTGCCTTACAATTACCGTTTTTATAAGATCAAACCATACCCACACGTAAAAGTCGGATTTGGCGGGATAGGTGATGAAAAACGGCTGTGAACAATCTGTCCTGAATTGTTAATATAGGAACTATCCGAAATTATCGAGAAACAATATAAGGATTTGACAAACAAGTAGTTGAAAATTTTTGCGTCTTTGTCGCAGAAAAAGCAATTCCCCTGCGTGAGATGGCGGAGAGTTTCGGTCTGGTGAGCAATCGGAGAGCCCCCAAAAGAGGGCGGAAGCCGTACATGAAGGATCTGGACACGATGTACACGGACGCGACATGCTACGAGAGCAAGATGCGTTACCCGACGGACCAGAAACTCCTGTGGGAGTGCTGCGAGAGGGTGTACAAGGCCATGTGCGAGGCGAGCGGCCGTCTGGGCATTCGCCGTCCCCGGACCAAGTCCCTGGACGTGGAGAAGGCGAACCTGGGGTACGCGAAGCAGCGCAAGCACAGCAAGTCGCAGACACGGGGACTGACCCGCCGGCTGCTCCAGATGTTGGGGAAGCTGCTGAAGGTAATCCGCAAGATGGAGCGCGAGCATGCGGATGCCGTGGCACTGACCGACAAGGAGAGGAAGACCATCGACATTGTCACGAATATGAATAATGCTGCTCCGAAAAAACGGAGCAAATCCGTTCATAAGCGACCGACAAGATCAAAAGGAAAGAATTAAACGACAATCCCTAGATAGACGGCAGGCTATACCTGGATAGGTTGCTACTACAGCGCATCCGCGCTGCCGAAAGGTTGAGGAACCGCCGTATGCGGAACCGCTTGTACGGTGGTGTGAGAGGACAAGTGAACACGAAAGGAGGTGAACACCTCCGATTAGTGTTCACCTCCTACTCGATTAGAATCGCCGCAGGACGCTTTTGTCGGGCACGGGGTCGAGGGTGAAGACCGTGTTGTCCTTGACGTGGATGATGAGGATGCCTTGCTGTTTCGCGTACTCGTAGGCGTCCTGGTCGAAGTTGATGGCCGCTATAGCCGC
>JAEEKL010000165.1 GCA_016282395.1 Bacteroidales bacterium
GGAGCAACTCTTCTTCCACGACACAGCTGACCTGCTGGCCCATTTACCCCAACTGCCCATCTCCTACGAAATTATTTTGGTGAAGGGAGCTCGGAGCTTCCATTTCGAGCGGGTGGTCAATGCGTTGCAGCATAAAACCCATCTCACCATCATGCAGGTGAACTTGCCAGCATTAGCTTATAATCTCAATTTCCACCGCAATCGTCTGCGCCCCGACACTAAAATGGTGGCTATGGTGAAGGCCTCCTCGTATGGTCTGGGTGACGTGGAATTGGTCAATACATTGTTGGATCAAGGGATTGATTATCTGGCTGTTGCCTATACGGACGAAGGTGTTCGCCTACGCAAACGCCGCATTGATACACCAATAATCGTGTTGGGCGCCGAAGCACACAGTTTCGAAGTGATGGTGAACCACCGGCTGGAGCCGGAAATATTCAACTTCTACTACCTTCAGCAGTTGGAAGAAGTGCTGGCACGGCATCCGGAAATTCCGCAATTCAATATCCATATCAAAGTGGATACGGGAATGCATCGTTTAGGATTTGATTTACAAGATCTTCCTCGACTTATCGGAATCGTGAAGAACAATCCGAAACTGCACATCGCATCGGTGTTCTCTCATTTGGCCGCAGCCGAAGATCCCTCCGAAGATGCCTTCACTCGTCGGCAGATCGCCCTCTTTGGGCGCATGACAGACTTGCTTTGCGCCGCTTTCGACTACAGGATTCTACGCCATATTCTCAACAGCGCGGGCATCATCCGTTTCCCGGAAGCGCAGTTCGATATGGTGCGTCTCGGTATCCAGCTTTATGGCTGCACAGAAATTCCAGAGATTGCGACAAAATTGCATAATGTGGTGACTCTCAAGACGGTCATCACTCAAATCAAACGGGTTCCTGCAGGCGAAACTATTGGTTACAACCGTACATGGCGGCTGCAACGTGACACGCAGGTGGCCATCATCCCTATCGGTTATGCTGACGGTTACCCGCGTGAACTTTGCAACGGACGTGGCACTGTGCTTGTTCATGGGCAGAAAGTACCTGTCATTGGCAAAATCTGCATGGATATGTGCATGTTGGACATCACTGGCCTGCGCGTGCACGAAGGCGATGAGGTTATTGTATATGGTGAGGGCAACACGGTTTCGGAAATGGCCGAAGCCGCCGGACTGATCAGCTACGAGCTGATGACTCGCATCTCACAGCGCGTGCCACGCGTTTATGTGCAGGAGTAGGGTTCAAGGTCAAAGTTCAAGGGACAGCCGAGGAATACTTTTTCCCCCATTTTTTTGACTTTATCGGGCAAGGTGATGCTTTTCAGTCTTCTGCAGAAGGCAAATGCTTCGTCTCCAATGATTTGTAGATTGGAGGTGATTTCCACCGTCTCTAGATTGTCGCATCCCATAAAGGCACGGGCACCGATGGCAGTGAGTTTGGCCGGCAGATAGATTTTTTGGAGATTTACGCACGCACAGAAGGCATCTTCGGCGATTTTGGTCAGACTGTCCGGTAATACAATATTTTTCACACGCGATCCCATAAATGCCCCCCTGCCAATGGCGGTGATGTTCTCGGGAAGGATGACTGTCTCTACATCAGCACCGAGAAATCCACATTCCTCAATGGTGGTGATGTTTGTGGGGATTACAATGTGATATCCATCTCCAGAAGAGATGATATAGGGCGATTTGATGTTTGAGTCCATTTTTGCCTGTTGTTAATATGTACATGTGAAGAAAGTGGAGCATTCCATTTCTCGGATCTCCAGTGTGGGGCTTGGACTCCCGTGTATGCAAGATACCGAAAAATGAGCCCCACCTAATGGCAATTACACACATATAGGTAAGCTCTCTTTTCGTTATCCGTGCATACATTGCGAATGGTCCAAGTTCACACTGACGGAAAAGCGAAAATGTGCTTTCTTTCAATAAAACGTTGTTCCCCCAAGCAAGGTTGAACAACGTTGCAAAAATAGGAAAAATATTGAAATAAAAAAGCCTCGAATCAAATTGTTCGATTCGAGGCGTGTCAATTCGCCGTTAAGGGCGTTGTAGGTTATTTCGCTTCAATGTTCTTACCGCAGTCTTTGACAATCATCCTGTACCAGTTGTCAGGCCATTTCGGCTGGTCGGGGAACACCACCTGAGGTTTTTCAGTGCCGTTAGTGACAAATTTGCCGTTCTCTTCTTTCTTGACGTTGCCGTCATGGTATTTCACTAACAGATACTCGAACAGATGGTTCCATTCCTGACAGACATCGTGGGCGGCGCGGGAGGAATAGGCATTGATTTGCTTGCGGGCAGCGTCAGGATTTTGTGTACACAAATCCTTCATTTTGGCAGACATCTGATCGATTTCTTTCACGAATTTGCCCTCCCATTGAGCTTGTTTCTCGTTGACGTGCTTGATCATGTCGCTGTAGCGGGTATAGACGTAGTTGCTGACTTTCGTGAAGGTCCAGAAAGCGGAAGTGGGGGAGTATTCCACCATGGAACCATTACCCTCGGCATACTCTTTCGGGATTTCGGTGATGCCGCAGAACATCGGCACGAAGCAGTTGGAACCGGCATCGTCAACACCGAACCAGTAAATGCCGCCGAACATGTCGGGCAGCCAACTGCGGCATTGGGCCACGAACACGAAACCCGTCTGCTGTGTGGCCGTGGCGCGTTCGTGAATGTAGTTCTTGCCATCCACCGACCAGGTCATGGGACGCCAGCGGTAAGGGCAGGCGTATGGGCCGGCACCGAGGTCTTTCGACATGTCCATGGAGGTTCCTTCGTAGTGGTCGCGCATCATCCGCATCATGAACTGCGCATCAATCAGGGCTTTGTTGGCGGGTTTGATCCACAGAGGCATACGGTGCTTGAGATTGTCGCCGCGGGCATAGTCTTCGTATTGGGCGACTTCCGCATGGTTCACATGGTTGAAGAATGCCCATACACGGGCATCGCAGAAGCGTGCGCCGTCAAACGTGATGGGGTTGTAGGTGTCGCAGAAGCTGAATTCTGCGTCAGGAGCCTGCTTCGGGTCTTTCGGATAAAGCCCTTTCATGCGGGCAAAAGAGATGACATCGGCAGAATAGACGGTTTCCACAGTGGGCAGGAAAATCTTGTCCAACTCTTTGTTGGTGATGGAGGTCTTGCCGTCACGAAGCGGGAAAGTGGTGATGCGTGACTGGTTGGCGTGGCCGGAGACATATCCGTCGGGAATGCGGCGGGCCACCCAAACAGCTCCGTTGCTCCACTCTTTCACCACTTTGCCTTTGGCATCCAGCACTTTCTCGCCTTTGCCGATTAGGTCCATGATCCAGGCTTCGTTCGGATCCACGATGGAGAATGACTCGCCTTCGCTGGCATAGCCGTATGCGTCAAGCAGTTCCGAAATCACCTTGATGGCCTCGCGGGCATTCTTGGCACGCTGTAACGTGATGTAAATCAGTGAACCATAGTCAATGAGTCCTTGACCGTGTTCCAATTCGGGAAGACCACCGTAGGTGGTTTCGCCGATGGCTAACTGGAACTCGTTCATGTTGCCGATGACAGAGTAGGTGTGCGCAACCTGTGCGATCTGGCCGAGCTTCTTGCCCGTGTCCCATTCGATGACATCCAGCATCGTGCCGGCAGGGTAGTTCGCGGCCGGACGATAGTACAGTTCGCCGTATAGCTGATGAGAATCAGCCGCATACGTCAGAAAACAGGAACCATCTTTGCTGGCCCCTTTCGTGACGATGAAATTCGTGCAAGCCATGGCGCTACTGAACGCCAACAGACTGCATAACAATGTGAATACAAAATTCTTCTTCATAAGGGCTTATTTACGTTTATTGATATTTTCCTTAAATGCGTTGCAAAAGTACATTTTTTGGCAATACGAACAAATAATAAGTGTATTTTTGCGCTCCAAAATGTAGTTTATTCTATCTGAATACTGAAATTATATTTTAAAAAATCTTAAGAATGAAGAAATTAGCACTATTTTGTGTTACGATTGTGGCGATTTTCGCTGTTTCCTCCTGTGAAAAAGAAAATCTTGGAAAGTTCAATCCGAAAGGCAAGATTTCCAAGGTCTATAGCGAGTCTGATGGACATTACCTGAAAGAGCAGTGGCTTTGGAGTGATGACCAACTTCGACAGGTGGAATATTACAGGAAAAACGGAGCGGTGGACTACACCTGTCGCTACCAATATGAGAACGGTCTCTTATCGCGCATAGAGACGGATGACCAGCACACTGATTTCGAATATGATGGGAAAACGCTTACGACTATAAAGTCCTATTATGGGGACCAGCTCATGGAAACCTATTCGATTACTTTAGTGAAACAGAAGCTGTCGCATATCTCTATATGCAAGTCCGCTAAATCCGTCGCTGGAACAGGATTTGATGTTTTGCGCCTTTTTTCCCCGGAATTGGACAATTATCTTTCCAAATCAGAGGAAAAAAGGGAACATTATGATTACAGCACGGCCGAAATTGATTTCACATGGGAGAAAGATAATGTCAAATATATGAAAATGAAGATTGACCGCCCGGACAGTGTTCAAAATCTGACAGTCACGTATGTTTATGATGAAAACATCAATCCTAAGAAGAATTTTTTCTCGCTTTTACTTGATCATGTGTTGTTGAACGATGAACCGCAGACCTTTTTCTGCAGTGCCAACAATGCTGTCGGAATATATGTGACGGACTCCTACGACATCTTCTCGGAATCCACTTCGTTCACGTATGCCTACGATTATTACAAGAAATACCCGACAAAAGTCTATAGCACAAGCCTTGACAACGAAACTTTCATGGAGAAAAAAGAACTCCTCTACTCCTACGAGTACCTGTTTTAGCTATTAGCTTTTAGCCAACAGCCAACGGTCAATAGCTAATTCCCTGCATTCAACTGAATCCGCATCGTAGTTCCTTGGTCTATAACAGAGGATTTTACGAACAGCTTTCCACGGTGATAATTCTGGATGATGCGTTTGGCCAAGGTCAGCCCCAGCCCCCAGCCGCGGCTCTTGGAAGTGTAACCCGGTGAGAAAATGCGCTTTTGCATCTTCGGTGGAATCCCTTTTCCCGTGTCGGTGATGTCGATATAAACTTTGTTCTTCTCTTCGGTGATGGAAATTGTGATGTCGCCTTTTCCGTTCATCGCGTCGGCGGAGTTCTTGCACAGATTCTCAATCACCCATTCGAAGAGTTGCTGGTTTAAGGGTAGCGTAATGGGATGGTCGGGCTTTTCAAAGTGGATGTGTACCATCGAGGAGATGCGGGTTTGCAGATAGTTGGTGAAGTTTTCGATGATGGGCACAATGTCGGTCTGCTCCAGCACGGGTACGGAACCGATTTTCGAGAACCGTTGCGCGATGGTTTCCAACCGGTGTACGTCTTTCCCGATTTCCTGCGGGATGGAGGCATCCACTGGCATCTCTTTGAGCAATTCTGTCCAGGCCATCAGCGAGGAGATGGGTGTCCCCAACTGATGAGCCGTCTCTTTCGACATGCCTACCCATACGCGGTTCTCCTCCGAACGTTTCGTCACGCTGAACAGCAGGTAAGCGACGAGTAGGAACACGAAAATGATGCCGTATTGGATGAAGGGGAATAGCCGCAGCTGCTTCAGAACGGATGATTCCTCATAGAACACGTAGCATTTTCCGTGATTCAACCACTCTAACACGATGGGTTCATTCTCCTCCCGCATCTTCTCTAAACGTGCGTTCACTTTGAAAGGCGCGGCAATTACGTTTGAATCGATGTTGCCCGCTGCAATCACGTTGATTTGTGTGCTGTCGGTGATAATGACGGGCACCGAGGCAGAATTGATGACCGTCTCCTGGAAGAAGGACTCTAACAGATTGTCAATCATGTCGCGGAAGTCACCGTAGATATGGGAATTTTTGTAATACACCATCACATATTCGCGATGGTAGTAGGGCAGTTTGAGGCTGTCGAAGTCTTGGAGACTTTCACCCAGTTCGCGAATGTTCCTCATGGAGAGAACACTGTCGGGCAGGTTGATGGCGGCATCTATGTTGCCGTTCGGACTGGCGATGATGGTCGGCACCGTCTGGTTGGCGGAAATGATGTCCTGGTAAAAAGTGATGTCCTCGTATAAAGAGGCTTCGGCGACTTTCTTCACCGCTTTGGCAAAAATAGATGCCTGATTCCCCTCCTCAATGCGGATTGAGTCGAAGAACCGCTCTGTCTCGTTGATGATTTGGGTCTTGTAAGTGATAGCACCCGCCCAGATTTCAATACGTTGGCGCTCTTCCTGCGCGATCTTCTTGATCAGTTTGTTGGAATAAATGATGATGACCGTGAAGATTGCCGCCGCAGAGACAAACAGAATCCATTTCCAGGTGGGTTTCCGCATATTGGTTGGCGTTCGTTATCGGGCATCGGCAGCCTCAAGCAGCTTGTCGATGATTTGCTCGATGGTGATGCCTTCCGCTTCCGCTTTGTAGTTCTTGATGATTCTGTGGCGCAGGATGTTGTAGGCAACAGCACGAACGTCCTCAATGTCCGGGGAGTATTTGCCGCCCAACACGGCATGGGTGCGCGCACCGATAATCAGGAATTGCGAAGCACGCGGACCCGCACCCCACGACAGATAGTCGTTTGCCCATGCGTGCGCCTTGGCGGTGCCCGGACGGGTCAGCGTGGAAAGGTTCACGGCATAGCGATAGACATTCTCTGGAATCGGCACTTTTTGCAGCAATTTCTGGTAGAAAATGATCTCTTCCACGGTGAGGACACGCTGGGGCTCCACCATGTCGCCATGGATGGTACGCTTCACAATCTCTTCCTCCTCAGCAGTGCTTGGATAGTCCAACATGATGTTGAACATGAATCGGTCTTGTTGCGCCTCAGGCAGCGGATACGTACCCTCCTGCTCGATAGGGTTCTGTGTGGCTAACACAAAGAATGGGTTCGGCAGGTCGTATGTGGTACCGTTCATACTTACCGAACGCTCTTGCATGGCCTCCAATAAAGCGGACTGCGTTTTCGGAGGCGTACGGTTGATCTCATCGGCCAGCACGATATTGGCGAAAATGGGGCCCTTCACGAATTTGAAGTTGCGGTTGTCGTCCAGAATCTCCGCACCCATGATATCCGACGGCATCAGGTCGGGGGTGAACTGGATACGGTTGTAGGTCATATCTACGGCTTTCGCGATAGTCGTAATCATCAATGTCTTGGCCAACCCAGGCACACCAATCAGCAAGGCATGGCTCCGGCTGAACATCGCCATCAGCACATTCTTCACCACATCGTCTTGCCCCACAATCACTTTCGCAATCTCCTCACGCAAAGTCTTGTACTTTTCCACAAACGACTCAATCGCTTCAATGTCTGTTTTCTTCTCTAAATCCATATATGTCTAATTATCAATTCTCTAATTCTATTGTTCTCTCATCCCCCTCATCCTCTCATCACGGAATTTGCCACTTACTAACGAACGGACAATACCGATATTGTTCGGAAATCTTCATATTCGTCACTTTCACTTTCTCCGCCACCCATTTTTCCATTGCCTCGTATTTTTTTTGTTCCAAGGCGGCGTTCTTGATCATGTCATAGTCTTCCACTAAGTTGGCTTTGTGTTGTGACACCTTCTCTTTGAGGTAAATCAGACGGTAGGCCATTACGCCGTCGTCGTTGACGAAGGGGACGCATTCCGAGTATTCTCCGGGGATCAGCTTGTTGATGGTGGTGAATGTCGCGTCATCCAAAGTCTGGCGGTCGAAAGTCAGGGAACTGTTGTAGGGGTTGACCACCATGCCGCCGTTCATTTTCGTCTCCCCTTCGGAGAACCGTTTTGCAGCTTCCTCTAAAGTAAGTTTCTCACTGATAATGATGTTGCGCACGCTGTCAAGATAGGTGATGGCTCTGACTTGCTCATCCGTTGAGGGTTTCGGTTGTATCAGGATGTGGGCCACGCGGATGGATTCGCCTCTGCGTTCGATCATCTGGATGATGTGGTAACCGGCCTGTGTCTTCACCACTTGGGAGATTTCCCCTGATTTCAGGTTGAAGGCAACTGCCTCAAATTCCGGATAGAGGGTGCCGCGCTCCACAAATCCTAAGTCGCCGCCCTTGGATGCGCTGCCGGGGTCGTCGGAATAGAGACGCGCCAATGCACCGAATTTCTCACCTCGAAGGACACGCTCCCGGTAGCTGTTCAGCCTTTCCTTCACCTCTGCGACCTCCTCGTCACTCACCGGTGGAATCTTTACGATTTCCCCGAATTGATAGGATGTTTCCACCATCGGCATGCTGTCAGGACCGATTTTGGCGGCAAACTGGTTGACTTCCGAGGGTGTCACGGTGATGCTGCTCGTGATGTTCGACTGCACTTGCTCGATGAGTGCCTGCTCGTACATCATCTCTCGCATGTCTTTCTTGATTTCCGACATCGACTTGTGGAAGTAATTCTCGATGTATTTGACATCGCCGCCGGTTTGCTGCAAGAAATACTGGATGCGGGTGTTCAGCCGGTAATCTACCTCTTCGTCGGAAATCTCAATACTGTCCAATTCCGCCTGGTTGACCATCAGCTTGTTGAAAACCAAGTTCTCCAGTATGCTGCAATACACTTCGTCGGGATCCTCGATAGTCTTGAACTGCGCTTTGTAGTCAATGAAGTGCTTTTCAAGGTCAGATCGCATGATAATTGATTTGCCGATTACCGCAACAATCCCGTCTATCGAAGTGCCTCCGTTTTGCCCCCACACGGTGAGGCAGGTCAGCAGAATCAGCACACTGGTGATTATCTTTCTCATTCTTCCGTTGTTTTTTCGCTCATCAAAAAAATGGCGAAGATACAAAAAAAAGAAGACCAATGCCTTCTTTTTGCAAAATAATCCAACCTGATTGGATTATTTTCTGCCAAGACTTTCGTCAGAAACGGTGAGTTTCTTTCTGCCTTTTGCTCTGCGTGCTGCCAACACTCTGCGGCCGTTCGCAGTGGACATTCTCTCTCTGAAACCGTGTTTGTGGCGGCGTCTCGTGTTTGAAGGTTGATACGTTCTTTTCATATTATTACAGTTTTTTGTCCTTAATTTTTTGGGGTGCAAAAATACACTTTTTTTCTTTTCAACAACCCTCTTTTGAAAAAATATTTTCCAACAACTGTAAATAATATCCAACAGCTGCTTTCTCTTTTGTATTTGGGCGTTCCGGCGCGCCGGCAGCACCATCCTTCACCATCGTTCCGAACGCTCTCTGTCAATAACCAATAACCAATAACCGATAACCATTAAAAGGCGCGCCGTCGGGCTGTCCGCTGCAATGTTTTTTGGCATCCATTACCGTACGGGCGTATCGCATACGCCCTCATGCCAAAAAACATTTACGCTTCCATCCCTAACGCAAGCATGCAACGATAAGTCTCCCCAAATGACCATATTTGACTCACAGAAAATAAAAATATATTATTGTATATATAATATTAATGTAATTTCTTGTTAATATCTAATTAACTAAACTTCAACATGTTATCATTCTGTTTAAATTGTAAATAATTGATATAATGTGTGATATGTTGTTTTTGCCCTAAAAAGGGTGTTTCTCCTCTAACTGAAAATTCGGTTTTTACGTCAAAATGTCAAAAATCTGCGAAATTTTCCGAGCAGGGATGCTGAAAAACGCAAAAAAAACGGTTTTTTTAGGCAAAAAAAGCGTCAAAAAATAGGAAAAATACAATTTTATTTTGTTGGTAATCAATATATTACAAAGAAAATGCAGAAAAAATAAAAAAAAGTTTGTTGGGTGTGTTGTATATAATGGAAAAAATCTATTTTTGCAATCCCAAACGACAACGATACGGGACGGCACGAGAGAGGGGTTGTCAACAGGGGAATGTTCATTGAAAGAATGGAAGAATGTAGCAAATACTCAAGAAGAGGAATTTGAGATTCGCAAGCGATGAGGCCAGGACAGACAAAAAATAAAAGACATTAATTATTATGGAGAGTTCGATCC
>JAEEKL010000166.1 GCA_016282395.1 Bacteroidales bacterium
GCAGTCGGAGCCTTCCTGAACCATGAAATTGTCAATGAAGAGGTAATGAGCCCAATCGGAAAAATAGTTGATGGCAATGTATTTCGCGTCACCGGGTATGTCAGCGGCGAGGTATTGGTTCCAGTCGGTGCTGTTGTTGGATACAGCGGGCTTCCATGTGAAAGCGCTGATGGAGGGTGTGGTGGTGGAGTAGCCGACTCTGAAATTCTCAACCAAGGTGTCAAAGTTTCTGTAGGCAAAGCTTACAATTTTGGAGTCGGTGACGGGCAGTTCCGGCGTAATCACGTATTGATTATAGTTTGTTGTCTGGCTATAAGAGGAGAAGCGCAGGGAATGAGTACCATCGGAGGCGAACTGGGTGGTGATGACAATGCTGTTCGGGTTTGAAGAGCTGGCGTTGCCGGCCAACCAGCAGGAAAGGCCCTCCACGCTCTCGAAACTTTCAAACAACGGCAGAGTGGAAATACTGCAGTCAAAGCAGTAGCCGCTTACCGCAACCGTCTGGCTGAAAGTTCCGGCGGTGATGGTGATGGTGTCCTGATAGCTGCCCGTAGCAGTAGGAACGAAACGCACATACAGATCGCCGCCGCCGACAGGCAGGGTGGCGTTACTTCCGAAAGTGGTGTTGTCCGCGGAAATCTCAAATGGCGCCGCAACACTGGCAGATACAGTTCCTGGAATGTTGTTGGCTACAACATGTACGGTTTGCGCAGAAGAAGTGGTGTTGAGTTCCACACTGCCGAAGGAAAGTTCCTCGGGAGTGACCATTAAGACGGATTCAGAGGAGGTGGAATAGACCGTGATGTCGTCCAATACAAGCACGAATTGGTCCGTGCAGTTGAAATGGCGGAACGCGATATAGACCGTGTTGCCGGCGTAACTGGTCAGATCCACCGTGCGCATGGTCCAGGTGCCGTGGGCTGCTGTTGGCGTTTCCTCGAAAAGAAGAGTGAAAGCCGATGTGTCGGTGGCCGAAGTGGTGGAAACATAGACTCCATAGTGGTCAGCTGGATAGGCCTGGGCCACTATGAACCAGTAAGTTAGCGAACTTGTTCCCGACAGTTCAATGGCCGGTGTTACCAGCCAATTGTTTGGGGTGAGAGCCTCGTAAGTGGAGTTTTCGTACGAATACGAGGCGTATGCGCCTGAGCCCGTATGTCCGGACGAAAGGTCTCCTTGCACGGAAATGTGCTCCCAGTTATTACCGTCCTGGTCCGCGTCAATGATTGTCCATCCCGTAGGCAGGGATGTTCCTTCAAAGCCTTCGGTGAATACCGGCACTTGCGCCCTGACACCGAAAGTCAGCATTGTCAGGAATAATGTCAAAAACAGAAATGTCTTTTTCATTGCAATTCGATTTTGGTGATTTTTTTTTATATAGGTGATTTTTGGATTCGTTTAAATGCAATAGGATGCAAAGGCACATTTTTTTACGATGCCTCGTCACATCATCTCCTCATCTCTTCATCGGTTTGCACGCCTTCCACCCGCTTTTTCCGTCCAACTGCGTTAGAGCCTGAGTGTTTGCGAGTAGGTTGTGTTTTTTGCATTTGTTGTGACGGGGCTTGGGACGGAACCCTATTCGTCTTTGCCGCAGAAGGATGGAGTGCGGGGTTGAAGACGGTATTGGTGTCGTTGCCGAAAATCATTTCCGCTAATTCAGGATAGTCAACAAACGGATTGCGGTTGTTTTGTAATTGATAGACGGCATTGTTGCGGTCGATTTCCTTTTGGCTCACGGGATCCAAGGCGGCCCATTGGAGGAGCAGCTGTTTCGCCCATGGTTTGAGGTTGCCGCCGGAGAAATTAGACTGGGTTTCCACACCAAGATTCTCATCCATGTAGCATACCGCCATGTAGAAGTAGATGCGTGCGAAGTCGCCTTTGAAGCTGTCGATGGGCTCAAACACCTGACCTGAGTAGCCGGAGATGTTGGACGTGCCCACCTTGCTGCCGTTGGTGCTGGTCCACGTGGCATTGGTCACTTTGCCGATGGGCAGATTACTTCGTTTGGAGTTGACGAATCCGTCGGTGGGGTAAAGGTGGAAAAGGTCGGTGTACATGGGTGCTGAACTGCCGCCGAACCAGCTCTTGGGCACTGTGTGCTCGCGGTTGTAGCAGTCGCCCTCGCCGGAATAGCTGCCACACTGGTCGCTGCCAAATGTAAAATAATAGGCGGCAGTGGAGCCGGGTCGGTCGGAATAGATGTCCCACACTTTGTTGTTGTCAGGTCGTTTGTCGGTGGTTTGGAAAGCGTTCCATAAACCGTTGTAGGACACTGACGTGTAATTTCTGATGATGTTGTGCATTGCGACACGTAACGCATAACCTTTCTTGTTCTTTGCGTTTTTGTAGTAGCTCTGTATGTATTGGGGAATAGTGTCTTGCGGTGTCGGGGTGTTTCCTCCGGGGAGGATGGTGTCCATGAGACAGCGGACAGGTCGCCCGTAGTCCTTGCCGCTGGCGTTCCGGCCTACTACTGCGGCTTGGTGGCTCATTAGGCGGGTGTATGCGTTGCGGTTGTTGGACTCGTTTTCTGTTGAAGTCCAGAAGAAGGCGTAGTTGCCCACATAGCTGAACGAACCGTGGAAATAGCCTGTCGGGACGGCGGAAAAACCTGTGGCATTGTTCGCGCTTGAGGTGTTTCCCACAGCATAGTTGTTCGTGGAGGTGTTCCATCCATACGTGGCGGCCAATGCTTTCGCGATGTTACTGCTGTTGCCGCCACACTGGTAGTCGGACACACTGCTTACGTAGTCTGTCAGCTGTGTGAGCTCCGCGTCACTTGGCAGATGCCAGCCGGTGGGGCAGATTCCTTGCACCCCGCTCGGAGAGGCGGAGGAAGAAGCCGCGCCGTGCATCGCTGCGGGCCAGTTGTACAGGTGACCCCGTCTTGCCAATGGGATGTCGGAGTCGCTGTTGTCATAATAGTAAGAATCGGTAAGGCTTGTGGTGTCAGTGCCGGTCGGGATGGGGGTACCGTCCGCGAACTTTGTGCTCCGCAGGTTCTCCCGCATCCAACACTGGCTGCCAATCTGTACGGTGTTATATACATTCCCTTCATAGTCGGTTACGGTGGCCGCATTCGGACAGGGGTTCGCACTGCCGTCAATAGCGGCGGGCGCCGTGCCCTGCGGTGTCAGAGTGTCCTCGCCGACAGGATTGGCAAAGTCCAGCACAATGTCATCAATGTAGTTGTAGCTGTAGGTGAAGCTGCCGCTGTCCAACACATTGCGGAAGGCAATGCGGTGGCCGTTGCCGTTATAATTGGAAAAGTCACATTCCACATGTTCCACGTTTGTGGTGCTGTTGTTGATCAGCAGCACTAGCTCGAACGTCTCCGTCAGGTCATCCCATACACCCACCTCCAACTGGTAGGCGGCGTAGGCTTGTCGCAGGTACATTTCCAATCGCAGCTGGTTTACCGCCACCTCTTCCGGCAGTGCCGGCATTGCATACACACAGCGGTTGTGCATCTTCAGGCTGTAGTTCCCGCTATGTGCGAAACTGCTCCTGTAGTACAGCTGCGGACGGTTTGCCGCTGTAATGGTCACATCTTCCTGTACCAGTTTCCAACAGTCGGGTTCCACACCTGTGGATGCGGTGGTGGAGGTGGTGAAGCTCTCGAAAGTCTCGATGTATGGAATGGCGATGGTGGTGCAGGTGTCCTGTGGCTGCTCCTCCGTAGTGAACGAGACCTCCTCGCCGTAGGACGTTCCCGCGCTGTTGGTGGCATACGCTCTAACATAGTAGCTTGTACCCGATTCCAAGTCGTTTATGCTGCTCGTGAACGTGCCTAAACCGTTGCCGTCGCTCGTGTGGCTGCCATTCACTGTCGGATTCGGATTCGTGCTCCAGCATACGCCGCGTGCAGTGACTTCGCTGTAGCCGTTAGAGGAAACGGAACCGCCGCCGGTGGCCGTGGTTTCTGTGATGTCGCTTACCGCACCGGTGGTGACGGTTGGCAGTAGGAATGCCTGTAGCCGCGCAAACCGGTTCACTAACTCGCACAGGTCTATCTCGCCGCAAGAGTCCGTTTGGACAACTCCCGCATCATTGGCATTACTTTCGCCACCTTTGGATGGATTCGGAAGGTCGTTCACGGTGAGGTACCCCGCGTCATTCGTCAAATCCCCGATGTTCTGAGGAATTACGGGCTTGTTCTTCAGGTCATCGTAGTCTCCGCTGAAGCTGTTGGCAGCCGCCTTTGCAAAGAGCGCATACGGCACACTATGCACCTGCTGGGTATTCGTTATGCTGTAGTTGTCGCCGCCGTTGGGGTCAGTCTCGGTTCTCAAGAAATAGGGGCCGTTCGACCAGTCAATCTCCCCGATAGTACCCTGTTGGACTTTCCCGCCGCCAATCTCTAAAGTCAGCAGACCGTTGGCGTTAGTGGTGCCCGTGTGCGTCTCCACATACACGGCTATGCCGTCCTCGTCCCCTTGCAGGATGCTCACGCGCACACCCACCAAAGCATTGGCGACCATGGCGTTGCTGGCATTGCGAACCACCGTCTGGTAGTTGAATTTGTCGGGTGTCTGCGCGAGTGCTGCGGTTGCACACAGCACCATCGTGATAATCAGGGTAATCGCTCGTCTCATACTCATTTGTTTTTGTTATCTTTCTCTCGAAACATCTCATCGGTGCAAAAGTACAATTTTTTTTGTATTGCATACGTCGTCTTTTTTACTGGGACGCTGACATTGACTAACACCAAAGGCCGTCACCATCACCGGCAACGGCCTTTGGCTTGTCGCTTCTGTAGAGACGTTTCATGAAACGTCTCTACAAGTCAGGCAAGTGGAATCGGACATTGTCGTTCCATTCCGTTTGGCCAGACGCACTTGCGGGTTGCAGCGTCATTTTCTGGCCAGACGGAATCTCCTACCTCTTCACGAACGTCTTCGTCACCGTTCCCTCATCCGTGGTCACGCGCACGAAATACATGCCGGTGGCGAGACCGCTGACGTTTATGCAGGTCTGTAGGGGCGAATAATTATTCGCCCCTACGACGGTGCGGACAACCTTACCATAAACATCCAAAACCTCAATTTCCTCCAACTGTACATTATTCATCGTACATTGTACATTGACGTAATCGTTAGCCGGGTTAGGGTAGAGGGTGATGCGGCTGTACAGGTGGTCTTCGATGCCGCAGGGCACCATCATCGTTACCGGTTCCGTCCAATCGCTGACCTCCCCGTTGCCGCACACGGCTCTTACGCGGATGGCGTAGTTCGTATTGTAAACAATATCAATGAGTTGGTAAAAATGGTCGTTGACGGTTTCGGTTGTCCAATCTTCACCCTCTTTCGCGTATTGGAGCTCCCAATGCATCACGTCTTCGTCGTTGTCCCAAACCACATTGTTTGTCTGTTCTCCAGAACTGAGGGTCACCACGCGCAGACCGGTGGGAACGTCGCACGGGTCGGGCGTTTCATCGGACAGGGTCGTAAACGTTTGGAAGGCGTATGTGGAAACATCTCCGCTGCCGCAGTCGGCTTGCACGCGGACTTGGTATGCGGTGTCCGGCATCAATCCGGTCAAGGTGAAGGTGGTGGTGGTGACGGGCAGGATTGTCCATGCGGAATCGGTCGTCATTTTGTACTCCAAATTCCAGACATTTTCAGTTCCGGCGGGAGTCCACGCTATGTCAGCGGAAACAGAGGTGATGTTGTTGACCGCCAGATTGATGGGACGCTGGCAGGTCACGGGGGTGACGGAGAGGTTGGAGATGACGGCGCCGGGTTGTGTGCCGCCATTGGAATCATTACGCCATAGGAATACCAGCTTGGCAACACTGAAAGCTGTGGCATTTACATGATATGGGTTGGGCATTATGGCGTCGATGTGTACTGTGTTTCCGCCAGTCAGATTGAATTTGTAAGGATAGTTCTGCACTGAAGAAAAACTCAGATAGTCGGCGAAAGAAAAAGCGTGTGAGGTATAGCTCGCGGAAGCGTAATTTACATTGAAAGTGGTGGTTGCAGCTGGATATTCTAAGGAATCAGGGGCAAGGAAGAGTTTCAGGAAATCGAAATGGCTTTCCCCTCCGATCATCACATCGAAACTGATTTTGATATCGCTGGCAGTACCCACAATAAGGGTTTTTACGGCGGAAATTATCGCTGAGGACGTGACACCGTAAGCGGGTGTGGGATCGATACTGTTGTTGGTGACGAACAGGGCGCCGGTGTTGTTCACGGTGCCGAAAGCCCACCAGTTGGTGCAAAAGCGGTCGTTCAGCTGCCATTCATGCTCTGTGCCTGTGCTGAAGTTCGTGGTGTAGGGCAGGGGGACAGGCGGAAGGGTTGTCCTGAAGCCGCCAAACGCTGCGCTGGAGTAAGAACCGTCATTGCAGATGGCTCTCACTGTAAGCTGGTGGTAGGCATTCGGCTGCAGGTTCTGGAGCGTGACGGACGGAGTGCCTGTCACGATGACGGATCCGGTGGGAGTGCCATAGATGTCGTTCTCAGGGAAATACTCCACTAACCACGTGTCTGAATCGCCGTTTTCTGTCCAGGAAATGTCTGCCGTGGTGTCGGTGACGTTCGTCACTGTCACTTGTGAGGGCGTCTCGCAGGAAGGAATCTCGTCCAATGTCACGTTGTCAATGTGAAGGTCGTTGCTCCCGTTACTGACGCTGGATTCGCCATAGAAAGCGACACGGATGGTCTCGCCAGCGTACTCCGTCAAGGGGATGTTGATGACTTCGCCGATAGAGGAAATCTGGTTGAATGAATGGTCACCGCTACCGTCATTGCTCCATACGGTAGCATTGGCGGCACTCCAGGTGGCGCCGTCATCGGTGGATATGATGACCATGAACTTGTCGTCCGCTTGGCCGTTGAGGTTTTCTATCGGTGAGGCATTGTTGTTGTCCGTCAGCGCGAGATAGAAGGAGAGATTGGGAACGGAGAGGTTGCTCAAATCAATGGAGGGAGACACCAGCCAGAAGTATCGTGAAGTGCCGTAGATGTTGAGGGTGGCATGATTTTGGCCGAACACGTTGGTGTTGGTGAATGTCCATCCTGCGGATGTGCTTATGGGCGGTGTCCCTGCAAAAACATTGTTGGCGGAACCGGCATAACGTTTCCAACATTCGGGAAGGGAGACACCGGCATCGAAATCCATGGAGTATGGGGAGATTTGGGTATAGCAACTGGTTGTGAATGAAGAAATTGTCGCGCTGGCTGTTTGTGTGCTGTCATCGCAAACGGCGGCTACATACCACTGGTAGGTGGTGCCGGCATTCAGGTCTTCAAGTGCGTAACCGTTCGTGTCTAAGGTGATATCGCTTACGGCTATCCACGTGGTGTCATCGTCGGTTTTATAATATAGGGTATAGAGTTCTGTATTCCCTGTCCAGCTGAGAATGGCACTATTGGGTGTCACGTCCGTTACGACCAAAGCTTGTGGCGCACTACAATCGGGAATCAGCTCCACGGTAATGTCATCCACATACCAGGACCAGCTGGAGGTGGTTTCGTATTGGAATGCAATGTGGTACGGCATGTCGGGGACGGTGTTCACGTCGGAGAAGAGCACGGTATAGGAATGGTACTCATTGTCATCAATTTGTAAAGCAGGATAGGAGGACAATGTCACGAAAGAACCTGGATTGGAGGGATCTGTCATATAACCCACCGCGAGTGTGCCGGAACTGGAACTTCCCCTGCGGCTCCAAAAGGAGACTTGCAATTCGGAGAGGTCTGTCGTGAATTGGGGCAAAATGGCAAAAGAGGGGGTGCTGGTGAGGTAATTGCCTCTGAATTCCAGTGCATTGCCGCTGTGTGCGTGCGAATCGGTTACCTTGGGATACCCATTGTAGGGTTGAAGTTGGAACCAGCATTCCGGAAGCCCGGTGATTGCCGCGTCGTTGAAGTCCTGGAAAAAGGGTAGCGTTTCGATTTCTCCGCATGGCGTAGTGAAGTCCGCAATATCGGTGAAGAGCGTGTCCCCATCACAGATGACACTCAGCATCCATGAGTATGCGGTGTTTTCAGTCAAGGAGTAGAGCGTGTAAACCCCGTCGGTCAGCGATACGTTTTCCACGATGTTGGCGATGCTGTCATCCGCCGTCACGTAATAGAGGGTGATGTCCAAATTGTCCGAGGTTTGGTACCAGGAGAGGTCTGCTGAAGTTGACGTGACGTTGCTTGTGGTCAAGTTTGCTGGTGCTGTGCAGGGCGAGGTCGCATCCACCATGAAATTGTCAAGGAATAGGGCGATTCCGTCGGAATGGTGGATGGCGATGTGTTTCGCATCTCCGGGAATGGTCAGGTTTTGGTAGTGGTTCCACGGATTGTCCACCGCCGGCGACTGTACGGTCTCCATCCAGATGAAATCGGAGGTGTCGTTAGTGGTGGTGGAGTAGCCTACCATGAAACTTTCCGTGTACCAGTAGCCCCGATGGTCGAAGGAGACTGTTTTCGTTCCAGACACCGGCAGTTCGGGCGTAATCAGGTAGAGGTCGTAATTGGAACTGTAGATGGAGAGCAGCATCAGTGAATGGGCACTGTCGGATGCATCTTCGCCGGTAATCCCGTATTGTGGGAGAGAATCGGTTGCGTCGGCGAGAATCACTGTCCAGCAAGGACTCAGCACCGAATCGTTTTCGAAGCTGTCGGTGAACGGCAGCGTGATGTCGCAATCCGTATTTTGGGCTATAGCTGCAGAAACCACTATGAGTGCAGCAATGAGGAGCAGAAATCTTTTCATATTGATGATTTTTTGGTTTGTTTGAACGTAATTAGGCTGCAAATATACATTATTTTTAGATGTCGTCATCGATTTATGATTTACAAAATTGTAAGCTGCAAATCGAAAAAAGGGGAACCCTTCCGGATCCCCCTTGATTATCAATTATCAAATGTCAGTTATCATTTCTTGACAAATGATTTGGTCACCGTGCCCTCGTTCGTGGTCACGCGCACGAAGTACATTCCGTTGGCGAGACCGCTGACGTTGATGCAGGTCGGTAGAGACGTTGCGCGCAACGTCTCTACAACGGTGCGGACAACCTTTCCGTACACATCAATTACCTCGATATCCTCCAATTGTACATTGTTCATTGTACATTGTACATTGACAACGTCGTTCGCGGGGTTCGGGTAGAGGGTTACGTTGCTGGCGAGCTGGCTCTCGATGCCCACATTGGTGGTCTGTGCTGTAATGGAGTTGGACCATTCGCTGAGACCGTTGTCGCCGCAGTTGGCCTGCACTTGGATTAAGTAAGTGGTCAAACCCTCGAGATCGGTGATAGTATAGCTGTTGGTGCTGGATGTCTGAGTGCTCCAGTCGCCGTTGGCCACACGGTACCGGATATTCCAGTTGTTCACATCCGCATTGGCATCCCAAGCAATGGAGATGGCGTGGTTTTCCACATTGGTGGCGGTGAGTCCGGTGGGAGCCTCGCAAGGCACGGGAGTGTCATTGGACAGGGTGGTGAAGGTGACAATTGCTGTCCATTCGCTCATGCCGCCGTCACTACAGTTAGCCCTCACACGAGCTTGATAAGTGGTGTTAGGAGTCAGACCGTTTATGGTGTACCAAGGGTGGTTGGACGTGACTTCTGTCCAGTTGACGTCTTCGGCGGCCTTGTACTGCAAAGTCCATGACGGCACGGAATTGTCGAGTGGCCAGGAGGCGACTGCCGAGGTTTGCGTGATGCCCTCTTCCGCAAACGACATGTATGCCGGGGCATCACAAGGTTCTGTGTTGGTACCAGCTGCTGCGATGGTGATGTCATCCAGCACAATGCCGTATCCTTCGGCGGCATCACCAGTGAAGGCAATTTGGTAAGTGGCTGTTGGGTTGGGTAGCGCGATGGAATCCATCGTCCATTCGTTCGCGGCGGAAGCATATATGACTAACATCTGCCACTCTGAGGTAGAGGATGTGCGATAAAATACGCTCAGGTGGTCTTGGCTGTTACCCCAGGGCTTTTGTGCGTACCAATAGGAGAGGTAAGGATTTGTTATGCCAGAGAGGTCGAAAATGGGTGACACCAGGCGGGTGACGCTTCCATTGTAGTTTTCCGAATAGAAGTAGGCATTGTAGTTCCCGCTGTGCGCATTTTCGATGCCGGTACTGCTTTGTGTGCCGTTCTCAACTGTCCAGTTAATCATATCAATCACATATTCCTGAGACCAGCATTCGGGCAAAGCACCGTTGTGCTCAAAGTCTTCGGTGTAGGGGAAGGTCGTGAACGCATCGCAAGGAACGTTGAAAAGGGTTGATGCCCACAAAGATTGGTTGTCGGAGCCACAGATTGCCTGCACACGCACCTGGTAGGTGGCACCGGCCACCAGCCCGTTGAGGAGGTAGGAGGCGGAGCCGCTGACGTTCGTGGTTGTCCAAACAGTGTCGGCAGATTCTTTGTACTCTAAAATCCAGTCTGTCTCTTCGCCGCCCGGCATCCAGTTGATCTCAGCGCTGTTGGTGGTGAGGTTCGTGGCGGCGAGGTTCGTAGGCTTCGGACAAGAAAGTTCTTGAATGGAAACATTGTAGATGATGGCGGCAGGTTGTGTGCCTTGGCTTTGGTCATTCTTCCACAGGAAGACTAATTTGGCTGTGGAGGCGGCAGTCGGATTCGTGTTCGGATTGGGCATGGTGGCGGACACATGCACGATATTGCCGTCGGTGAGGTTGAAAATATACGGGAAAGAAATGGATCCGCCGTATTGTATATAGTCGGAGAAGTTCAACGCGAAATTCGAATAGTTGTTGGCGGCGTAGTATATGTTGGTGTTGATTGCTGGATAGAGCGAGTCGGCAGGGGCGAAAAACACCTTCAGGTAGTCGAAGGTACTTTCGCCACCCACGTTCACGTCGAAACTGATGAGCAGGTCAGTGGCTTCTCCGATGGTGAAGATCTTTTCGGCGGAAACAGCAGAGAAACTGCTCACATTGTATTTGGGAATACTGTTGTTGTCGGTGACGAACAGGGCAGTTGTGCTGTCGTTCACAGATCCGATTTTCCAGAAGTTATTGCAGCTGCCGTTGTTGAACAGCCATTGGTCATTGTCGCTGCTGAAGTCTGTGCTGTACGGGAGGCTCGTGGTGTTCATTGTAGTGGTGAAAGATATGCTGGCGGCAGGGGAGTAGCCTTCGTTGTCACATGCACTATATAGGTTAACCGTGTAGGTGGTGTTGGCTGCGAGATTAGCGAGGTTGTAGGTGGTGTCGGAGAGGTTTTCTGTTATCCATTCGGTATCGTCATAGGCTTTGTACTCCACCAGATAGGTGTCAGCAGACCCCGCCCAGGTCAAGACGGCGGTTTCGGAGCCGACATTGGAAAGGGTCAGGTTGGTGGGAGGCATACAGGCGGCGCAGTTCGTGGTCAGGACGAAGCCGCTTCTATGCGAGCTGACATCGGAGGTGAACTTGACGGTCAGCGGGCCGGAGGAGGATACCAACGTGGGAACCGAGCCGTTGCCGCAGTATTCGCCGAGCAGGGTGCCGCTGGTGCCCACACTGTCGTAGATACGGAGGTAGTCCCAGTTGTTTTCCGTGACATACGTGCCGGAAACGGTCATCAGCTCGCCTTCGTTTTCGGGGAAGAGAACTAACGTGAAGTCGCAGTTGTCGCTGTAATCGCCGTTAGCGCCACCGTTGTCGTAGATAATCGTTGAGCAGGTGGTCAGCGTGTCGGAACCGGTTATTCCCATGTTGTATGTGCCTGGAGTGGCGGCGACGGGACCTGTCCAGAAGCTTTGCGCATCGCCGCAGTTGGACTGCACATAGAAGTGGTAGGGGATTCCCGACAGGTTAGTGACGGTGAACGGGTTGGATGTGGCCGCCACGACAGTGCCGTCGCCAGTCCCCGGCGTGAAACCGACCGGACCGTATTCGATGTTCCAAGCGGTGGCGGTGCCGCTCTCCGTCCAAGTTAGCGTGACGGAATTGTCCGTGACCGTTGTGACAGTCAGATTGTTGGGTCTTGCACAAGCGGAGGCGTTGTCCACCATCACATTGTCGATGTGCAGGTCGTTGTCACCATTGCCAGTCACGGTCGATTCGCCGTAAAATGCAATCATCACCGTCTGTCCGGCATAGTTGGTCAGCGGGATGGTGATCTCCTGACCGGCGGCAGGAATCTGGTTGAAAACATAGTCGCCGTTGCCGTCGTTGCTCCACACCGTGGCGTTGGCGGCGCTCCAGGTGATGCCGTGGTCGGTGGAGACGATGACCATGAACTTGTCATCTCCCTGTGCGTTCGGGTTGTCGATAGGGTTGGTGGTGTTGTATTTGGTGAGAGCCAGGTCGAAGGTCAGGGTGGGGGAGGCCAGTGCGCTCAGGTCGATTGGCGGGGTCACTAACCAGTATTTGGTGCCTGTTCCGTAGATGTTCAGCGATGCGTGTCGGGCACCGAAGACATGCGTGTTGTCGAGACGCCAGCCACTATAGTTAGAGGTGGTCGGGGTGAGTGCGGTGCCGGTAAAGATCTCGCTTGCCAGACCGGTGTAGCGATGCCAGCAATTCGGGAAGGAGGAAGAAGCGTCAAATTCTTGCAGGAACGGCGTGAGATAGTTCCCGCAATCCGTGGTGAAGGATGTGTTCTCCATACTGTTGCTGGTGGTGCCGTCGTCGCAAATCGCCGCCACGAACCAGGTGTAGGTCGTGTTTGAAAGCAGGTTCTCCAACAGGTAGCCGTTTTCATCTACAACCACGTTTTGGACTTGCGTCCACCCCGTGTCGGCGGCGGCTTTGTAGTACAGGTTGTAACTGTCTGAATTGCCGCTCCAGTTGAGCGTGGCACTTGAGCTGGTCACCGCAGTGGTCTCGAGGTTGGAGGGCGGTGCGCAGGTGGAGATCTCATCCACCGTGATGTCATCGACAAACCAGTACCAGATGCTGCCGTAATTGTTGTTGGGCTGGTATTTGAAAGTGATGTGGAACGGGATGTTGGGGTCAGATTCTACATCCGCGAAGCTGACCATATAGGAATGGGGATTGTTGTCGCCGATTTGCGGGCCAGTGATAGACCATACCGGCACGAAACTACTCGTGTCGGTGATGTCACTCACGTAACCGACACTGAAGGTGCCGGACCATTGGCCTTCGCGGAACGTGGAGAAGGTGATTTGCAGGTCTGAGAGATTTACGGGCATAAGAGGCATCACCGCGTAAACAGGTTCGTAAGTGCTATGGTCGCAGTTGAACATCAGAACCTTGTCATTGCCCCCGGTACCGTATTCGGAAGTGGCTCGGGGGTACCCGTTGTAGGCATTGATTCTGGACCAGCATCCGGGCAACCCGAATTGCGGGGCATCATCGAAATTCTGCATGTAAGGCAAGGTGATGTCGCAGGCAATGCTGTTGCCGGTGAGAAGGACAGTGGTGCTCACCGTTCCATCGGAGAGAGTAAGGTAGGCCGTGTCATTGCTCTCGTAGGTGGGGTAATAGCGGACATACACAGCCGTGTCGGTGCCCGACATCGTGACAGAGCTGCTGAAGGTGACGTTGTCGAGGGAAACCTCGAACGGGTCGCCCGCTACGGCGGTGATGGCGTTCGTGACGTTGTTGGCGTTCACTGTCACCATCTGGGAAACAGAGGGGAATCCTTCCTGGACGTTGAAGAACTGGAGTGCCGAAGGCACAACGGTGATGATCGGAGAGGCTGAGGTAGTGGTCACCGTGATATCGTCTAAAATGAAGGCTAACAAATTGGTGCAGTTGTAGTGTCGGAAAGCGATATAAACTGTCTGACCGGCGTAGGCACTCAGATCAACGGTCTTCTCCATCCAATGGTAGGAGGGAAGGGTCTCCTCAAACACCTGTGTGAACGAGGTGAGGTCGGTCGCCGAGGTGGTGGAGACAAAGATACCGTAGTGCTCTTGTGGTGTTGAAAAGCTGGACATCCGCCAGAACGTCAGCGTGCTGTTTCCCGCCAACGGGATGGCTGGCGTGACCAACCAGTTGTCAGGGGTCAACGCGGCACCGTTGAGCTTTGAAAAGGAGACGAAGGCACCGTCACTTTCATGCCCATCAACGAAAGTGGTGGAATTGTGAACCCATGTGTTTCCGTCGTTGTCCGCATCGATGTTGGTCCAGCCTGCAGGCAGGACACCATCTTCGAAGCCTTCACTGAAAACCGTAATCTGGGCGTTGACGGAGAGAGAAAACATCGCCAATAACATTGGCAAAAGTAGTAATGCTTTTTTCATTTGATTTAAATTATTGTGATACTTTAATGCTATTTTTTGTTTCAGAACAATAACGACAAGATGTTATAATAAACAGCAAAATTACAATATTCTTAAAAAGACCGGCAAATTATTTATGAATAAATGTCAACAGCCTTTTTTCTGTAGAATGTCTCATGTTAAATTTTCACTTGGCTTCAATTCCTATGACTGTTTGTATCAAACATCTCCTCCATGAAGTTCAACAGATACACTTTTTCCGTGCTGCGTGTAACGGCGGTGTACATCCACCGGAGATATTCCTTGTCGATGGTTTTGTCAGGAAGATAGCCTTGGTCGATGAGCACGTGTTTCCATTGGCCGCCTTGTGTCTTGTGGCAGGTCAGCGCGTAGGCGAATTTCACCTGCACGGCGTTCAGATAGGGGTCGTTCTTGATTTTCATGAAACGGGCGCGAGGATTCAGGATCTCCATATAATCTTCAGCCACAGCATAGTATAGTTTCTGATTGGCTTCGTTGGAGAGCGACGGTCCGTCACAGTCCAAGCTTTCGAGGATGATTTTGATATCGACGTTCGGGTGGTCGGGGTAGTCGCACAAGCGCACGGTCACGTCCGCGAAATGGAAACCGTAAAGTTCCTCTTGTTTCTGGATGGACATGATTTCCATGATGTCGCCGTTGGCTAAGAAACCCGCCTCCGACAGCTCGTCCAACCAGTAGTAGTTGTTTTTCACCGCCATGATGTAATCGCCTGTGGCAATGACGTTTTCGCGGAACAGCACGCGGCTGCGCACGGCGTTGTTGAACTGGAACGCCCGTTTGTTGGAGCGGGTCACCAACACGATTTCGTCGCTGTCGTGGTTGTTGTAGAGGGTGTTGAGCAGCTCCTCCATCTCGCCGCCCTGTATGCGTCGGAAATCCTCGAAAGGGTGGCCGCTGAAAATCGGCAGGGAGTAGTCGCCGCCGTTGATTTTGTCGCGCACCCGCGTGGCGTTGTAGAGAATGCCCGAATCCAACGACTGCCGCACCACATCGGTGAGCCGCGCCCCGAAGACGTTGACGTTGTAAGCGGATTTGAGGTAGTCGGCGTCGAGGGCGGGGCTTTCGTCGGCATGGACGGGCGGCAGCTGCGCGTCATCGCCCACGAAGAGCATCCGGTTGCTGTCGCCGAGGAAGGCGAATTCCATCAGGTCGTCCAACAAGCTGTTGCCCACCAAGTCGTTAAGGGAACCCTGTGCCGAAATCATCGAGGCTTCATCGACGATGAAGAGCGTGTGGCTGTCCTTGTTTTCGCGGCGCACAAACTTGTGGATGCCGTCTTTGCTATGTACGCGGTAGATCCATTTGTGGATGGTGTATGCCTTGCGGCCCGAATACTGCGAGAGCACTTTGGCGGCGCGGCCGGTGGGGGCGAGCATCACGATGTGCACGCCGATGTCGGACAGCGTGTTCACCAAGGCGCTCACGAGGCTGGTCTTGCCTGTGCCGGCATACCCCGACAGCAGGAAGAGGAAATTCTCCCCTTTGTCGTAGATGAAATCGGCGAGTTGCTCCATGGCCTCGGCCTGACTGTCTGTCGGCTCGAACCCGAAGTTCTGTCGGAACTGCCTCTGGAATGCGCTTCTGCTTCTGTCCATTGTCGTCAATAAGAGGCGGCAAAGGTACACAAAATTCATGGACGTCGGTGTGTGAATCGGAAAAATTAAGGGCTTGAGTTTCCAACTTTATTAATTTTGACGTTCTGGCAGGGAACAAATAGCTTGTTGTTATTTTCGCGATTTAGCCGCTGTCTGCTACTCGCAATTTTTTTCTCACATGGGAAAAATGACTATCTTTGCCGCGTCATCTCTCTCGTTCTGGTTTAATGGGACTTCGGTTAGGGAAAGGAGGCGATGGCGAGAAAAAGTAAAATCAGAAGTTCCTTGTGAGATTAAATTATGAAAATAATTAATAATGTTCAGCCTTATGAAAATTATTGTCACTGGTTAGAAACATTTCGGGGGAGACTGCTTGAGAACTGATTTTGTTCCCTCTTGAGTATGGCTTTTTTCTTAAATATTTGTATTTTTGCATCCCAATAATAGTGTAATCTTGCTTTTATGAAAATCATCTACAGTCCTCATTATGACGGCGAAATCTTCCTTGGTGACCAACCGGGATGTTTCGACACCCTTTACGCGGGGAATGCCACCCTGCTGCAACAGCTGGGACTCCGTACTGGCATCTGCGTGGCTCCCGCATCCGATATGGAGCGCGAAGCCGCCTACCAAACAGCAATGGACACCCCCTTGAAAGGCACCTGCTTTGAGTCCTCCGCGAAAACCGACCCCATCGGTGTGGCCGCCAAACTGCTGCTTTGGTGCGACAACCTCATCATGGCCGGCTGGGACGGCACCTGCACCGACCCGACGTTGACCAAACTCCACGTGCTGGCCGAAATTGAAAAAGAGATGCGCAACGGAGCCTTTTTCCCCGGCAATGCAGACTTCTGGCGGAGAATCTGTGACCATCTCGATAACAACAGCTTCCAAAACTCCATCGCCGAAATCCAAATTGACTGTCCGTGGAGCGAAATCCCCTGTCTTGTGCAGCATGCCCTCAAGACACTGGAAAAAAAGGGGACTCAATTGGTGCTGACAGTGGACGAGAACAAGTCTGTGGATTTGCAGACCGACAAGATTTCGGTGGTGAAGTTCGATGACTTGCTGGATGCTTACGAACGGATAACCCAATTAGAGAATATACCACAAAATTGTGCCATCGTCAACCGTGACAACGCACGGCTCAACCACACACTCTACACTTGGGACAAACCTGTCGTACACGCCACTCTCACGCAGAGCAATCCGCAGTTGCTACAACTTTTCAAACTGAGCCTGAGCATCTTCTCCCGTCCGCTCAACCTTGGCAACCTCGTTTCCTATCTGCAACTCCCTCTTAGTCCTATTCCAAGCGCACTGCGTTTCCAATTAGCCCATATCCTGCTGAAAAACGGCGGCTTTGGGGAAGTGAAGGTGCGCGAGGATGGAAATCTCCACGACGAATGGGATGAAACCATCCGGACGTATGAGTTCATAGAATACGACAAAGACGGCAACCCCAAGTCTGGGGATAGCAAGAAAGTCAGGGCTGAGAAGATGGCTTTCCTCAATCCCGTTCGTCAGGACTTCAGCGACGGAATACCCCAAAACGAGTTGAACAACTATGTGGAGAAGATGCAGGAATGGATACGCGGATTTCTCGGGCTTGATGACTTGCCAGACGAGCGCAAGAAGCAGTTCCACCAACTCTCCTCTATGTTTTCCGCTTTCAAGCAGGTGCTCGTTTCCTTGCCGGATCCCGTCTGTTACAGCGACATCGCGAAGATGGTGCTTCGTATTTACCGTCCGATGAGTTATTCGTGGCAGCAATCGGAGAAGGGTTCTCTCAACGTTATCGGCGACCTGCGCGGTATGGCCGTGCCCGCCGATACGCTCATCTGGCTCGATTGCCAGGACGAAGAGCAGGGAACAGACCCTTACGATTTCCTCAGCACGGCGGAACGCCAGTATTTGGCCTCAAAAGGTGTGCTGATTCCGGATTTTGCTCAGTATCTGAAAATTCGCCGTCAGGAACGCAACCGCTTGCTTAACAGTGTGAAAGAAAAAGTGGTGCTGGTGCAGAGTGAATACGATGGTGTAAAACGGCTGGGAGAACACAGTCTGGTAGCCGAGGTGAAGCACCTCTTTGGCAAGTTCGATTATGCGGATGCGGATGCCGTGCTGCCAAAAATCCCCCGAACTCCGAATCTCCAAAATATTGATACCTTTGGATCGCAGATGCATTACGACCTCAAAATCAACGGCGTGGGAATGTCTGCCTTCAAAGGGCGCAAGGAGAGTAACTCTTCGATTGATATGCTTATCCAACGGCCCTTCAATTACGTGATGCAGTATGTGGCCCAACTTCCCGCTCCGAACGACGAGCAGTTGAGCAGCCCCTACATCACAGCAGGTTTGGTGGCACACCACTTCTTCCAACACATCATCGAAGACGGCAAGAAGGCGGCAACAGGGGCGGCTCTGTATGACACGTTGCGAAATCTTGCTACAAACCTGTATGATAAGTATTTGGATGCGGCCGTCAACGCCAAGGGGCTGATTCTGCTCGCGGATGAGAACGCCACGCAATTGCATAACTTCCGTTGGCAGCTTAGGAAGAGTATGCAGACACTCATCGATATTATGGAAGAATTGAAACTCAAGCCCGAGGGTTGCGAGATGGTGTTTCAGGAAAAAGACGGCAAGGCCTTGAAACTTTCCACCATTGGGGCGTTCGAAGCCCGCATAGACTTTCTGCTCTCCGATTCCAATGGCGACTACGTCATTTTCGATTTCAAGTGGAGCTTCGCCAAACGATATGTCCAAAAGTTAGAGGATAATGCCTCCATCCAGTTAGAACTCTACCGGCAGTCCGTCCGTGCTACTTATCCTGATAAGAAAGTCGTGGGCGTGGGGTATTATATGATGCCTCGACAGAAACTCTTCACCACCGACTTCAGCGATTGGAACAATATGATTTGTAAGGTGACCTTAGCCAATTCTAATGACCTTTTCCAGCAGATTCAAAACGCCTACACTTTTCGGAAGGAAGAACTTGAAAAAGGTCATATTGAGGAGGGTGAGCTGATGGATGTTCTTCCTTTTACGGATAACTATTACAACAAACAGAATGAGAAAAAACTTTGTTCTCTGGATGTTGTTGAAAAATATGAAGGAAGAGGGAAAGGCAGAACATTAGTTGGTGTTACTAAAAATTCGGAATATGTTTATGTCCAATCCCCAAAAAAATCTTTCGATTTCGACGAAAAGGAGCCTTATGAGACCCCAACATCACATCCCATTTTAAAAGGCAGACTGAAATGAAAAAAGTAACCTATATCAATGCCGGTGCAGGTTCGGGAAAGACCTACACCCTCACCACATTGTTGGCTGATGAACTTTCCAAAAATAAAGTGAAACCCTCGCAGGTGATTTTGACTACTTTCACCGAGTTGGCTGCTGCTGAATTCCGCGAGAAGGCCCGCGAGCAGATTTTGGCAAAAGGCAACCTTGAGGCCGCCGCCCAAATTGACGGTGCTGTCATTGGCACTGTGCACTCCATGGCCTTCCACTTTGTCAGGAAATTCTGGTATCTGTTGGATTACGGTGCCGACATCCAGCCCATTTCCGAACGCGATGACGATTTCTACAGAGACCAGTCGCTGGCTCGCATTGTGCAGGAACGCGATGCCAGCGGCCAGCTGAAATACAAGCAGCATCTGGAAAACTTCCGGAATTTCCGCGACTATTTCGACATCACCAACGACAACCGTCCCGACTACCTCTTTTGGCAGCCGATTCTCAAGGATGTGGTGGAGAAGATGGAGTACTACGAAGTGAACAATGTGCAAGAGAGCATCAACGAGAGCGTGAACACCATCAAGAGCGTTTTCAACGGATCCCCTTTGGATTCACAACTGAAGGATGATTTGGTGGATTATCTAAAAAAGTACCAAAAGATTCTCCAAAGTGAAACATCCAAATCGGCTACCGAACAAAACGACGAGATTTCCGCCTCGTTGAGTGACTTTGACTTCAACTTGGTTCCAACGCTTAAGGTTGTCAATAACCCCATTAAACCTGCAAAAATCGAGCAACTGTGTCCCGGGTATAATGATTTCCACGACAAGGCCCTTGCCATTCCCGTATCCGTTTCGAACCAAGACATTTTAATCCGATTCGTCACCTCCATTTTTGAACTGGCCGCAGTGTGGCGCAGTGATTTCAACACCTACAAACGGGAAAACCACATCATCTCCTACAACGATATGGAGCAACTGTTCCTGAAGCTCCTTAAGGAGGAACCTGAAGTGCAGGATTACATCAGGGAACACTACCGTCTGGTGATGGTCGATGAGTTTCAGGATTCCAACCCCATACAGCTCAAGATTTTCAACGAGCTTTCAGAATTAGTCGGCAGCAATGAAGGCGGCCGTTCCTACTGGGTAGGCGACCCCAAACAGTCGATTTATGGCTTCCGCGGCGCCGATACCGAACTGGTGAGCGAGGTGTCGGGAAAATTCACATTCTACGATGATGACAAATGGCACATAGAGTCGAGTGGGCTTGGTTCGCGGCGACTGGTGAAAAGCTGGCGCTCCCGTGCACAGTTGGTGGAATTGGTGAACGCCACCTTTGAGGAACCGTTCAAAGTGGATGGCATCGACTCGAAACTCATCACATTGACTCCACAGTTTACATCGGATCATCCCGAAGTTACATACGATCCTGTTGGCCATTGGGAATGCAAGGAGGGTAACAAGGAGCTTGCCGCAACGGCTTTGGCCGCCAAGGTGAAAGAGTTGCTTGATTCACACGTCAAGGTGCACCACGAAAAACTCGACAAAGATGTTTCTGACATTCGACCCTACGATGTGGCGATACTCTGCCGCACCAACGCCAATGCCAAGGCGATTGTCAAGGCCCTGCGCAAATTCGGTGTTCCTGTTTCGGAGCCGGAAGACTCCATCATGCAGCGTGTGGAAGTGCAGCTGGTAGTCACACTGCTGCAATTTATGCAAAATCCCGCCCAGAAGCATGTCCGCGCCGACCTGCTGCGGTTGCTCAAAGGAATGAAGACAGAGGAAATCTTGGTGGATCGGCTGCAATATCTCGACCAGTTGGAGAAAGAGAATGGAGAAATAAATGATGATATCTTGAAAGAGAAGGACATTTGGTTGGATGACGATACGCTTTTCAAGGAACTGAAGAAACTGACTGACAGATTTAAGCATCTCTCTATTCCCGAAATGGTGGACGGGCTGATTTACGAGTGCGACATTCCTGCGCTCGCCGACAGCTGGGGCGACGGTGCCATCCGTCGGCAGAACCTCTCCACGCTCCGCAAATTGGCTGCCGACTACGATCAGCGCTGTTTGCAGCTGGGGTTGGGCACCTCCATCACGGGCTTCATCTTCTTCCTCAATAGCAACGAACCCGACAAGTCGCCCGACAATCACTCCGACACGGTGAAAGTGCTCACCTACCACAGATCCAAAGGCTTAGAATGGTCATCCGTTGTCTTGACCGACCTCAACAATGATGCGCTGAATGACAATGAATGTATCAAAAAATCGTTTATGAAAGTGTTTGAGGTGGACAAGAAAACGAACCTTGGTGATCCATTCCACAAGGATTATTATCTGCACTATTTCCCGTTTGTTCTGAAAGGTGCAAGATCCAATCCAGATTCGTCACTGGCCAACAAAATAAAAGATTGGCCCTTGTATAAAGACATCAAAAAGAAGGTGGGCCAGGAGGAACGCCGCCTGATGTATGTGGGAATGACCCGTGCCAAAGACCGGCTCGTTACATTTGGTCGTGGTGGTAAAGAAAGCGAAGGGAAGCCGAGTGCAGCTCAAATCAATGAATTCAATTGGCTGAGAAATGTCGGCGTTGTCAATCCCACGCCTGAAAATGTATGGGATAACAAAAAACACGTCTCGGTATATGAGGATGCTTCTGCGGTTACACCCCCGTCAGTGGCCGCAACCTTGAAATGGAACAGGGTGGTGAAACCCGAAGTGCACACTGATTTCGGGAAGCGTTATCTCTCGCCCAGCAAAATAGAACGGTTCGAAGAGTGGCAGTTTACGAAATATCGGCAGTGGGCTGACAGCGGCAGCAGAATGTCCACAAGCGGATGGGGTAGCGACTATGCCGCTATTGGCTCCTGCATTCACGATTTCTTCGCAGTATTCCGTCCCGGCAAAAGTGCTGTTAACGAGGAATTGGCGAAGAGTATCATTGCGGGTTACGGGTTGACGCCCCAGCTTTCGGGCAGCGTCGGTGACATCGTGGAGTCCGCCGAATGGCTGTACCGACAGTTGCAGCATCATTTTCCGCAAACAGAAAACGACCGTGTAGAGATGGAGGTGCCTTTCCAGCTGACACTTGCCAACGGGCAGACTCTGCGTGGCGAGATGGACCTGCTGTGGTTCTACACCGACGGCGACGGCCAGCATTGTGTGCTGGTGGACTACAAGACCTTCCCGGGAGTGGACTATGCCAAACACACGCAAAGCCATTATCCGCAGTTGTCGGCATACGCCCAAGCCCTGCGCGAAGAGGGCATTGACGTGACGCATACGCTTCTCTATTATCCGGTTGGCAGAGTGGTGCATGAGTTATTATAAGCAATTTGCTACTCGCAAAAAAAGCACCCCGATTCCGTTTCTTCCTATTTTTGCCGCGTAAAACTTTCATCATAAACCCTAAAAGTATGTCAATAATAACCAAAGACAAAGAGTTCAGCGATGAAGAAATTTTGGCTGAATACAGAAAAAGAAGCGACGAATACCACGAGTGGCGCCAGCAAAAGGCGGCGGAGTTCCTGCAAAGCAAGAAACGGAACAAATGCTACCACTGCTACACCGTAGAAACAGAAACCAGCTATGAGGACGAATTCTTCATCCCGCTCGCCGACGACATCGTTGCCCGCGTGCAAGCCCTGAAGGAGGAAATCCGCAACGATCCTGAACTGAAAGACGATGAAGACCGTGCCGATGAGTTCAGCGACCGCGTTTGTGAAATCGGCTATGACATCGAAAATGTACCGCAACCATGGCCGGATGACAATATCTTCACCAACATCGACCTTGATGATTACATTTACCTGTATCACTTTGATATCCACCTCTTCGACTGGAAAGGCGACGCGAACGGACGGCTGTTCCCGGCTACAGCGGACCTCACCGACGAGGAATACATTGACCTGCTGGCGTTGTTGATCGACCAGCCTGATTGCTCGTTTCAGCACCTCGCCCACCTCAGCCAGAAGTTCAAGGCTATCTATGACAAGGTGAGCGATTATCTCCACAACTATGAGTTTGGCGTGGCTGAGCCGTTCTGCCACGACCACGACTATGCCATCCGGATGACCGAACTGCGCCGCGATGTCCAAAAGCTGCTCAAACAGCTGAAAGACAACAAGGAGGAATACCCTTACATTGGCTTCCTGAAAGATTTTATGGTGAATTTGACCGTCATCATTAATGAGAGAAATGCTGACAAAACCTCATTGCAGACGGCGACAGATGATTCTTCGACGGATGGGACAGGAGGCGAGGACCAGCAGGAACGGCTTGCCAAACTCGCCGACTGGATCGACCAGTTCACCAAGGGAGACAATTTCCTTGCCGCGGATTTGCTGGAACGAGAGCTGAAAATGAGGATTGAAAAGGAAAAATTGAGCAAACCTTACCCCATAATAGTGGATGGGGACAAAATATATCTTGAACTCCCAGGCAACAAGCGTGAAAAACTCTCTTTTGAACGTGCTAATTATGCCAGAACATTGTATATCTTCTTTATGCGACAAATTGAACGTGCAAGTAAGGACAGAAAAGTCTCCCCATATTTATCACAAAAGGAGATGGAAGCATACTTGGATGAGTTGCGGAAAATTTATGAGAACATCTGCGGTAAAAAGCCATTTGACCTTGAATCATGGTTTCAGAAAAGTTCTGTGTCAAATAAATTTTTCACCGATTGTCATTCCATACGCAAACTGTTTGGCCAGTTTTATAATACCGAAGAACTTAAGAAAAACTACGGCAAGTGCTACAGCATTGAAATCATGGGCAAGGACAGCTATGGTAACCCACGCTACGGCATCGATCTTGACATAAAGGATTTCGATCTCGGCTGGTACAGCATTGACAGGAGGAAAATTTGAGCATTTACCATCAAATTTCGTGACTTTGCCGCGCCATTCATAATTCATAATTCATAATTCTTAATTCGTCATGCCCGGTCTTTCCAAATCCAAGTACACCAGTTTCCGCAAGTGCCCGAAATACCTTTGGTTGGGCGCGTATAAGCCGGAAGAACAAGTTGTTGACTCCTCCATGCAGGCACGATTCGATACCGGCACCAGCGTGGGCGAACTCGCCAAAGGGCTGTTCGGTCCCTACACCGATGTCACCACATTGACTGATGACGGCCACCTCGACATCAAGGCGATGCTGGCCCGCACGCAACAGTGTCTCGCTGACGATGCCGACAATATCTGCGAGGCGGCCTTCTCGTACCGAGGGTGCTATTGTGCGGTGGATATCCTCCGCAAAACCGATGATGGATACGCCATCTACGAGGTGAAAAGCAGCACCTCGGCCGACAAAGAGGTCTATGCGCAGGATGTGGCCTTCCAAAAATGGGTGCTCACCCAGTGCGGCGTCAACGTCACGGGCACATACCTCGTCTGCATCAACAACCAATATGTGCGGAATGGCGCGCTGGGTGTCCACCAGCTGTTCAGTATCAACGACATTTCGGAGGCGGTGGCGGTGGAATACCCGCAGGTGGCCGCCAACTGCAAGGCAGCCAAAGCGGTGCTGGACAACCCTGCGGAACCGGCCGTGCCCATCGGACCGCACTGCCACGAGCCCTACGGTTGTGGGTTTATGAGCTATTGTATGCGCCAATGCGGTATCCCCGACAACGAGCCCACCGTTTTTGATCTTTACAGAGGTTCGTTTGAGAAACAGTTAGAACATGTACACAACGGTATCGTCTCGTTTCCCGATATTGTCAAATCCGGCATCAATCTTACGCCTATGCAGAAGATGCAGGTGGACTGCACGATGCATGGCACCAAGCATATTGACAAAGCCGCATTGCACGAATTCCTGAACACGTTGAGTTATCCGATATACCATCTGGACTTTGAGACGATGCAGCTCGTTGTCCCGCCATACGACGGCACACGTCCCTACCAACAGATTCCGTTCCAGTACTCGCTGCACATCGAACACGCCGACGGCACGTTGGAGCACAGGGAATTCTTGGGCAACGGGGTTGACGACCCGCGTCGGGCGTTGGCCGAACAACTCTGCAGGGCCATCCCTGCGGACGCCTGTGTGACCGCTTACAACAAAAAATTTGAATGCGGCCGTCTCAGCGAGTTGGCGGATACCTTTCCGGATTTAAGTGCGCACCTGTTGAGCATCAGCAACCATATCATCGACCTGCTGTCACCCTTTCAGAAAGGCTACTGCTACTATCCGGCGATGGGTGGCGGGTTCTCCATCAAGGCGGTGTTGCCGGCCCTCTTCCCCAGTGACCCCGACTTGGACTATCACAACCTGGAGGGTTCGGTACACAACGGTGGCGAGGCGATGGACATTTACCCGCTCATCGCTGCCATGTCGCCTGTCGAGCAGGCGGCGGCCCGCGAGTCGCTGCTCCGCTACTGCGAACTCGACACCTTCGCGATGGTGAAGGTACTGGAGAAGCTGCGGGAGCTGGCGAGGTGACCTGTGGTTTCCATGCCTCCTATAGTGGAATCGGGGTGCGTTATTTGCTACTCGCAAAAAACGCACTCCAATTTTCTTTCTCCCTATTTTTGCCGCATAAAATTCAGTTATTCACAAAATCAAAATTTATGCCAATTTTAAAATTCAAAAACGGAGAATGGTGCGAACTGACACCGGAAGAAATCGAACAGGAAAAGATAATGGCAGAACAGAAAAGCCAAGAGGACGAGAAAGCCCGAATGGAGAGGCAACAGGAATTGGCCAAGCAGTACGGTGCCGAAGTCTGGAACGCTTCCATAGAACCCAGCCGTATGGAGGAGATCTATGAGGTGTGTTCATTGGAGCCCCAAACCTTGTGCGTCGACATCAGCGATGGCTTGATGACCTGCATTTGGGAAGACTACAGCAACAACGCTTACAAAAGGATAGACCTGTTGTACATCGACACGCTCGCCGTGCGCCGATTGTTGAACTGCGAGAACAACGCCGCTTTGTTTGAGGAGATGAAGAAACGCTTCGGCAGCGAAAACGGCATCGAGCTGATTGGCAACTGGCTGACCGAAAACGGGGTGTATTTCAAGAGGGAGGAGGAATAGATATTACCGCACAAGCCGTTCCTGCGAGAAGGTAGATTGGATGAAAGACTCCTCCTTGACAGTTTGCGGGAACGGCTTTTTTTTGCTACTAGCGAAAAACGCGCCCCGATTTCATTTCTTCCTATTTTTGCCGCGTCAAACCAATAAAATTGAAGAAATGGAAAAGAACAATCTCAAAGAAGAAGAATGGAACACCTATGAATGTGAAGTTTATCTTTCACACTGTTCTTGTATCACCAAGTATGTCAAGGCTCCGACCTTGGAGGCGGCCATCGCCTATTTGGAGAAAAAGTACCCTGAGGCGACCTGCGTTATAGAAGCGGACCACTGGCGGTAGTGAGAGCTCGCTCACTCAGCTGTGTGCCCTCGCGGGCAGGAGGTTCCGCTTGACGCTGGCGCGTCTCGCGGAATGGTGCAACGCGCTCGGGAAAGAAAAGGGAAAAGACGGGCGGCGGCCGGAACAGATCCGGCCACGGCACTATTCTCCCCGCCGCCCGCCTTTACCCCTTAACCCCGTCCGGCGGCGCACACCATTCCGTTTGCTTTGTCCAAGGATGTTCCGTGTGCGAATACAGCCCGACTAGGGCTGAAAGCTCGGTAGCCGGCAACGGCGGCATTGTCGTTACCCGCAAGCTGGTTAGGATTGCGGGGATCGCGGCGCGGGGGAAAATTCCGGGCGAGGGAATTGGGTGGTGCGCCGCGAAACGGGGTGATGTTTCGGACGGACGTGCGAGAGGGATTGAAGTGGAAATGATTTTGGCATGAGGGCGTATGCGATACGCCCGCACATGTTGTGCTCGTAGGGGCGTATCGCATACGCCCCTGTGGTGACGAATGGCCAAAATCATTGGAGCGGAAAGCCCGACGGCGCGCCTTTCAATGGTTATCGGTTATGGCTTATGGGTTATTGAGGGGGGATTCGGGACTTTGGTGGAGAATGGCGCTCGGCGCGCCGGCTCGCCCAAATAAAAAAGAAGATGTGTATGCCCTGCAAGAAAAATCTGACCTAATTGACTTGGATTTCGGATTATTTTTTATCTTTGCATTTTCTTTTCAAATCCTTTAACGCAGAAGTTTTAATACGAGAATTTGAAAATTATGGGAAAAAAACATAGAAGAATCCGTCGCATGAAAAAGATAGTTTCATTTCCAGTGCTGTGCCATGGGCAAAGTCGTGATGATTTCCAAAAGAAGGAATTGGCTTTGTCCGAAGCGTCACAATCCATTCCGCAGTGTGATTTGGCGATTTCCCCGAGTGATAAAGCCATCATTTATAAGAGCGAATTGGATTTTGTGTCGCGGTGTATTCTCGACTACCCTCATATCGAGACCGGGGGGCAGATGTTCGGCTATTGGACGGATGACGGCACTCCGGTCGTGTTATATACCATCGGGCCGGGACCTTGCGCCAACCACCAAATAACGTTTTTCAATCAAGATTTGTCTTATTTGGAGTCTGTCGGGAACGTGCTGGTCAGAAAGTACGGGCTTCAGCATATCGGCGAGTGGCATTCTCACCACAGATTGGGGTTGGCGCATCCAAGCGGACACGACGCTTCCTCCATGGCAAAAGGGCTGGTGGAAAGCAAACGCAACCGTTTTCTGCTTTGTATCGGCAACATAACAGCTGACACGACGAAGCTGAACCCTTTCAATTTTGTGAACGGCAAAGGAACCGACTATGAGGAAGCGCATTGGATGGTTAAGCCGGCAGACAGCCCATTCCGCGAGCTGATTGACACGGAACTGCGGAACATGTTATGCCTACCAAACACCCCGCAACCCAATTATTCGGGTGTGGATTCGTGCAACTCGTTCCAGCCTGAAGCGAATGCAACGCCACATTATGATTCAGCGTATTGGCTGTCGGACAAAAATAACAATAAGGTGTTAAAAGCCATAATGGATTTCCTCAACTCGGATTTGTATGTTTTCAATCTGAAACCAATGCTGGATAATCAAAAACATGTCCATTTGACGTGTACGTACAACAGGGAACTGTCCATGACGGTCTCGTTTCCTTCCGGTTTCCCCAATGTCCCTCCGGTTTTCAAGATTTGCAAAACAGACTGGAACAATATGGAGACTCCATGTGAATTGATCCTTCCCGAATGGAGGTTTGACGGGGATATTTACAACTCATTCGTTGAATATTATAAAAACATAGAATTATGATGGATAATGAACGCTATCAGGCCGAGCAAATGGTTCTTCGCGCCAAATTACCTGCGAATGCATATCGTTTTATGGATATGGGCACTGCGCACCCGTATATTCTCATGGCGGCACGTACCAATAAAGGGAATGTCTATACTTTGCGTATTGAACTTTCACAATTCCCGACATATATTCCCAAAGCCTTTGTGACAAAGATGCTTTACGCGAAGGATGGTCATGCGCTCGATGACCCGAGCTCCTCAATGCACACTCTTTCCAGTGAAAAAGGCTGGACGCGTATTTGTCACTATGGCTCTGCGTCTTGGAATCCCTATGTCTCAATATACAAAATCTATGTGAAGTGCAGACTGTGGCTGGAAATGTATGAACTCCATCTGAAAACGGGGAAGCACATAGACTATTATTTAAAACACCAAGCTTAATACAAACGTTAACATTAAAATATTAAAATTATGGCAACTGATGAAGAAAAATTAGGCGAAGAAGTTCGCAAACAAGGTGAAGGAACGGCAATGACCGAACTTACTTTCAATCCGGCTACCGGAGAATTTGAACAACGTCCGGAAGGCTCTTCAGGACCGGGAGAGGTGGTGACCACCATGACGAAAGAAGGTTTTGCCCAATAGTCCAGGCTATGAATGCAAACATTGTTTTGGAAGACGTGTCGCTTCCAATAGTGTATCTGAGTTCCGAAGAGATTGAGGCCTTTCGCGGTTCCAAGGAAGAGGTTGCGGAGGCGTTCTCGTATTTGTGGGAGGACGAGTCTGTTTATCACATCCACTTGACGCAACCCAAGCACTCTTTTGGGAAAAAAGAGAAAGTCTTGGTGGCGAAACACGCTTCAGATTTGGTGTCACGTTATTCGGACGATTCTTTTTTGTTCTTTTTGTTGGTCAACGAAGGGGACTGCCAACTGCAGATGCGGAAGAATGGCGAGATACAAGCGTGTGATTTGAACTACATACCTTCAAAGGAGGACTTGTACTCAAGAAACAAGGGCATTTTGGAACTTGACATCTTGGAATCCAAACGGGTGATGATTGTGGGTTTGGGCAGTTTCGGATCGCAAATCGCCATAGAATTGGCAAAAGCCGGTGTCGGAAATTTCGCCCTCTTTGATTTTGACAGGGTGGAACTGCATAATCTTGCCCGCCACACGTGTACCACCAAGGATTTGGGCCGCTTGAAAACAGATGCCATTTATGATGCTGTCATCGGCAAAAACCCTTATGCCACGGTGGATCGTTTCCCTGTCAATATCAATAAGAACATCGAGAATGGTTTGTTGGACGAAGAGGTTACGAAGGCGGATATCGTCATCTGCGCGACGGACAACAACCAAAGTCGCTTCAACCTTTCCGAAGCATTGGTGCGGCACCGAAAAATCGGCATTTTCGGTCGCGCCATCACGCGTGCGGAGGGTGGCGATGTCTTCCGTTATCGTCCCGAAGGCCCCTGTTATTGCTGTATGGTGGGGTCCGGGGCCTTTAATTCCGCAGAGGAGGAAATCACCAATCTGGAGGCCGCGCGCCGGGATGGCCGCATCCCTGCCTATATGGCGCCCGAAGAGGCGGAAGCGGCGGTCCAAGTGGGTTTGTCAGCCGACATCGAGCCCATCTGCAATCTTATGGTCAAATTGACCCTTATGGAGCTCTCCCGCGGCAAGGCTTCCGGCATATCCTCGCTTGAGCAGGATCTGGTCTATGACTACTATATTTGGGCCAACAGGCGCGAAAACAAATACTCGAACTGGGCCGCGTTGCCGCAATCAGCGAATATGCCGACCGTTTTGCGCTGGTATGGCGCCAGAATACAAAAGGATGAAGGCTGTCCCGTCTGTTCGCACACACTCCGTTTAGACGAAGGAGAGGATGTCTTTACGCTTACGGACATCGATGTGAATCTGGACACAGAAGGCCTTTCACTTTAATGCTAAAAGATTATGGGATATATTTACGATAATGAAACCGGTGAATTCAGACCTACGGGAAATACGTCCCATAACAACACCTCTTCAGGGGGATATGTTTACGATGATGAAACTGGTGAATTCAGACATTCGGGAAATACGTCTCGTAACAGCACCTCTTCAAGACGTCGGCGAAGTACTCCGACGACACCTTCGTCAGATGGATGTTTTGACGGATGTCTGAGTGGATGTCTGTTGGATAACATTGGATGCGTTATTTGGTTTATTGTGCTTGTGATTTTAATGCAAATGTGTTTGTAAGATGAACTTCGCTAATTTTTCAACTTTGTCGCAATCGGCTATCAAGCAGGCGCACACATTGGCTTCCCAAGGGTCGAATGCCGCTGTTGAGCCTGCCCATATAATGGTGTCAATTGTCCAGTTGGACAAGGAACTCGTGTTCTTTTTGCTCAATCACATGGGAGTGGACAGGAATGCCTTTTGCACTGCTCTCGGGGCAATGGTGAAGTCTCTGCCGAAAGTGCAGACGCAGCCCCCCGGCTTTTCCCCCTCGTTGAATCGCGTGTTTGAAAAAGCGGTGGAGATTGCCGGACGTCGCAATTCGTCGGTGGTGGCGTTGGAACACATTTTCGCCGCTTCTTTTGAGACCGACAATCCGGTCCGTGACATGATGCCCGATTTCGGGATTACTGTTGAGAAAATCAACAGCGCGTTGGATGCCTACGGCAACAGTGGTTCGCAAAGCCAACCGCAAAATCCGCAGTCTGACAATGGCGGCTCTCTTCAGCACCTGAGCACGTATGCGGCGAATCTTAACAAATTGGCGGAAACGGGTAAAATTGAACCTGTTATCGGAAGGGATGAGGAAATTCGCCGGTTGTTGCAGATTTTGACTCGCAAATCAAAGAACAATCCGCTCTTGGTCGGTGCCCCCGGAACCGGCAAAACCGCCATTGTGGAGGGTCTGGCGCATAGAATCCTGCGAGGGGACGTGCCCGAGGAGATGCGCTCCCTCAAACTGTATGCGTTGGATTTCACCTCACTCGTCGCGGGAGCAAGCATGCAGGGCGAATTTGAGAAACGATTGAATAATGTTATCGCGGATGTTAAATCCGACCCCAATATTGTGTTGTTTATTGACGAGATGCACCTGCTTGTCGGGGCGGGGCATGGGGCTATGGATGCCGCCAACATCCTCAAGCCGGCTCTTGCGCGCGGCGAAATCAAAGTGATCGGGGCCACCACAAACGAGGAATATCGCAAATACATAGAATCAGACAAAGCTTTCGCGCGCCGTTTCCAAAAAGTGGATATTGAGGAGCCTGATGTTGATTCCGCGATAACGATCATGCGCGGTATCAAATCGCGTTATGAAAAGCACCATCGAATAAAAATCCTGGACGAAGCGGTGGTGGCGGCTGTCCAGTTATCCCATCGCTATATCACGGACCGGTTCCTGCCCGACAAAGCCATCGATCTGCTCGACGAAGCCGCCTCCCGTATGCGGGTGGAGCATCACTCTGTGCCGCACGAATTAGATGAGATTACGCGAACCATACGCAATAAAGAGATGGAGCGCGCATCGCTTATGCAGGACGAGCAACATCACGATTTGGCGCAGTTGGAACAAGAAATTGCGGATCTGAAAGAGAATGAGCGAACCATGTATGCCAAATGGCAGAATGAGCGTACGCAACTGGAAGCCGTCCAGCGCCTGCGTGACCAGAAGGAAAATTTAGAGAAACAGCGGGAAATCGAACAGTCGCTCGGACATTATACGGAAGCTGTTGCCTTGGAGAAGCAAATCGCTGACATCGAGGCATCCTTGGACCGGGAGATGTCGGATGTCGATCAGGATTCGCTGCTCCTCAAATATGCCTTGGACGAGGATGAGATTCGCCATGTGGTCACCTCTTGGACCGGCATTCCTGTAGAGAAACTGAGTGATGACGATTCTGCGAAAATCCTCAGGTTAGAGGAAGTGCTTGCCAACACGGTGAAAGGACAGGAGGGTGCCGTACATGCAGTCAGTCAGGCTATCAGACGAAATCGGATGGGCTTTTCGGATGCCAACAAACCCATTGCCTCTTTCCTCTTTCTCGGGACCACCGGGGTGGGGAAGACGGAATTGGCCAAAGCCCTCGCAGAATACCTTTTCAACAGCCGGGATATGATGGTGCGGATTGATATGAGCGAATATCAGCAAGAGCATTCCGTGTCGCGTCTTTTTGGCGCCCCGCCAGGATATGTCGGCTATGACCAAGGCGGACAGCTGACGGAAGCGGTTCGCCGCAAACCCTATAGCGTTGTTTTGTTGGATGAAATAGAAAAGGGGCATAACAAAGTCTTTGAAACGCTTCTGCAAGTCTTAGACGACGGGCGAATGACAGACGGACAGGGGAATGTGGTTAATTTTCGTAACACGATTATCATTATGACGTCCAATTTTGCGGCAGATCTGATTTCTGAACGCACAAACCAACAATGTTTCACTGCGGCAGATGAGGAAAACTTAAAGAACCAGCTTGTGGGTATGCTGAAAGCGCGTATATCGCCGGAATTTGTCAACCGAATCAACGACATTGTGCTTTTCCATCCGCTCACGAAGCCGGTTATCGCCGATATTGCCAGAATGCAGTTGTCGAACTTAACCCAAAAAATGGCTGAACGTGGAATCAATATGAGCATTGATGAAAGTGTGGTTTCCAAGATTGCCGAAATCGGTTATGTCCCGGAGTTCGGGGCACGGCCGGTCAAAAGGGCCATCGAGGAGCATGTTGTTGATAATTTGACGATGAAATTGCTTACGGGCGATATTGTGCAATCGTTGCCGATACAGATAACCGTAGAAAATGGAAATCTTTGTTTTAGAAATATAAATCCGTAAAAATATGAAGCTCGTTTTTACACAAGAAGAACAGATAGGCATTCACTGTTTGGTGCAATGTCTCATTAAGGCCGATGGCCTTGTCCATCCCGAAGAGAATGTATGCTGGAATACCATTTTCCTGAAAATGGGTTGGACGCCAGTAGCTCAAGATGTCATTGCCAATTATGAGCAAAGTGTGGCTGTTGCCACTTTGGCGGCGATGGATGAAGACAAAAAACGGTTCGCGACGGCGTTTTTCACAATGATCATCCTTGCTGATCAGCGGGTTGCGCCAGAAGAAGCCGAACTCTTGAAAAAATACACGACCGAGGCTCGTCTTCCCGAAATCCCGAGAGCCGATTGCGCAAGTGTACTGGAACAGTACCTTGTTTGATTGCCGTCGCGTGTCGGGCGTTTCCTCTTGCTTTTGCCAGAAAAACACATCGCTACGAGAGGCTGGCTTCGGCAACAAATCAAATCGCCTGACAGATACATTTCGTCCTTGAATTTTTGCATCTGTAGTATTTGCTATTAGCAAAAATTACAGACGACTCCCACATTAATTGTATCTTCGCGCCGTCATATTTTCAGATGCTGTATAAAGAGCCTCGCAGGGTCTGAAGGTGTAGTGGGAATAAGAGTAAAAAGGAAAGTATATTAAGCATATAAAAAACCTCGCGATGTAAAGGTAATCGCAAAAAAAAAGGTATGGTTAAATCTATTTGTGATTTTTTTGAGAATATTACAAAACAAAAATGCCTCATTCTGAATCCAGGGGTGTGTAAATCAGAATATCTTGAAGATTTTTATAATGATTGTGTCAAAGACACATTGCCCGAAGTTGAAGTTGTTAAGAAATGGCACAATCTTTTAAAGAGGTATATTAATGATCCGGAAGCTGTTTTTTTTGTTCGTAGATATGCAAGCGGTAAGGATAAAGAAGGAAAATGGGACATTCGAAGAGGCTTCTTAACGGTGTTCAACAATATCAAGTTAGTTTATGTCGATAATTTTTTTGCGCAATATTTTTACGCGATGGCCAAGAATGGCTTCGTTCCTGGCTATGATGATTTTAAACAATTTATCCTCAATAGGAAAATGCCATATGGATATAGTGTGGTGTCTTTAGAACGCGATCATCAAGCTTACTTAAAAGGACATACCTACCCCTTGAATAAAAATGGATGGAAACATTCTCATGTGTTTTCAGCTAACCAAAATGATTACAATTTTAATTATAAGAAAATCGCCACAACTCTTTTCCCAAAAGGAGAGTACGATGATTTTATAATACATGATGGTTCCGATTATCCATATAGGAGAGTCGAACAAACTATATTAGAAGAAGATGTGAAGAGAATGAAAGCTCATTTTTTGAGAGTTGTCCACCCAATAAATTATTTTTTAACTCCGAAAGTTGAATTGCAGAGTTCGTCTGAAGGAATTAAGGACATCGGTGAATATCCTGATATGATTGCTCTTATGAAATATAACCTAAATGGGTTATATGGCAAAGTTTTTGCCGAGTACCAAGAAATGATTATGGCTACCAGTAGTACTGTATCACCCAAAAACCCATATATAGGGTTGTCTTATGGGAAGGGGATAGGGGAAGCCAGTTCGATAGCTAAAGGACACTTCGTCGAACCGACGTTGAAAAGAGCTTCTAGTAAAGGTGGCGTAACGCCATTTTCGATGAGCTACAAACCAATAAGTGGAAAAAGTTTGTTTACTCCTGAACAAATTGCCAATTGTATAAAAGCATATTTATTTGATGGAATGAGTTTTAGAAATATTGAACAGATTTGTTTGGAAATGCCCAAACGAGTGAATGGTGGTGGTTTTGAGGCTAAAAAGTTACTTAATAGTATGGATATTGATAACTCTATGAAGAAACAGTTCCATGGCAAAACCATTGATGAAGCTATTTATTCGGCAACAGAGCCGTTGAAATCAACACTGATAAGGATGAAAGCAGATCTCATACCTTAGCCTTTCCATGATGTTGCATTTGATAAGCTGAAAAAGTTCTTCAGTGATGTGCCAGATTGACATTCAATGAATCAATACTACAATTAAAGTAATAAATGCATATATCTTAAAATCAAGTGTTCGCAACCAAACCAGATGTTGTGCTTTGACGTTTGCTTATGAAATACTTAAAAAAAATGCAAACATTCTATCACGGTTCACACAGATTATTTGATACGTTCGACCTTTCACACGCTCTTGAAGGTGACGGAAAGGTCAAGTTCGGATTCGGAGTGTATGTGACCTCGAAATACGAATCCGCTGTGCATTATTCGGCGAGTAACAAGTCCGCCACAGAACATTACGTATATACCCTTGAATTGCCTGAGAAAACGGGACAAAACTACATTGCATTTACGGAAAGTCTCGGACGAATGGGGGATACTTGGTAATTTCGCTCATACTCCGATACAATACGAAGGCGTGACGTACAAGAGTTCCGAACAGCTATTCCAGATGATGAAATTCACGGACGAAGAAGTCCGAAATGCTGTCTGTGCTGCAAACAATCCCAAATATACGGCGAAACATTACGAGAAAACCCATAGACGAGACGACTGGGGGATGATTATCGTGGATGCCATGAAACAATGCCTTCAGTTGAAGTACGAACAAAGTGAGGAGTTTCGGGCGGCGCTGGAACGGAGTAAAGGCAAGTACATTGTCGAAGACCAAAGCACCTTCAGAAAGAAGTATGCCGACACTTGGGGTGTGAAGCGACAGGGAAATTTCTATGTAGGACCGAATCTTATGGGTCGGTTGCTGATGGAGCTTCGGGACAACGTTCTTCAAGTTTCTCGCCAGTGCCGCTAACTACTAACTGCTAACTACTAACTGCTAACTACTAACTGCTAACTACTAACTGCTAACTCACAAGTCTCCCTTGAACTTCCTTGCAGGATTCCCCCGCTCGAGCGTGTTGTGGTTCATCCATACGTCGCGCTCGCGTTGGGCTCGCGCGGCCTCGTGGTCGGCGGCGAGGCGCATCAGCAGCCGCTCTTTCGCCAACTGCTTGTTGCGCAGCTGCGACCGTTCGTCGGAGGCCGTCACGCTCAGACCCGTGGGCAGGTAGGTGGCCCGCACCGCCGTCTCCACCTTGTTGACGTTCTGCCCGCCCGGACCGGAGGCGCGGTGCGTCTCATAGACGATCTGCCGCTCATCGACCTGCTGCGCCTGCATCGGGGCGATGAAGTGGACC
>JAEEKL010000167.1 GCA_016282395.1 Bacteroidales bacterium
ACATAGCACCCGTGTTCCTGACGGTTGCAATAGTGCTGTGGAGTGGATTCCAAATACGGATTTTGGCTGGCATAACACTATCATTACGGCAATCGTTGGAATGCGCAACTCCTTTACACAATGGGGATTTTGGGGGATTCGCGGGGGTCGCGTTGCCCGTGGTTGCCAACAGGCGATAATGGCGGTGGCGGGCATAAAAAAAGGTCGGAATCATACCTTGATTTCGACCTTTCTTCGTCTCTTGCGCTCCCTCAAGGACTTGAACCTTGGACCCTCTGATTAACAGTCAGATGCTCTAACCAACTGAGCTAAGGAAGCGTTCCTTTTTTGATGGCGCAAAAATACACTTTTTTTAATATGGAAAACCATCTTTGTGTTTTTTTTCAAAAATATTTTCTTATATAAAAAAATGATTCATTAAACAATTGGTAATCAACATTATAGGAATTTCTGTCTTTTGAAAAAAGTATGTAAAATCTATTGCTGCATAAAACTGTTTTTCTTTTGATGACTTGATATTCGGATGAAAACACCTGATTTTGTGACAAAACCTATCGGATTTGAAGAATCATAGAACGGCAAAAATTGATTCTGACGAAGACACCTTTAGACAAACTGTCCTGTGTTGCGATAGCAGAAAACGAGGAAGTATAGAGATGTGTTAAGGGATGTTTTTACAAAATTATCCGTAGAGTAGAAATCCGAGAAGTCCCGCAACAAAAATCAGCAATATCGGGCTGGTCTTCCATTTCAGGGAGGCGAAAAAGGCTGCGGCGAATAAGCCGATACTCGCGAGGAACTGCCACGGGCTGTCCGAATAGGAGCTGAAGGTCTCCTTGTTAACCAGGAGTACGGCAGCGGCGGCAATCATTCCGATAACTGTCAGTTTCATCACAGACAACATCGTCTTCACTGCCGGATGTTCCTTGTATTTCAGCAGTGAACGGCTGACAACCAGCATCAGCAGGAACGGCAGCAGAATCACGGAAAAGGAGGCTAAGAACGCGCCTGCCACGCCCCAGAACGGGGCATAGCCCGCATTCACCACGGAAGTGTAGCCCGCATACGTGGCCACGTTAATGCCGATAGGACCCGGCGTGATCTGGCTGGTGGCCACGATGTCCGTGAACTCCGTCATCGTCATCCAGCCCTGCTTTTCCACCACTTCGTTCTGGATGAGGGCGATCATGGCGTAGCCTCCGCCGAAGTTGAAGATGCCGATTTTGCAAAAAGTATAGAACAGTTTCCAGAAAATCATGACTGCACCTCCTTTCGTTCCATGTATCTGCCATAGAAAAAACCGCCTGCAGCAGCAGCCAGTATCACCCAAATCGGGGAGATGCCGAGCAGCCAGATGAGGAGGGCGGCGACCACGGGAATCCAGAAGTTGTAGCGGGAGATATTGACTGTCTTGGCCATGCGGAACACTGGCGCGGCGATGAGTGCAACCACTACCGGCCGCACGCCCTTGAAGACGGCCTCCACCACGGTGTTTCCCTGCAAGTGGTGCAACCCCATCGCAAGGGCAAGGATAATCAGTATCGGCATCAGGATGTTGCCGATGATGGAGACGACCGCGCCGACAACCCCGCGCAGCCGCCACCCAATATGCACGGCCATGTTTGCTGCGAAAATCCCCGGCATCGTCTGCGAAAGGGTGATGATGTCCAAGAATTCCTCGTTCGTCAGCCAGTGATGACGGTCAACAAGTTCCTTCTCCATCAGCGGAATCATTGCGTAACCTCCGCCGAGTGTGAATGTTCCTATTTTGAAAAACGACCAGAAAAGCTGCAATAAAGAGACCATTCCCCATTTCCTTTATGAGCGGCAAAGATATAATTTCTTGTGGAATCGTAGAGATGTACCAACGGCGTATCTCTGAAAACGTATAGTTCTTCGTATATTAATATAGGTACGAATAAGTGAAGGTTTTGGTTCTTTTATCAGAGATTGTCGAAGTTGTGTTGCGTGGGGACTGTATTTAAATAAGGTCTTCATACACGGTCGTGTCGTGTACTCTTGCCTCGCGCAGGGCTTCGATGCGTTCACGGCATGTGCCGCACTTGCCGCAGTGGTTTTTCCCGCCTTTGTAACACGAATAGGTCTCGCTGTAGTCGAGGCCTATTTGTTTGCCGCGCAATGCGATCTCCGTTTTGGTCAGGAGCGTGTAAGGGGCGAAAACGGTGACGTTCTCGTATGTGCCGGCGGACATGGCTTCCGACATGGCGTTCACGAACTCGGGTCGGCAGTCGGGGTAGATGGCATGGTCGCCGGCATGGTTGGCAATCAGCACTTTGGTCAGACCGTTGCTCTCGGCAATGCCGCAAGCGATGGACAACATGATGCCGTTACGGAAAGGCACCACCGTGGACTTCATATTCTCGTCATCGTAATTCCCTTCCGGAATGTTTTCGGGAGAGCCTAACAATGCACTTTTGAAATATTGGCGCATAAAATCCAACGGAATAATCAAGTGTTTTATTCCCAATCGTTTGCAATGCAAAATGGCACATTCGCGCTCGCGGGCGTTCTGCGTGGAGCCGTAGTCGAACGTGATGGCCATCGCAATCTGGTCCTTGAACTCATAGAGCAGCGTGGTGGAGTCCATACCACCAGAGTAAATGATAACGGAATCCTTTGCCATAGTTTCTATTTTTGGTTAAAAACGGCCAACATGCGTTGTTTCACCATATCCTGATGTTCCCCATCGCCGTAATTGGCAAACGGGATGATGGAAATGCCACCGCGAGGGTTGAAAAGGCCCTGCACCTCAAGGTATTTCGGATCCATCAGCCGCACCAAATCCTTCATGATGATATTGACGCAATCTTCGTGGAAGTCGCCGTGGTTGCGGAAACTGAAAAGGTAGAGCTTCAGACTTTTGCTCTCCACCATGCGCGTCCTCGGGATGTAACGGATAATGATATGTCCGAAATCGGGCTGGCCGGTTTTTGGGCACAACGATGTGAACTCGGGACAATCAAGCGTCACGATATACTCATTTTCAGGATGTTTGTTTTCAAACGTCTCCAAAACATCCGGGGTGTAATCGTAATTGTATTGCGTGTTTTGATTGCCCAACAGGGTCACTCCGTCCAATTCTTTTTCATTTCTTGCCATAACCAAATAATTTGGCGCAAATGTACATAAATTACGAATATACACGGACAGAAAAATTGACGCTGTAGAGACGTTGCGCACAACGTCTCTACAATTACTCGGGCGCAGAAAGAATTTTTTTTTTGAGTAAAAAAGAGTCAAATTAGTGGCAATGTTTTCCACACTTCTGTTGCATATTTTTCAATATATCTCATTATCAATAAATTAGGAATATTATCATATTTGCAGTTTAAAATATTATGCATATAAAAAAATTGCAATATAATGAGTAACAGACTTTTACATTTAATTGTTCTGCTGTTTGCGCTTATGGGAACGGCAGAGGCTCAAGTCTCCACCATGTATGCGATGCCCGTTGGCGCGAGTTCCGGCGGCGGTCTCTATGTGGC
>JAEEKL010000168.1 GCA_016282395.1 Bacteroidales bacterium
CCCACTGCACCATACCCTTCGATATGGTTCAGCGTTACGAACTGGACACGCATTTCGAATCGGGAATCGGGGTCGGCATCCGCGGCTTCGTGCCGGAAGGCCCTGTCACGATTTGCAAAGTTTCGGGCGATTTGTCACGAGTATTCGTCGCGGAAGGAGAGCTAGTTCGCTGTCAGACAAAGCCGGACCTCTGCCGCACGCAGTTGGTGGTGCGTCTCGCCAATCCGTCCGACACCGAATATTTTCTGACGAATCCTATTGGGAATCACCATGTTATCGTAGTCGGGAATCATGCTGAAGCACTGAAAGCATTGTTACGGAGAATAAATATTTTTTGATACTTTTGCTGTATGTGTTTTATTACAAATCCAACAATCAAACACTAAAAATTAATATATGAACAGTTTTGACAAACTGCTATCACCACGATGAGAAGAACCGTATTTTCGCCACACAATGGGGTTTGAAAATTGAGAATTTTTCTTGATGATTTTGAGAATTTTTATTTGTAGAATTGAGAATTTATATTATTTTTGCACCTTGAAACCAAAAGGTTATGTATAGAAGATCGCAGTTCAACGAATTAAAATTAAGATTGTCAGAAGCACGTGACAAGATTCAGACAATTTCTGGACCTCGTCAGGTGGGTAAGTCAACCATGATCAAACAAGTGCTGCAAGAGACGGATACCCCATATCTGTCAGTTACTGCAGACAATGTACCCAAAACGGACAACTTCTGGATTAGCGAGACGTGGGCGTCTGCACGGGCCAGAATGAAGGCAACCAAAGCACCTGAGTTCCTGTTAGTTATTGACGAAGTGCATAAATTGGACAACTGGAGTGAGGCAGTCAAGAAGGAGTGGGATGAAGACACAAGAAACGACATAAACATAAAAGTAGTCATTTTGGGGTCTTCCCGATTACTGCTCAAAGATGGATTGACGGAATCGCTTGCGGGACGCTTTGAGCTGATACGTATGCCACACTGGAGTTACAACGAAATGCACGAAGCATTTGGAATTGACTTGGACCAATTTATCTACTTTGGCGGCTATCCTGGCGGGGCCAAATATGTTCAAGACGAACGTCGTTGGCGAAAATACATCAAGGACAGCATTATTGCTCCTGCTATCGAACGGGACATATTGACAACCAAAACCATATACAAACCTGCATTGATGCGACAACTCTTTGACTTAGGATGTATGTATTCTGGCAAAGAACTGTCATTGAACAAGATGCTGGGACAATTGCAAGATGTCGGAAATGTGACGACGCTGGCGAATTATCTGAACACACTGGGTGAAGCACGTCTGCTTTGCGGTCTTCAGAAATATGCCCGCGATGAAGCACGTAAGTACAATTCCGTGCCCAAACTGATGGTCTATAACACGGCCTTGCTCACGGCTCAGACAAATACAACCTTCCATAGGGCTTTCACCACTCCGAATCTGTGGGGTAGATGGGTGGAAAGCGTTGTTGGCGCACACCTTCTCAATCAGGCTGACGAATACGACTATAAGTTGTATTACTGGCGTGAGAATGATAATGAGGTGGATTTTATCGTGGAATCTGGCGAACAACAGATAGCCATTGAGGTGAAAAGCGGAAGGCGCGGAACAAACAACGCCCTAAAAGTATTCTCTGAAAAGTTCCATCCACAGCAATCTTTCGTTGTCGGAACAGAGGGTGCCCCGGTTGAGGAATTCTTGACTTGGAATATGGAAACCCTTTTATAATTACGATTATGAAACACTGATGTAAATGACCATTATGCGACCAATTTATCAATATTTATCACGATGACCACCTATTACAATTTTGAGCATTCAACAATAACAAAAGTGGTTGGAAGTGCCCCGGGGGGACAACTGGAACTCCTTCAGCCTCTGAATTTTAACAGCATGCAACAATTGTTCAACCAGTTGCCAAAACAATCGGAATTCAGGCTGAAAGGGAATTCTCGCCTTACAGATTTACTCTATTGCCTTAATATTAGCACTATCAATAACTTTATTGTCAGTTCCAAAATGTATTCCATATTGAAGAAATTCAATCTTCAAGAACACCAATGGGCAAGCTGTACCATTAGAAAAAAGGACAAAACCTGGGACTATCATCTGCTCAGATTTGCGCAACCGCGTGATAAAAAAAGGCGTCCTCAGCTCTATTGTCCAGAAATGGTGGATTGGAGAAATTCGGTTTTTTTTGAAGATTCCTATGCTCGTTTTGGAGGAATAAAAGGGAATGAGCCCATCTTAAAAATTGACAGTTACGATGACTATCTGAAAGTACAAGCCGAATATAATCGCAAATTCGATGAACATGAAAATATAGACTTGACAATAGGTGTCATGAAATTTGCTTTCAACGAGGAATATATGGAGAAAAACAACCCCGATATGTGTTGGTTGTACCCATTGCATTCAAATCCGTTGATCTCGGAAAGACTAAAAACAGCATTGGAGGAAAACGATATCACCAGCGTGGAAACGATGGAAATAAACTCATATCTCTGTCGCAACGATTCGGAAGTGCTGAGTAATATTTTTAAGGAGCTTGGCGTGCGGTAAAGAGAGTCATTGCAGATTTTGTATTTTTGCGCTCCGTTTTTAGCGAATAATTTAAACCCCAATATGATGAAAAAAATCCTCATTTTTGCCATCGCCGCGCTGTTGTTTGCGGCGTGCAGTGATTCTGAAAAACAGCTACAGAAACGTGCGGCCGAGCTTTGCCAGTACATCCCCGACCACGAACTGTCGGAGAAGTCGAAACCATATATGACGGCTGATTTCTATAATGTGTTAGACACGATGTTCAACCAGCTGCCGGAGTTCGAGGCCATGGACCACGAATGGCTCTACTATTTCGTGACCGGCAACGGCGGCACCATCGCCGACTTTGAAGTGGCCGGCGTGGAAAAAACCGACAACACCCACGCGGTCGCCACCATCAAGGTGCGCCAG
>JAEEKL010000023.1 GCA_016282395.1 Bacteroidales bacterium
CTTGCCGGCGCGCACTTCCTCGCGCACGCGTTCATATATAATCACGTTCGCATCGACAGCCATACCCAAGGTGAGGACGATACCGGCGATACCGGGCAGGGTCAGGACAGCACCCATGGAGGCGAGAATGCCGATGATAAAGAAGACGTTCATCAACAGGGCGAGGTCAGCAACCAGACCGGCGCGGCTGTAGTAGAAGAACATGTAGATGATGACCAACAGGAAGGCACCGAGGAAGGAGAGCAAACCGGAACGGATGGATTCCTTACCCAGTGTAGGACCGACGATTTCGGATTGGACGATATTGACGCCAGCTTCCAGGTTACCGGAGTTCAGCACGGTGGCGAGGTCCTTCGCTTCTTCGATGGTGAAGTTACCGGAGATTTCGGAGTTACCGTTCGGGATCTCACTGCGCACGGTCGGGGCAGAATAGACGAACTGGTCGAGCACGATGGCGATGTTGGTCAGTTTGGTGCTGTTGTTGGCGGCCTCGCGGGTGATTTTGCGCCACTCGTCGGCGGCCTGGTCTTCCATAGACATGGTGACGACCACGCGGTTGTTCTGGTCAACGTCCTGACGGGCGGTGCGCACCACGCGGTTGCCTCCGATGGTTTCAGAGCTCAACAGTGGTCCGAAACGCTCGTTTTTGCGTTTGAGGGGATATAGTGGGAAGAGGTTGCCCATTTCGCGTTCAGCGGAGCCCCAGTAGAACACCACGTTGGGGTCGCCGAGGATGCGGCTCAGCTCCGGAAGCAGCTGGTCAACGTGCGGCATGTCGGCCTCCTTGAAGTAAGCAATCGCGATGCCGCCGGCAGTGGCTGCATGGCTGAGGATGGCGCCTTCGCCAATCTCTTCGTCTTCTTCGTCTTCATCCTCGTCTGCGGGAACGGCATTATCCAAAGCCGCGAGGGTGGTGTCAGCCGCGAGGGCGGCATCTAAAGCGGTGTCGGCCTCGGATTTCGGGGCGGCATTCTTTCTGGCCTGCAGCTCTTGGGCTAATTTGGCATCGGCCTCGGCGAAGCGCTGTTGGATGGACTTGCCGCCCACCACGTCGTTATAGACCTCCCAGAACTCTAACTTGGCGGTGCTCTTCAACAGGTCGGTGACACGCTCGGGTTCCTTCACGCCGGGCAACTCCACGAGGATACGGCCGCCTTGCAGCATCTGCAGATTGGGCTGTGCCACGCCGAAACGGTCGATACGAGTGCGCAGAATCTTGAAAGTGCGATCCACGATTTCATTGCTTTCCTTGCGGATGAAGCTGATAATGTCGTCGTCGGAGGCGTTCTTCAAACCGGAACGTTCGCCGAAATAGGTGCGGAGGTTGGCGTTATTGAGGTTCAGCGCCTTCTTTTCGGCGTTGAAGTTCTTCACGAAAATATCGATAAAGTCACCGTTCACCGTCTTGGCGTATTCGGTTTGCGCTTTCTCAAAAGCGTTTTTGAACAGTTGGTCACCGGTATTAGTGGCTAAGCTCTTCACAGCGTCGGGCATGGAAATCTCCAAGGTCACGTTCATACCGCCCTTCAAGTCCAGACCCAGGTTCAACTCTTTGTACTTACATTGTTTGTAAGTGTTTCCGAGATAGACGGTTGAGTCGTTCATGCCGGTCAGATACTGGCGCGTGCGGGCGTCCACCAGGGAATCAACCAAATGTTTTTCGAGCATAACGTCACCGTTAGCCGCTTTCTTCACTTCCGCGATGGCTGTTGGGTCATTGGCGAATTTAGCCGCCTTGCTCTCCACTCTCCAAGAAGCGAAGGAGAAGGAGAGACAATAAATGCAGACCAGCGCAATTAGGATAGTAAAGAATAAAATCAGTCCTTTGTTTTTCATCTTTCTTTCTATTAATTTTTTGATTTATAATTATTTATAACTTTCTCAACCTAATTTTTTTAAGGTTGCAAATATACAAAAAATATGCTATGATTTTCTGCGGTTGAAAAATTGTTGATATTATCGTTGTGGTTTGCGTTTTATGGTTTGCAGTTTGGGCTGAACGATGGTGGGGAGAGATGCCCGCTAACGGATGCATTTGTCCCTCAAAATGACGAATGGTTTCTCCACGGCAAGATAGAGAAGGAGGGAGATTGTAATGACTATCAGCCAATAAAGGCCGTATCCCCATGCTCCAATGCTGTGGAAGGCGGCAGAGAAGTGTTGGTCCACAATTTGCGCAACCAGCATGTTGGTCAAAAACATTGCGTAAGAAAGCACACTCAAATGGGAAATCACCTCTCCTACAGCGGTGGAATACGATTGGATGCGGACCATAAACGGGAACCACAACGCGATGGCTATGGGTGGGATGGTCAGAGAGAACACATCTGTGTAAACGGTGCCGATGTGCGGAGGTATGAAAAAAGAGAGCGTTATCAGCACGATGCCGGCAATTATGCATTTGACGGCATGACGGTTCCAGAACTCTGGTGCATAGGTCTTGAGCCAGGCGGCCAGCACCCCGATGTAAATGCAGTCGCAACGCGAAGCCACGGTTTTGCGAATCCATACATCCCACCAGAAAATATTGGAGGCGTGACTGGCAACGGCAGCGCGGTATCCAAGAGACAACAGTATAAAAAAGAGGCAAATAAACGGGGTGGCCTTGCGCGGACTTACCCGCATGGAGATAATGGTCAACAGCATGGGGAAGAGGACATAGAACCACCATTGCACAGAAAGCGACCAAGATTCCCAGTAGAAATTATAAAACGGAGTGAAAAGATTTTGGGTGAATGTGAAAAACTGCCAAAGAGGGAACGCGTGCGTGTCACCGTTGACGATGCCGTTGCTGACGAGGATAAGGTACGCCAGCAAGATTGTATAGTAGTTTGGAAGGATGCGAAGAGCGGTTCTGGCATAGAAACGGAGGGTCTTGTGGATATCTACCCGTTGGTTCTTTTGGGCGTATGAAAGGAACGATCCGCCAATCAGATAGCCGCTGAGCACAAAGAAAATGTCAACACCGCGAGGGTGCGGCAGCGAAATGAGAGGTTCCAACCAAGAGTCAGCCAGCAAATGTGAACTATGCCCATGCACCACGCAAATGATGGCGAAAGCACGCAGCAAATCCAGCCCGAAAATCCGTTTTTTGTCAATGTTTATCCCTAACATGGTGCAAAATACGGCTGCAAAAATACAAAAATAAGCAGTTGGTCGTGAGTGTTCGTATTTTATGTACCTTTGCACGTTTTTTTATGAGTTAATAGGATACTCTAACCGAGTAGTCTTTAAACCATTAACCGAAAATCGAAAACCGAAAAAATATGGCAGACGACAAGAAAATCATTTTCTCGATGGTGAACGTCAGCAAGACGTTCCCGCCGCAAAAACAAGTGCTTAAAAACATATACCTCTCCTTCTTCTATGGAGCGAAGATTGGCGTGCTCGGCCTTAACGGCGCGGGAAAGTCCTCGCTGCTGAAGATCATCGCCGGAATAGACAAGTCCTATCAGGGCGAGGTGGTCTTCTCCCCGGGCTATTCCATAGGCTATCTTCCGCAGGAACCGCAAATAGATGACAATCTGACGGTTAAAGAGGTGGTGATGCAAGGCGTTCAGCCCATTGTGGATATATTAAAGGAATACGAAGAGGTGAACATGAAGTTCTCGGAGCCAATGAGCGACGACGAGATGAACAAGCTCATCGAACGGCAAGGCGAACTCACCGACCTCATCGAGCAATACGATGCCTGGGAACTGGATTCCAAGCTGGAGCGCGCTATGGATGCGCTGCGCTGTCCCGACGGCGACACGCCTACCAAGAACCTCTCCGGTGGTGAACGCCGCCGCGTGGCTCTCTGCCGTTTGCTCCTCACCGAGCCCGACATCCTCCTTCTCGATGAGCCCACCAACCACCTCGATGCTGAGTCGGTGGAGTGGTTGGAGGCTCATCTGCAGCAATATAAGGGCACGGTCATCGCCGTCACCCACGACCGCTATTTCCTCGACCACGTGGCCGGCTGGATTCTCGA
>JAEEKL010000169.1 GCA_016282395.1 Bacteroidales bacterium
AGATTTGAGAGTTTTTATTATAAATCATAAGTCTTAAGTCCTCAGTCTTACGTCTAATATATCCCTAAAAGTTTCAAAATCAACGCCATACGCACATACATGCCGTTCTTGGCCTGTTGGAAGTATTGCGCTCTCGGGTCGTCATCGACTTCGGTGCTGATTTCGTTGACGCGGGGCAGCGGGTGCAGGATGTAGGTGTCGGGGCGGGCGTAGGACATTTTCTCCTTGTCGAGGATGAACCGGTCTTTCAGGCGGATATAGTCCTCTTCGTTGAAGAAACGTTCGCGTTGCACACGGGTCATGTAGAGGAAGTCGAGCTGACCCATATAGGGTTCCATCTGATCGACCTCTTGGAAGGGGATGCCTTTCTTGCGGACGACCTCTTCGCGGATGTATTCCGGAACTCTCAGTTCCTCGGGGGAGATGAAGATGAAGCGTACGCCCTCGTAGTTGCTGAGGAATTTGACGAGGGAGTGGACCGTGCGGCCGAATTTAAGGTCACCGCAGAAACCGTAGGTTTTGTTCTCCACGTTGCCGCGCAGACGTTCAATGGTGAGGATGTCGGTGAGGGTTTGCGTGGGGTGCTGGTGGCCGCCGTCGCCGGCGTTGATGAGAGGCATGTGGATGTAGTGGCTGGCCAGGCGCGGGGCACCCTCCTTGGGATGGCGCATGGCCGCGATGTCGGCGTAGCATTCCACAGTGCGCAAGGTGTCGGCAATGCTTTCACCTTTCGCCGTGGAAGAGGAAGCGGCCTCGGAGAAGCCGATTACCTGGCCGCCTAATCGTAGCATGGCTGTCTCAAAACTGAGGCGCGTACGTGTGCTTGGTTCATAAAAAAGAGTTGCCAGGATCTTGCCTTCGCAACTCTTACTGTACTTCGCCGGATCGGCGATAATCTGGTGACCCAAATCGAAAATTTCGCGGAACTCCTCCCGCGTGAAATCGGACGGGTCGATCAAACTTCTGTTTTTTAACATAATAAACCTCCTATATTTTTAATTATAAACAACTTCCACACATCTTATCGGCTTTTTCCACCCCTTAATTTACCAAAACTAAAACCAATGCAAAAATAGTATTTTTTTAGGACGGGACAACAGAGTGAAAAAAATATGTCGGAAGGCTGTCGTGTGACGTTAAAAATATACGGTTAATGGTTCGCAAAAAATCGTATCTTTGCCGTTCCAAAATCAAACCGAAATGAGACGTTACGTTCTTTATAGTCTGCTGACTATCACTGTTTTATGTGCGATAGCGCAACCCAAGCCCATCAAAAACGTGATACTGATGATTCCGGATGGCACCTCTACTAGCCTGCTCTCCGCAGCCCGCTGGTATCAGACTTATCTGGATTCCACCCAAACCACTTTGAATATTGACCCTTACATTTGCGGTCTTGTGCGCACGCATTCGTCCGATGCGCCTATTGGGGACTCTGCCCCCACCACTTCTTGTTACGTTTCAGGCCAACCGTCGCAAACGGGATTCATCTCCACTTACCCCGTGGCCACCGACCATGATCTGGTGCCGGTGGATGCTGCCCGAGCTTACCAGCCGTTGGCCACAGTGTTGGAAGCAGCCAAAATCCTGCAGCATAAATCCACGGGTCTCGTTTTCACCTGCGAGTTTCCTCACGCCACTCCTGCCGACTGCTCCGCGCACACATACAAACGCAGCAAATATGGTATGATTGCTCCGCAAATGGCTCATAACCACTTGGATGTGGTGATGGGCGGCGGTGTCCAATACCTCACCGAAAAACTCCAAAATGATTTGAAAGAGACTGGTTATCAGGTATATCTGGATGACATCAAGGGATTCAGAAATTGCACGAAAGCTCCTGTCTGGGCTTTGTTTGGCGAGAGCTCCATGCCCTATTGGCTGGAAGCCGACAAGCAGAAAATGCCTTCGATAGCCGAAATGACTCAAAAAGCCATTGATTTGCTTTCCAAAGATGAGGATGGATTTTTTCTGATGGTGGAAGGCAGCAAGGTCGATTGGGCCGCTCATGACAATGATGCCAAAAACGCCATCATCGAGTTCATTGAGTTCGACAAGGCCTGCGGTGTGGCACTGGACTTCGCGAAAAAGAACGGCGAAACGGTCGTGGTGATTCTTCCCGACCACGGCACCGGTGCGGTCACTATCGGTAACCCGAAAGCCAGTCGCGATGGCTACGACAAACTCTCGCTGAAGCAACTCATGAGCCCCATCGACAACTATCAGCTTTCCAACTGGACGATGGGCGAAAAACTCAAAGCTGCCGATACAGCCGAATGGCCGCAACTGTTTGAGACTTATTTCGGTTTCACCCCGCAACCTGCCGAAATCACCTACCTCACCACTGCCAAGGATTACGAGAAATCCTCTGTTCCGAAAGAAGAACGCAAAGGCAATCTCTCGATGTGCAAGATGCTCAGCCAAGTACTCTACAATCGCACGTATTTCGGTTTCACCACCTTCGGACATACCGTTGAGAATGTCTTTCTGGCTGTTTATCATCCACAAAATGATGTGCTTAAAGGCGTTCCCACGAATATAGATGTTTTTAACTACCTTTGCCGTCAGATGGGCTTGAGCGGTGAAATGAAGCAGTTGACAGAAGATATCTACGCCGACCATCATCAGGTTTTCGAAGGCTATGACATGAAAATCGACAGCTTGGACAAATACCATTATAGCCTGACAGTCAAAAACAAACGGAATGTATTGGTGGCGGACAGTTATGAAAACTATTTCACCATCAACAACAAAAAAGTGGATTTGAAATCGGTGATTGTTTATATGGACAAAAACAAAACGTTTTATTTGCCCAAAGATTTGAAGCATTATATAGAATTAAAATAGAGACAGGAATAAAATTTTTTTAAGAAAAAAACGTTAACTACGTTCAAAATTAGTAAAAAGCATAAAATGGAAACGACAAATTCAATGAATTACGGAGGACAAAGTCAGAACAAGAATCAGGAAAACCCCTTGAAGAAGTGGGTGATTATTTTGGGTGCCTTGGCGGGTTTGTTCCTGTGTACCACGCTCTATTTCGCCTTTTTTGCAGAACCGACCATGAACAAGGCTTATAACCAGGTGGAGAACAAAAATGTTGAACTGAAAAGCGAATTGGACTCCCTGTTGGCCGAACATAACCGGATTAAGGAGCAGTACGGGGAACTTTCCGACCAGTTGAGCGAGAAAGACAGCGTTATTATGGCCAATGCCGCCGAAATCGAAAAATTGATTAACTCCCAAGCTGATTACAACAAGATTAAGAAACAGTTGGCGCGGTTGCAAAATATCTCTCAAGAGTATGTGCAGGAGATGGATAAGCTCTATCAGGAGAACCAAGCGTTGAAAGAGGAGAACCAGCAGGTTCGTGCCTCCTTGGAGCAGGAACGCGAAGTTACACGGAATATCCAGAAGTCCAACGAGGACTTATCGCAGAAAATCAGCAACGCCGCCACCTACAAGGCCTACAACATCAAGAGTGCCGGCTATTTGGTGCGGAACAAGGGCACGGAGGAGCCGACCGACAAGGCCAGCAAGGTGAAACGGATCAAAACCACTCTTACTTTGGGTGAAAATTCCTTAATTGAACCGGGTCCCGTGAACATCTACTGCCGCATCGCCATTCCGGAAACAGGCAAGGTGCTGACCATGGGTTCGGGCGACACCTATTCGTTCGTGCATAACGGCCAGCGGCTGCAATATTCCTGCAAAACAGTGGTGAATTACAACAACAAGGCTGAGAACATTGATTTGAATTGGGATCTGATGTCCGATGACAAGGCAATCAAAGGCCAATACAACGTGCAGGTTTATACTGATGACCAGTTTCTTGGCGAAAGTGTCTTCACGTTGAAATAAGTTGTTTCATTCTAAATCACTTACAATATGGTTAGTAGGCGTTTTTTGAGAATCAAGACCATGCAGGCGTTATATGCGTATAATGCTAACCCAAAGGCGAAAATAGCGGCTGCAGAGACTGATTTGTTAAAGTCTGTCCGCGGCTGCTATGCGCTTTTCCTCTGGCTTTTCGCCTTGTTGCCGGAGATTGCCTTTTATCGCACCAAGAAACTGGACAGTCTGAAAGAAAAATACAACCCTACGGCTGAAGATTTGAACCCTAACACCAAATTCGTGAACAATATGGTGATCCGGCAAATCGAAACCAACAAGGAACTTGTGCATCTTTGGCCACAATACCATATCAAATGGGAGGATGAAACCGACTTGATTGCCAAATTGTTTCGCGAAATTGAACAACTGCCTGAGTATGAGGTGTATATGGCGAGGCGCGAGAATGATTATCAGGAAGACAAAAAGCTTGTGCTGGCGATAATAGAGAAGGTTTTCGCCGGAAATGACTTGCTGCACTGGTATCTTGGCGAGAAGAACACGCATTGGATAGACGACTATGATGAGGCGATGATGATGTTTTATCAGAACGTGAAGGAATTTAAGGAAGACAAAGGTGATGAGTGTAAGATAGATTCCTTGTATAAAAGCGATGAGGACGAGCTTTTCTGCAAGCAGTTGTTTCGCAAAACCCTTGAACATGCGGCGGAATACACCCAACTGATTGAGGAGAAACTCCAGAATTGGGAGTTGGATAGAGTCATTAACCTTGACATGCTGTTGATGCAGATGGCGTTGGCCGAACTGCTCGAATTCCCTCAAATTCCCATCAAAGTGACATTGAACGAGTACATTGAGATGGCGAAATGGTACAGCTCCGATAAGAGCAAGGTTTTCATCAATGGCATTTTAGACCGGCTGATTGTCGATTTGCGTGACAGCGGGCGTTTAGTGAAGACCGGACGAGGGTTGTACCAGAATTAACTATGGCTTTTAATGGATAACAGATATAATATCTAAAACAGAAATAATGAAAAAAGTTTTGGTGACAATATTGATCGGGATGACGATAGTGTTCGGAGGGTGCCATCGGAAAGCGGCGAAAGAGGGTGACTTTTCGGTGAAGGATGTACATAACCCGCAAACAGCCGAAGGACTTTCGGCCAAGGATGCCGAAAAACTGCCGGTTATAGAGTTTGAGACCACGACGTACGACTTCGGAGATGTGATTGAAGGGGAGAGGCTGACGTACTCTTTTAAGTTTAAAAACACGGGCAAATCGAACTTGATTATTTATTCCTCAGAGGCTACCTGCGGATGCACTACTTCGCAGCCACCCAAGGCACCCATCCGTCCGGGCGAAAGCGATGAGATACTCGTGACGTTTGACTCCAAAGGGCAAAAAGGTCAGGTGAAAAAGCGTGTTCTGGTTGGTGCTAACACCTACCCCGTGGAAACCATCCTGACCATCACCGCAAATGTGTCATCGAGTAAGTGAACAGTGTTGAATATCAATTCACAATTCACAATTCACAAATAAACAAATAAACAATTCAATAAACCACAATCGTATGCTGAACATTTTATTTCCTTTATTAGACGCGGCTCCTGCCGCTGGTCAGCCTGGCATGGGAGGCGGATCCTCCATGCTTATCATGATTCTGCTGATGATTCTCGTATTCTATTTCTTCATGATTCGTCCTCAGCAGAAGAAACAGAAGAAAATCGAAGAGGCTCGCAACAGTCTTCAAAAAGGCGACAAGGTTGTTACCATTGGTGGTATTCACGGTAAAATCACGGACATCAAGGACAACACTTTCACCATTGAGATTGCCCACGATGTCCGCATCGAAGTGGACAAGGCTGCCATTTCCTTCAACGAAGCCACGTTGAACCAATCCAAGAACGACAACAAGGCGGAGGAAAAGAAAGAAAACGAGTAAACGATGGCTGACGACAAACAACATAAAATACCGTTGAAATTGCCTTCATTGGCATTTATGGTGTGCCTGTTGGTCTCCATCTCCTACTGGGTAGTCATTACATTTTCCAAAGATTACAAGATGACCTACGAGTACAAGGTGGTCTGTGAAAACCTGCCCGAAGGCCGCAAGTCGGTGACGGTGTCGGATACTGTTATGGAATTGACTTTCAACCAGAAAGGGCTTCGCTATTTGACGAAGCCGTTCACGAACAAGGACAAAGAGGTTACAATATCCGTCAGTGATTTGATCAAGCCGAAACATAAGGTGAGTGTTTACACTTTCACGAATAAGGAAATGTGCGATTTCCTTTCCACCCACAATTTCGGTCCGGAGCTGGTGGCTGTGTCATCGCCAGAGGTGATTACATTCTATTTGCGTTAAAAATGGTTAAAATCGGGCTTACCGGAGGGATAGGAACGGGGAAGACCTACCTGACTGCTCATTTCCGAGACATGGGCATTCCGGTCTATTATGCCGACGAGGAGGCGAAAAAGCTTTATCGGCAGCCCGAGTTCTTGACGGAGATGCGCCGAGCGTTTCCCGATGAGCGGCTTTGGCTTCCCGACGGAACGCTCGACATGAACGAGTTGGCAAAGTCTTTTGCAGACGAGAATTTTCTGCAACGGCTCAGTCGTTTCGTGCATCCGTTTGTGATGCGCGACTTCGAAAGTTGGGCGGCTCAGCAGAATACGTCTGCAGTGATGATGGAGTCGGCCATCTTGTTCGAGTATGATCTGGTTTCCTATTTCGACAAAATCATTGTCGCGGACGCGCCGGAGGCATTGCGTATCAGACGCATCTTGGCGCGGAATCCCCATTTGACGGAGGAAGACATCCGTCAGCGCATGTCACGCCAGATACCGCAGGAAGAGAAATGCTCCCGCGCGGATCTGGTGGTTTGCACGGGGGAAACCTATCAAGAATCTTTATCTCTTTAAAACCAGTAGAGACGCGATTATTGCGTCTCTACATTTTTTCCGTATAATTTTCAGACAAACGGATTATTTCCGCACATCCATCTCTTTCAGCAGGTAGCCGGCACCGCCGAACTTGTCGATGACGAAGAGGACGTAACGCACATCCACGTTGATGCAGCGTTGCAGCTCGGTGTTGAACACGATGTCGCTGCTCAAGGCCTCCCAGTTGCCGTCGAAAGCCAAGCCGATGAGCTCGCCGTTGGCATTCATGATCGGGCTGCCGGAGTTACCGCCCGTGATGTCGTTGTTGGAGAGGAAGCAAACGTGCATGGTGCCGTCCTTGTCCAAATATTGGCCGAAGTCTTTCTTCAGGATGAGGTCTTTCAACTTGGCGGGCACGTCGAACTCGAAATCACCGGGAACCTCTTTCTCCAAGATACCCTTTGTGGTGGTGTAGTAGTTATAATGCACACCGTCAGCGGGATAGTAGTCGCAAATGGTGCCGAAAGTGGTACGCATGGTGCTGTTTGCATCCGGATACATCGGCGTGGAGGCGTTCATCTCCTTCAACGCGGCGATGTAGGTGCGGCGCGGAACCTCTAACTTTTCATCAACATCCATTGCCGAAGAAGCGGCCACGATATATTGGAACAGTGCCTGATAATATTGATAAGCGGGGTCGTTCTCCAACACTTTGTTGGACGGTTTTTTGACAAATTTCTCGAAATTATCCTTGCTGATGAAGATGGAGTTG
>JAEEKL010000170.1 GCA_016282395.1 Bacteroidales bacterium
AGACCCGTCATCCGAAGAAGAATTCTTCCCAGTATATCGTTGAAAGAAGAAAGAAATAACCTAAAAACTGTTGATTATGAGTCGTTCATTAAAAAAAGGACCGTATATCCATTACAAACTGGAACAACGTGTGATCGCCGCCCAGGAGTCAGGAAAGAAATCGACCATCAAGACTTGGTCACGCTCCTCCATGATCTCCCCCGATTTCGTCGGCCTTACCATCGCTGTGCATAACGGGAACAAGTTCATCCCCGTGTATGTCACCGAAAACATGGTCGGTCACAAACTCGGTGAGTTCGCGCCCACTCGTATCTTCCGCGGTCACGCAGGTCAGAAGGACAAAGGCTCCAAGTAATCGCCTCTGTCCCGCTTTAGGTTTCTTCCCTCGAATTTTATAATTTGAATATAACAAGGCTTCCGGAAACGGAGGCCTTTTTTTTGTGATTAAAGATTGGTTGTCAATGCCAGTATAAGCTTGAGCGTTTGTTTCTTATCAATGATTGTTTTTTGTTATTTTCTTTTGCATTTCTATGTGACTCTGCAAAGGTTTTTTTGAACGTGCGGGGCTCATCTTCTGTAACGTAATGTTGTATTTCGCTATCCAACAAATAAACGTTACTTCTTAATCGTCTTTAAATTGAGAATTTCAACACAATGTGAAATACTATTCCGATATCATGAATGAGACGGAGTGAAGTGTGATTCCGCTTGCATAGAAATGTGAAATTACATGTTTTGCAGCTCGTTGAATAGCAGGAGTTTGTATAAGTCCATGGCTTTTAGGATGTTGGCTTGCAACATCAGTTTGATGACAAGAGGGCGCATTAGTTTCAGGGAATTAAAAATCAGTGCGTGGTGGTGGCATTTGTTGAGCCGTTCCCATTTTTGCAGCAGACGGCTTTGTTCCCGGAAACGGTCGTCCACCTTACCGTCGCGGTACATTTTGTCCAAGTTTTTGACGCTGGCCTCGATTTTTCGGAGGAAATCTTTGTTGGTGTCTAAACCATCGTGATACAGTTCGTTGTCAATATGACAGACGGGGATATGTTTTTCTTCCAGATTCATTCCGAAAAAGGTGTCTTCATAGCCGTAGTCCTTCAACGTTTCATCGAAACGGCAGGTCTCGAACACGGATTTGGAAATCAGCAGGTTGAACGGGGTGAAATTCTGGTAAGGATGTCGGTTGCGTACGAAAGCCGGACGCACCTCCCGACAGATGCCGTATTTGTGGCGCAACCGCTGTTCTTTGGAAGGGCTGACAAGGTGATATGACAATCCGCCTGACACGGCAAACGGTTGGCTTTCTATTTGTTTTTCGTTGATATATTTCAGATAGTCAGCGATATATGTCTTCCGTTTCATCCGGGCATCGCAGTCAATGAAGAGAAGGTGAGGATATTTCGCGACATCGGCAAGGTGGTTGCGGGTTTTAGACCTTCCTTGATTTTCCGTATGCTCTATATAGTTGATGTTCTCCATCTCCCCCAGCATCGAATTGTGATGCCGTATAGACTCATCCGACGAGGCATCATCTTCAATGATAATCTCGTATTCCACCCCACAATCCGCCAACTGCGGTTGTAGCTCGGACACTAACGGGTGTAAGTTGATGTTATATACGGGGATTAATACTGATAACATAGTTGGTTTCTTTTTCCCCACATATTATGCTTTGCTTGCTTATGTGGGGCTACTTGCACTTCGTGCGTTTTGCCTCTTTGAGGCTGCTTGATGAAAATCAAATATTTTAGGATATAACTGCTAACTATAAACAATAAACAGCTTCAATAACCCATAACCCATAACCCATAACCATTCATTCTAAACAAGAGAATCGATCAACTTTCCGTCCTCCACGCAGATGGCGCGGGATGGGAACTTGTCAATCAAGGAGAAATTGTGTGTGGCCATGAAGACGGTGGTGCCAGTCTGGTTGATGTGATGGAACACTTGGAAGATTTCCTCGGCGGTGATGGGGTCGAGATTGCCGGTGGGTTCGTCGGCGAGAATGAGGTCGGGGTTGTTGAGCAGGGCGCGGGCGATGCAGACACGCTGCTGCTCGCCGCCGGAGAGCTGTGACGGCAATTTGAAGTCTTTGGTCTCCAGTCCGACAAGAGTGAGCACTTCCTCGCAGCGGTTGAGCATGGCGTTTTTGTCTTTCCAACGGGTAGCGCGGAGCACGAACATCAGATTGTCAATGATAGTGCGATCCTGTAGCAGCTGGTAGTCCTGAAACACCATGCCGATTTTCTTGCGCATTTCGGGTATCTGTTTCGTTTTCAGTTTCAGCAGGTCGTAGCCGATCATCATGGCCTCTTCGCCTTCGGGTTTGAGTTCGCCGATGAGGGTTTTGAGGATGGAGGACTTGCCGGATCCGGTCTTGCCGATCAGATATACGAATTCGCCCTGTTTGATGGAGAAGCTGATGTCGGTCAGCACCCGCAGTTTTTTGTGGGCGATGTTCACGTGTTTGAAGGAGATGACATCAGCGGGGATGGTTGTTTCCGGCGTTGGTTGTTCGTTTTCTGTCGTAATGACTTCGGGTTCGTTGTTGATGATTGCTTCGGGTTCTTCCATGATGATTGAGGTTCGTTACGATCCCTGCACTGCGGCTGTCGCCTTGTACAGGGCTACCAAGCTCTTGCCCCTGCGGGACTGCTCAAGGAAATATAATAATTCTTAATTCTGCATTCTTAATTCTGAATTAATTTACGCGTCGATGTTGGCGTAGGTGGCGTTCTGCTCGATGAACTCACGGCGCGGCGGCACTTCGTCGCCCATGAGCATGGAGAAGATGCGGTCGGCTTCGGCAGCGTTCTCGATGGTGACCTGACGGAGCAGACGGTTGGCAGGATCCATGGTGGTGTCCCACAGCTGGTCGTCCTTCATCTCACCGAGACCTTTGTAGCGTTGCACGTGAACCTTGCGGCCACCGGCGGATGCCTCTGCCGTAAGGCGGTCGCGCTGCTCATCCGTCCAGGCGTACTGTAGCTTGTCGCCTTTCTTGACTCCGTACAACGGTGGGGTGGCGAGATATACGTGACCCTGCTCAATGAGTTCGCGCATGTAGCGGAAGAAGAAGGTGAGAATCAGCGCAGCGATGTGGCTGCCATCGACATCGGCATCGGTCATGATGATGACCTTATGGTAACGCAGCTTCGAGATGTTCAAGGCTTTGCTGTCGTCTTCGGTGCCGATGGTGACACCTAAAGCGGTGTAGATGTTCTTGATTTCCTCGCTTTCAAAGACGCGGTGTTGCATGGCTTTCTCCACGTTGAGGATTTTACCGCGCAAGGGCAGGATGGCCTGGAAGTGGCTGTCGCGGCCCTGCTTGGCGGTGCCGCCTGCGGAGTCGCCCTCGACGAGGAAGAGCTCGCATTTCGTCGCATCCTTGGAGGAACAGTCGGCAAGCTTGCCGGGCAGCCCGGAACCACCGAATGCGGTTTTTCGCTGCACGAGCTCGCGAGCTTTCCGTGCCGCATGGCGTGCTTGTGCGGCTAATACCACCTTATCAACGATGGATTTCGCATCTTTCGGGTTCTCCTCCAAATAGTTGGTCAGCATTTCGCCCACCATCTGGTTCACAACACCAGCAATTTCGCTGTTGCCGAGTTTGGTTTTTGTCTGGCCTTCGAACTGCGGCTCGGCGACTTTCACGGAGATGATGGCGGTGAGGCCTTCGCGGAAGTCGTCGCCGGAAATCTCAATTTTGCTCTTTTCAAGTTTGTCGAGCAGCTTGTTGTCGTCGGCGTATTTTTTGAGGGTGCGGGTGAGCGCCTGACGGAAGCCCGTGAGGTGCGTGCCGCCCTCTATCGTGTTGATATTGTTGACGTAAGAGTGGATGTTTTCAGTGAAGGAATCGTTGTACTGCATGGCGACCTCCACGGGTACACCTTGCTTTTCACCCTCAATGTAGATGGGTTGCGACGTGATCTTGGTGCGGCCTTCATCAAGGTGCATGATGAAGTCGCGCAGACCGTTCTCGGAATAATAGATCTCTTTGGGATGGTTGCCGTCGGTGTCGGTCTTGCGCAGGTCCTCGATGGAGATGTGGATGCCCTTGTTCAGGTAGGCCAGCTCTTTGAGACGGTGCGCGAGGCGGTCGAACTCATACACGGTGGTGTGGAAGATGGTATCGTCGGGCAGGAAGGTGATCTTGGTGCCGCGGTAGTCGCTGGAACCGAGCACTTTCACAGGGTAGAGGGGCTTGCCGTAGGCGTATTCCTGGATGAAATGGAGCCCGTCGCGGAAGACCTCGGCGGTGAGGTGCTTGGAGAGGGCGTTCACGCAGGAGACGCCGACGCCGTGCAGACCGCCGGAGACCTTGTAGGAATCCTTGTTGAACTTGCCGCCGGCGTGCAGGACGG
>JAEEKL010000171.1 GCA_016282395.1 Bacteroidales bacterium
CCCGCGACGGAGCAACAGCAGGCTGGCAAGGAGCTGAAGTACAACACGCAGGAGTTCCTGCAGGTGTGCGCGGAGATGTTCCTCGACTGGATTCCGCAGCTCAAGAACGTCAGCTTCCAGGCCACGTGGGCCGGCTACTACACCGAGCCGCGCTACATCGTGGATCCCGAGCATGGCCTGTTGGTCGGTATGCGTGGACATGGCTTTATGTTGGGACAGTACCTCGCCAAGATCTACGTCGATAAGTACCTCGGCAAGGAAGCCCCGTCCTACATGTCACGCCTCGCCATCTCCGGCGACGGCCTGAGCGAGAACGCCTTCCAGTAGAGGCGTATCGCATACGTCCGTGCATCGCATAGAAAAACCGCCGCGTGTAACCTGATGGGAACACGCGGCGGTTTTGTCATAACAACCTATTGCTTGCGATGTAAAGACGCAAAATGGGGGCATCCCTACAACTCCATGTCTCGCAACTAACGTTCGAACCACTTCAGCAGCCGCATCTTCCATTTACCGGGCTTACCCGTATAAGGGTGCTCGCGCAAAGGAAGGTTAAAGCTGGTGCGGCCTGTAAGGACTGTCTGCGGATGCGTGAACTCGCGGAAGCCCCACTCGCCGTGGTAGGCGCCCATACCGGAATGACCTGTCCCGTTGAACGGAACTCCTTTCACCATCATGTGGATACAGACTTCATTGATGCAACCTCCTCCGTACTGTTGGGTCTGCATCACACGATTTGCCCATCGCATATCTTTGGTAAACAAATACATAGCTAACGGATGCTCGCGGTCGGCGATAGTTCCCATAATCGCATCTACCTCTGCATCTTTGAACGGTACGACGGGCAGCAGTGGATTAAACAGCTCGTGCTGCACGATGTGTTCGTCTATGTTTACGGGATAGATAATCGTCGGAGCGTAACGTTGATTTTCGCGGTTGCCCTCGCCACCGAAAATGATACGGTCGCGGTATTCGTCGGCCAACGCCGCGCATTTGTCATAGGCGGCTGCCGTAATGAGTTTCGGGTACTCAGGATTAGTGATCGGATGCTCGCTGATTTGCGCTACGAAAGCCTTTTTGAGTTCGGCCAATAATGGTTCCGCGACTTCTTCGGCCACGGCTATCTGGTTGATGTTGATACAGATTTGTCCGGCATTGCAGAGTTTGAAGAAAGCAATTTTGCGAGCCGCGTCCTTGAGATCGGCATCCTTGCGCACGACACACCAGTTGCCGGTCTCACCTCCTAATTCCAATGCCACGGGGGTGAGGTTCTTGGAAGCCTCCGCCATCACGTGCTTGCCTACAGAGGGAGAGCCGGTGTAGAAAATCTTGTCGAAACGTTGTGCCAGACATATATCCGCCACATCGTGTCCACCGTCGATGAGGGTGATGTATTCGGGCGGGAAGATCTCAGCGAAGAATCGTTTGAGAGCTTCGGTGCAGGCTGCCGACTTGCTGCTGGACTTGATAACCACGGTGTTACCGCCGCACATCGCCGCCGCCACCACCCCGATGGTCAGCAATATCGGGAAGTTGAACGGGCTGATTACCAAGGAGACACCATAGGGCATCTTATAGACTTTGGTGACAGTGCTCGGGAAGCACATCAATCCGCTGAAGTGTGTCTCGGGGCGCGCCCATCGCCGCAGTCCGCGAATCATTTCATTGACCTCCACAATGATGGGACCCACATCGCAGAGGTAGGCCTCCACTCTACTCCGCCCAAGGTCTTCGGCCAAAGCGTTCTCGAATTCAGTGGCATGCTCTATGACCGCCGCTTTCAGCCTCTTGAGCTGTTGGATTCTCCATTTGATCGGCAGTGTCGCGCCCGTGCGGAAGAACCTGCGTTGAGTCGCGACGATTTCGGTAATTTGTTCATTAGTATAGCTCATTGTTTTTTTCTTTTTGCTCTCACACCGCGATTCGCGCGTGTTGCCTCTTCGAGGCTGCTTATAAAAAAGAGGTTTTATTAAATCTGGCAGCAAAGATACGTTTTTTATTTGAGAATGGATAATTGATAATACGACTCCCTACTTTCGGTACTATTTCTTCATTGTCATTCATAAATTGTTTTTCCATATCGAAAATTATGTACATTTGCCGCCCGAGTTTGAGATATGAAAAACAGGAGATTCCTATATGTCATTGCGCGGTGCAGGCGGTTCTTCAAGCGGCACTTCAAGGATAAGACCATGGTACTGATTCTCAGCGTGGTAATTGGCATGCTGGGAGCGGCTGCGGCTATTATCATCAAGAACCTGCTGCACTTCACCACCCGGTTGCTGAGCGAAGCGTTCCCTGTGGCCGATGTCAACTACCTCTACCTGATTTTCCCGCCTATCGGCATTTTCCTCACGCTCCTCTTCGTGCGGCGCGTGGTGCGCGACAACCTCAGCCACGGCGTGAGCATCGTGTTGAAGTCCATCTGCAAGAGCGACGGTATGCTGCGGTTCCATAATGTCTATTCCTCCATGGTGGCGAGTGCCATCACTGTCGGGTTCGGCGGATCCGTGGGACTGGAGGCTCCCATCGTGCTCACTGGCAGCGCCATCGGTTCGAACGTGGCGCGATTCTTCCACCTCAACACGAAGCAGACTACGCTGTTGCTGGCCTGCGGTTCCACGGCGGCGATGGCCGCCATCTTCAAGGCCCCCATCGCCGCGTTGGTTTTCACGTTCGAGGTGCTGATGCTCGACCTCACCGGTAGCGCGATTCTGCCGTTGCTGCTCTCCGCCGCCACTGGCACGGTGATGTCCGTCCTCTTTCTCGGTCACGATGTGATGTTCACCATTGGTGCCACCCAAGGTTTTTCCGTGGGCAACATTCCGTTCTATATCATCTTGGGTGTGCTCTGCGGATTTGTCTCCGTCTATTTTCTGCGCATGTCACGCTGGATTGAGAAGCAGATGCGGCGAATAAAGAAGGTCTATGTCCGCGCGCTGATCGGGTCGTTGGCGTTGTGCCTGCTTATCTATCTTTTCCCCGCGTTCTACGGCGAAGGTTACAACAACATCAATGACCTGCTGCACGGTGAATGGATTTCCGTTTTTAACAATTCACCGCTGCTGAAGCTGATGGGTCACGAGGGCTTATTGGCATTGGCCGTCATCGGCATTATCCTTATGAAAGTTTTTGCCACCACCTTCACCACCACGGCCGGTGGCGTGGGCGGTGTGTTCGCTCCGACTCTGTTTATCGGCGCGTTTGTCGGTTTTTTTGTCGCGCACGCCTCGCATGCGTTCCTTGGCATAGACCTCCCCTACGTCAATTTCATCCTCGCGGGCATGGCCGGCGTGATGACCGGCGTGATGCAGGCTCCGCTTACGGCTATGTTTCTAATTGCCGAATCTTCAACGGGTTATACGCTACTGATTCCGTTGATGGTCACCGCCGCCTGCTCCTATCTCTGCGTCAACCCGTTTGAGAAATATTCTGTCTATACACAGCCCTTAGCCGAAAAAGACAATCTGCGCACTCACAACAAAGACAAATATGCGCTCCGCAAACTGCCTTGGCATCAGACCATAGACACCAACATCCTCACTATTCCCGTACACAGCACCTTGCGCACCTACACCGATGTCATCGCCCACTGCAAACGCAACCTCTTCGTGGTCATCGACGA
>JAEEKL010000172.1 GCA_016282395.1 Bacteroidales bacterium
GGCAAGTCGGTCACCAGCCATGTCGCGAAGAAAAGTGTCCACGTATGTGTTCTCGAAAGAGGTACAGTATTGCTCCGAAAAATCCCCGTCTATTGCTGGTTTTCGGTTAACATAAGGGATGAGTGCTTTTGTACCGTTAAGGTCCCCCATAGAAGACCCTTCGGAGAAATTGAACTCGGCCGTCTCGTGCCGCACGATGATGGAGTCTTTGAACGTGGTGCCGAAACGGTAGGCCACACCGGAGTTGTAGGCACGGAATATCACCTGATAATTTCCCTTAAAGCTGATTTTCAGTTCGTTATATTGGTCTTTAATCTTGCTTTTCCGATAAAACGGGGCGTTCACCTCCTGGTTAACGCTTTTCCGCTCTTTCTTCACCACTTTCGGGTTTCGACCCAAAACGGAGCAATCGTCCATCTCCAGACCGATGACAGAGGGCTCCAAAAACGGAGCGGGGTTATCCGTCGTATAGACCGAATATTGCAATTGTCCAGACGAGCCGTCGATTTTCACCGTCAGTTTGCCATCGGGGGAAGTGAGTGTTTCGGTTTGTGCGGACAAGGCGATGAACAAGCCGCAAAACAGCAGCAGAAGGAGATGTTTTTTCATAATCGGAAGGTTTTAGACGGCAAAGATACGGAAATTACGGATTCAAACGGGCTTCCGTGACCGTAGAGACGTGCCATGGCGCGTCTCTACAAACGGGAAATTCGGATTAGTATTCGAACGGCGACACAAACGTGGCGAACGCCTCGCCGTGCATGTCCTTTTCAGAAGTAATGGGGTTCTCAATTTGCCAGTCAATGTTCAAGTCTTTGTCGTTGAACATAATACAGCCTTCCGAGGCTTTGTTGTAGAAGTTAGAGCACTTGTATGCGAAGACAGTGTCATCCTCCAATGCGGTGAATCCATGCGCGAAACCGGCAGGAATGTAGAACTGCCTGAAATTTTCGGCGGTAAGTAACGTGGAAACGTACTGCCCGTATGTCGGACTGCCTTTGCGGATATCTACGGCGAAATCTCTTACCGCACCGCGCAGCACCCTCACGATTTTGGCCTGTGCGTACGGTGGTTTCTGGAAATGCAGTCCGCGCACCACCCCCTTCTGCGAACACGACTGGTTGTCCTGCACGAAATCGTCTGTAATTCCTAACTCCTTGTAGCGCTGCTCGTTATAACTCTCGAAAAAATACCCGCGGTCATCCTTGAAAACCGTCGGCTCAATGATTAACAATCCTTCAATTTGTGTTTTTATTATTTCCATTATTCTAGTGAATAGTGATTTGTGATCAGTGATCAGTGAATAGTGACAAGATATTGGTTACTATAGTATTAGTATGTGCCTATTTTACATTCTACATTCTTCATTCTTCATTCTACATTGTACATTGAATCAGTCTTCCGAATTATCCGCAATAAACGTCTGATATTCCGACAAGAACTTTGCCTTCGAAACGAACCCGATGTATTTTCGGTCGCGGGTGATGACGGGCATGTTGAAGTTGCCCGTTCGTTTGAACTTCTCTAAAACCATCGCTGCTGTGTCATCATCGTAGATGAACTCTTCCGGCTCAATCATCAAATCTTCGACATGCACTTTGTCATACAACTCTTGTTTGAAGATGACCTCGCGGTGGTCGTCCATCACCAAGAGGCCGGAGAAGAGGTTGTTTTCGTCGATGACCACGAAGAGGTTGCGTTTGCAGTGGGCGATGACATCGGTGTAGGTGCGCAAGGTGCTGTGTACGGGAATAGTGAGGATGTTGGTGTCTATGGTCTGATGCCAAGGCAGTTTGCGGAGCGCGTATTTGTCTTTGTTGTGAGTGCGGAGGTTGTCTTTTTCGGCTAAGGGCTGTGTATAGACGGAATATTTCTCGAACGGGTTGACGCAGAGATAGGAGCAGGCGGCGGTGACCATCAACGGAATCAGCAGCGTGTAACCCGTTGAGGATTCAGCAATTAGAAACATGGCCGTGAGCGGGGCCTGCATCACGCCGGTCATCACTCCTGCCATGCCCGCAAGGATGAAGTTGACGTAAGGCAGATCCACATGGAGGAAGACCTGCGCCACATGCGCAACCAGGAAACCGACGAACGCGCCAATGAAGAGTGTAGGGGCGAAAACACCGCCCACACCGCCGGCCGTGGTAGTGAAGGTGGTGGCAAAGACCTTCATTAGGATAATGCCGATGATGGCCAACACCAACAGACCTTCGTGTCCCATCACGCCTAACAGAGGCGAGTTGTTAAAGACGGAAATCCACTCGCCGTGCAACAAATCGTTGACATTATTGTAACCTTCGCCGTAGAATGCCGGGAAAAGATAGATAAGCAAACACAGTGCCACCGATCCTATCAATGCCCGCACATAAACCTTCTTGATGCGGCGCATCTGCTTCTCAATCCAGCGCGACATTCGCAGGAAATAGACGGAGATGAAGCCGCAGAGCACGCCCAAAATAATATAAAACGGAATGTTGCCCACAGAGAATCTCTGTGTCGCGTCGATGGTGAACATCACGTCTTGACCAAGGAAAAGGACGGACATTACTGTCCCTGTGGCGGCGGAGAGCAGCAACGGCAGAATTTCACTACCGGTGAGGTCAAGCATCAGCA
>JAEEKL010000173.1 GCA_016282395.1 Bacteroidales bacterium
AGTGTCAGTGTGATTCAGCGCACGGAACACAATGACGATGAGGTGGTGAAGGCCATAGCGGACCAAATTCTGTTCTACAACAATTGTACCCCTCAAGCCATGGCCGACATCCGCAAGCCGGCGGTCAATATCGCTGAAAAAGCCCTGTGGACGCATCTTTTCGCCAATTACGAGAAGACATACGACATTGCGTTGGGCAAGAGTGGCGAGCGTTACGCGCAATACCAGAACAAGACCTCCAATGTGGGCGTGATGGTCCAGGAACTCCAAGTGGAGAAACCGGACTGGCACCGCGTCTCTGTGAAATCCCATCTGCCTGAGCAGCTGCGTCTTTTGGAAAAACTGTCGGAGAATTTGTGGTGGAGCTGGACGTTCGAGGCCCGCGAGTTGTTTGAGGAAATTGCAGGTCCCTCCCTTTGGAAGGCTTGCGAAGAAAACCCCGTCCACATGTTGCAACTGCTGCCATTGGAGAGAATGGAAAATTTTGCTCATAACGAAGAGTATATCAGCAAGTTGAAAAGTGTCTATGAAAGGTTTACGGCCTATATGCAGGAACCGTGCAACCGCAAGGAGGAACGTATCGCCTACTTCAGCATGGAGTTTGGTATCAGCAACGAGTTGAAGATTTTCTCCGGTGGTCTCGGCATGTTGGCCGGCGACTATCTCAAGGAGGCCAGCGACTGCAACGTGAACATGCTCGGCGTGGGTCTTCTCTACCGCTATGGCTACTTCCAGCAACAGATTTCCGCGTACGGCGAGCAGGTCAACCTCTACCCGCCGCAAAGCTTCTCCAAACTGCCCATCAAGCCCTACAAGGACAAGGATGGCAACTGGCTCATGGTCAGCGTGGCGATGCCCGGTCGTAACCTTTACGCCCGCATCTGGCGCGTGGATGTCGGTCGTATTCCGCTCTATCTCCTTGATACTGACTTTGATAAGAACTGGCAGGAGGATCGCGGCGTGACAGCCACCTTGTACGGCGGCGATGTCGAAAACCGTCTCAAACAGGAGATTCTGCTCGGTATCGGCGGCGTGCGTATGCTCAAGGCCGTCGGCGAAACCCCGACCATCTTCCATCTCAACGAAGGCCATGCCGCCTTCTTGAATCTGGAACGCATCCTGCAGGTGATGCAGAACGAGCATGTGAACCGTCAGATGGCGGTCGAGTTGGTGAAAGCCTCGTCGCTTTACACCACCCACACGCCCGTGCCCGCCGGTCACGATGCCTTCACAGAAGATCTGATGCGCACCTATTTCGCCACCTACTCCCAGCAGTTCAATGTAAGTTGGGAGACGTTCATGGGCTTTGGCCGCAGACACGACGGAAACACCTTCGACAAGTTCTCGATGAGCATCCTCGCGTGCCGTTTCTCCCAGGAAATTAACGGGGTGAGCCGCATTCACGGCCGCGTGTCGCAAGAGATGTTCGCCGACCTCTATGAGGGGCGTTTCGCGGAAGAATCGCACATCGGCTATGTCACCAACGGCGTGCATTACCCGACATGGGCGCACAAGAAATGGCAGACATTGCATCGCAGCATTTTTGGCGAAGGCTTGACCAAGGATTGCTCCAATCCGATGGTATGGAAGAAGATAAACGACGTTCCTGACGCCGACCTTTGGCTCATCAAGCAGGAATTGCGTCAGGAGATGATGACGGCCATCAAGGAGATGCTGGCCGAGCAAATGCGCACCCGCAACGAGTCGCCCGCGCTCATCGAGGCCACCCTCAAGGCGCTGCGCGATGATGTGCTCACCATCGGTTTCGCCCGTCGTTTCGCCACCTACAAACGCGCCCATCTGCTCTTCATGAACGAGCAGAAACTCAAGGCGTTGCTTAACAATCCCGAGCGACCGGTGCAGTTCATCTTCGCCGGCAAGGCGCACCCGCACGACAAGGCCGGTCAGGATCTCATCAAACGCATCATCGAGCTTAGCCGCCGTCCCGAATTTATCGGCAAGATCATCTTCGTGGAGAACTACAACATGATCTTGGCCAAGAAGTTGGTGTCGGGTTGCGATGTCTGGATGAACACGCCGACCCGTCCGTTGGAGGCCTCCGGCACCAGCGGCGAGAAAGCTGTGATGAACGGAGTGTTGAATCTCAGCGTGTTGGACGGCTGGTGGGCCGAGGGTTATGTCCCCGGTGCCGGTTGGGCGCTCAAAGAGCAGATTACCTACCAAGACAACCGTTTGCAGGACGAATTGGATGCGGAAACGCTCTATAATATTATCGGAGAGCAGATTACAACGGCATTCTACAATCGTGATGCGCAAGGCATTCCTACCGAGTGGGTCTCCATGATGAAGAAGTGTTTCACCCAGATCTCCCCGCATTTCACCATGAAGCGCCAGTTGGACGACTATTACCGCAAGTTCTATCATAAATTGATGAACAGAAGCCGCCTGTTGAGCGCCAATGACAACGAAAATGTCCGGATTCTGCTCAAATGGCGTGAAAATGTCCTTGCTGGCTGGAACGACATTGAATGTGTCGGCGTGGATTATCCCAAGAACGACAAGAACACCTTTTGCGTGGGCGACCGTATGCAATGTCGTTTGGAGTTGCGTCTCGGGTCGTTGCGTCCGCAGGATGTGAAAGTGGAGATGGTGTTTGTCACTGCTGAGGACCATGGCCGGAGACCCAAGTTGGAGTTCAAAGTGCCTTTCGTGTTCGAAACGGAGCGTGACGGCATCTACACGTTTGTCTGTTGCGAGGCTGCGCAGCGCATCGGCGTGTGGGACTGCGCGGTCCGCGTCATCCCCAACCACGAGTTGCTGCCGCACGACCAGGACTTCAATATTGTGAGATGGATCTAATCAGTTAGTAGTTAGCAGTTAGTAGTTAGCAGTTAGCGATGGGTCTATTGATGAGGGTATGGATCAAGCTCATATTGATTTTTGGTTAAAGGAGTTTGAGCATTTCACCACGGTGATTGTGGCGAACGGCGAGGTTCCATCTTCCGAATTGTCGTTAAGCATCCTGAAAGAAAAGAAGCGTGTCGTCTGTTGTGATGGTGCGCTTCAAAAGTTGTTGTCTATCAATATTATACCGGATGTTGTGGTGGGTGATGGGGATTCCATGGATTCAAAATTGTTGGATTGTGTCAAGAACCATCAAATTCCCTATCATCCCGATCGAAGCGAGGAATACAACGACCTCCAGAAGGCGTTGAAATATTGTCAGGCCAACGGATACGATGACGTGTTGTTGTTGGGCTGTGGCGGTCTGCGCGAGGATCATTTCATCGCCAACCTCAGCATCATGGTGATGTATTCCGAAAAGATGCGGCTGGCCATGTTGACCGAGCACGGCGTGTTCAACGTGTTGCGCGGAGCGGCCACGTTGCCATCGTTTCCGGGGATGCAGGTTTCCGTGTTCCCGAGCAACCTGCACACAAGACTTTCTTTCAGCGGGCTGAAATATCCTGTCAACAGCCGTTCTTTCAATTGGTTATGGGAAGGGAGTCTGAACGAAGCGTTAGGCGATGCGTTCACCGTGGAGGCGGATGATGAGGAGCCGGTGGTGGTGTATCGGGCGATTTAATGTCGAATTATGAATGCTGAATATAGTGGATGCGGTGCGTCGCGGTTAATTCAATTCGTATTGAATATAGTCAAGTCCGTACTTTTCATACAATTTGACTTTGCCGTCACTGGTAATGAATGTTAAGTGATCCTCTATGCATTGGGCAATTAAGAGTCGGTCGAAAGGGTCTTTGTGTATGGACTCTCTTTCAAGAGTTTCAAGTCGGATTATATGATGTACATTAACAGGAAGAATACCAAGGTTTTTTTCTTTGATATGAGTGATAACATTACTGAGACTTCCAGGAATAATAATTTGATTCTTAGCATTTTTGATTACCAATTCATGTAATGATACCACGCTGACGTGTCCAATGTTGTTATAATCGAAAAAGAAATCCAAAATTTCATTGGGGAGTTTATGACCTCCATTGAGATTGTGAAGAAGGAATTGAGTGTCAATTAGGTAGTTCATTTAACGGTATTATTCTGTAATCAAATGCATCTTTTGAGATAAATATTTTTCCTTTGTAAAGTCCGTGCAGTTTTGCCATGGGACTTTTTCTCTTGTCCTTTTTCTTTCTTTTGGCGTAGTCTTTCGCCCATTTGTCCAAGTCTATTCTCATAACGCTTTTAGTTTTAAGATGAATATTTTTGTTGTCACTATCTGTGATTATTTCACGTGGCAAAAATACAACAAAAAACATTGTTTGTCAAGTGTTTTTTGATTTTTCGATAGTCTCTGATTTCCAAGTATGTATGTGAATTAATTAACTATTAGTGTCCGATTAGTTAATTATTTTTCCTTGATTTTCGCAGAAAAGCTCCATTAAAAGACTTCGCGAAGCACCTTTGGCTAAGAAAAATCGAATCTTCGCAACATTCGGACAGTCGCTGTTATGGAAGGTGAGCGTCAAGAAGGGATATTTGGAGGTGCCGATGCCGTTCACTTGGGAATCCAAATAGTAATCAGTCCCCGGAGGTTCAACGTACCGCAAACTTTTGTATAGATAAAAGAATTTTTCGTCTAAATGATTGCTATATGAAATAATTTTGTATCTTTGCGGCGTAAATTTAAATCATATTGAAATGTCGCAAGTGTCTATGACAGTGAGAATGGACTCACAATTGAAAACCGTATTTGAGGCGTTGTGCTCAGAGTTCGGCATGAGCGTGAACACCGCTATTAACGTGTTTGCGAGAACAGTC
>JAEEKL010000174.1 GCA_016282395.1 Bacteroidales bacterium
ACGTGTTGAAGAAAGAAGAAGGCGGCCGTCACACTCCATTCGGCAACAACTATCGCCCGCAATTCGACTTCCGCACCACTGACGTTACCGGTGCCATCACCCTGCCCGCAGGCGTTGAAAAGTGCATGCCTGGTGATAACGTGGAGATCACGGTGGAACTGCTCTCTGAAATCGCTCTGAACATGAACCTCCGTTTCGCTATCCGTGAGGGTGGTCGTACGGTCGGCTCGTGTCAGGTTACCGAAATCTTAGACTAAGATTCCATCTAACACCAATAAAAATCGGGGTGTTGAATAAAGCACCCCGATTTTACAGGGGAATAGTTTAAGGGCAGAATAGTGGTCTCCAAAACCATTGATGGGAGTTCGAATCTCTCTTCCCCTGCAAAGAAAGTCAGGTCTATGTAGCCTGACTTTTGTTTTATAAGCGGTCACCATGATTTTGATGTACCATAATGTGGACGAACAGGCCGGTTTCAATACCGTTTCCGCCGAAAATTTCGAGCGGCAGATCCGTTTTGTGAAACAGCACTGGCAACTTACCGATATGGACACTTACGTGCGCGAATGCCGGACGAATCCGCGTATGGCTACCGTGACTTTTGATGACGCTTATTCCTGCCTCGCCGCTTCCGTTTTGCCCGTCATCCGGCAACTTGAAATACCAATCACAGTCTTTGTCCCTGTCTCTTATATAGGAAAATATAATGAATGGGACGAGAATCTTTCTGGTTTTAAGAGACTTAATATCTTTTCCTGGAATGAAATCGAGAGTTTGTCACAAAATTCAAACGTCACTATCGGTTCGCACGGCATGAGTCATACTTCGTTTGGAAAAATGTCATTTAACCAGTCGGAAGATGAATTAAGAAAGTCAAAGGAAGTGTTGGAAAAACATCTACAGAAATCGGTGGACTATTTCGCTTTTCCTTTTGGTCAGAACAAGGATTTTGGATTTGCGACACCCGACTTGCTGGAGAGGGTAGGGTATAAGGCTGCCGTAAGCACTTTATGGGGACGGAATAACTTAAAAGAAAACCACTACCGCCTTCGCCGTGTGGAAGTGAAACCGACAGATTCCATAGAGGATTTCCAATGTTATCTGAAACGCAAAATCGATTTTCGATTTATCAAACAGGAAATTAAAAATCTGATACGCTAAAATCGAGGAGACGTTTCAGGAAACGTCTCTACAAGGGCTATCTCATTTGTTTGCGTGTATTCGAAATTTATGTACCTTTGCACGCTTTTCTTAAAAAGATAAAGTGATGAATCCAATTCAGATGGTCGATTTGAAAAGTCAGTATTTGCGCATCAAACCGGAAATTGACGCGGCTATTCAGCGTGTGTTGGATTCAACCGCCTTCATTCAAGGTTCACCAGTTTTTGATTTTGAACAGCAACTTGCCCAATATGCTGGTTCTAAACATGTTGTGAGTTGTGGAAACGGCACAGATGCGCTTTTGGCCGCCTTGATGGCGCTTGGCATTGGAGAAGGCGATGAGGTCATTATACCGGCATTCACGTTTATCGCAGCCGTGGAGGTCGTCGCTCTGTTAGGAGCTACACCAGTGCTCGTGGACGTATGCGATGACAGTTTCAACATGGATGTCCACGCGCTTGAGAAGGCCGTCACGCCTAAAACCAAAGTCATCCTCCCCGTCCATTTATATGGACAATGCGCTGACATGGAACTCATTCTGAAAATTGCTAAAAAGCATAATATCAAGGTGATAGAAGATGCTTGCCAAGCTGTGGGGGCCACGTACACGTTCTCGGACGGTGCGATGAAGCAGGCGGGAACTATGGGAGATGTCGGATGCTTGTCGTTCTTCCCTTCCAAAAACTTGGGTTGTTACGGCGACGGCGGTGCGATGATGACACAAGACGCGGATTTATGCGAGCGACTGCGAGCCATTTGCAAACACGGCTCGAAAGAAAAATATCACCATCAGTTAGTGGGTCTCAACTCGCGTCTCGACACGTTGCAGGCTGCAATCCTTATGGCGAAACTCCCTCACTTGGACGATTTTATCGCTGCCCGTGGATTTGCAGCTCAGTATTATTATGAGGCTCTAAAAGGTCTTGATTGGATTGAACTACCTGTTATTAAAGAAAATACGACACATACGTTTCACCAATTCACGCTTAGGGTGAAAGAGGGGAAACGAGATGCTTTGAAGCAATATCTGGCGGCGAAAGGCATTCCGTCAATGATTTATTATCCGGTTCCTGCTCATCTGCAACCCGCTTACCAGTATTTGAATTACAAAGAAGGGGATTTTCCTGTTGCAGAACAGTTATGTCGTGAGGTCTTGTCCCTGCCTATGCATACAGAACTGTCTGAGAATCAGCTACAATATATTTGTAAAACCATCGTTGATTGCCCGTTATGAATGATTTTTTCGCACATGAAACCGCTGTTTTGGATGAAGGATGCCGGATAGGGAAGAACACTAAAATCTGGCATTTTACGCATGTTATGTCACAGGCTGTGATTGGGGAAAACTGTGTTATAGGGCAGAATGTGATGATTGCCAATCATGTGACGTTGGGCAACAATGTGAAAGTTCAGAACAATGTATCTGTTTATGAGGGTGTCACCTGTGAAGATGATGTCTTTTTGGGACCTTCCATGGTATTCACGAATGTTATTAACCCGAGAGCCTTCATTGATCGGAAGAAAGAATTCCGTCCCACGCTTGTTCGTCAAGGGGCAACCATCGGAGCGAATGCCACCATTGTGTGCGGACACACCATCGGGCGATATGCGATGATTGGAGCGGGAGCGGTTGTAACCCGTGATGTCCCTGATTATGCGTTAGTTACCGGTTTGCCCGCTTGTCAAACTGGATGGGTGAGCGAATGCGGATGCCGACTGCAGTTTGGCAGTAACGGTCTGGCCGTCTGCCCCGAAAGCGGTCAAAGATACCAGTTGTCCAACCATCAGGTCAAAAAGATAGAGTGATATGGGTAGGTGCATCTTACGTATTCTTCTGTTGGTCATAGTGTTGGCGTTCTCCTCAATTAGGGTCTTCGCCACACACCAACGCGCTGGAGAGATCAGCTATACCTACATTTCCGGTTTGACATACGAGTTCACCATCGTCACCTATACTTATACACCAAGTCCTGCCGATCGTCCACAGATTGAGGTTTTCTGGGGCGATGGCACCTCCTCCGAGATAGATCGGCTCATCAAGGTCAACATGGACAACAACATAAGCAAGAATGTGTATGTCACGCAGCATACGTTTCCCGCCGCCGGGACTTTCCATGTCACGTTTGAAGACCCCAACCGCAATGCCGGTATCGTGAACATTCCGAGTTCGGTAGAGATCCCCTTTTTTATAGAAACTATTCTGATTATCAACCCTTTCATTGGCGGGAACTCCTCTCCGCAGCTGTTGAATCCACCATTGGACAATGGTTGTACGAATGTTCCTTACTACCACAATCCGGGAGCCTACGATGCGGAGGGTGACAGTCTGTCGTATTCGCTCATCAACTGCCGTGGCTATGAAGGTGAGGACATTCCGGGTTATACGCTTCCACAGGCTTCCAACTATATCGAGATTGACCCTTTTACAGGCGATTTAACGTGGGATTCCCCTCTCATGGCGGGGGAATACAACATCGCCATTCTGATTCAGGAATGGCGTAACGGAGTGCTCATCGGCAGTATGGTCAGGGATATGCAAATCACCATTGCGGCGTGCAATAATGAGCCTCCTGTGGTGGAAGTGTATGATACGTGTGTGATTGCCGGCACCAGAATAGATAAGCTTGTGCATGTCAAGGATGAGACTTCCACACATGTCACACTGACGGCTACAGGCGAACCTTTCATGCTCAGTGAGTCACCCGCGCAGTTTTCCGAAATCACCGATAGTGTTCCATACGCCACCCATTTCGTTTGGAAAACCACATGTGGACATGTTAAATCGCTTCCTTACGAGGTGATGTTCAAGGCGAAAGATAATGGCCCGCATGTGGAGCTTGTCTCATTCAAGACGTTCCATATTCGTGTTATTGCCCCTGCTCCTGAGAATTTAAATGCTGTTCCCGAAGGAAATGTAATTCACTTGGATTGGTCTCCAGACTCATGTTCCAATGCAGTCGGATATGACATTTACCGTCGAAACGGGAGCGATGATTTTGAACCTGATTCCTGTCAAACGGGATTGCCTGCCGAAGCCGGTTACGTCAAAATAGGCCATACGGAATCATGGGTGGACACGCTGTTTACGGACGACGGATCCTCGCAACCGCTGTATCACGGCAACGAATACTGTTATCGTGTTGTTGCCTTGTTCCCAGATGGTTCCGAAAGTATAGTTTCCGACAAAGTGTGCGCTCATATTGCCAGTGATGCGCCCATCATCATAAACACAGATGTGGTGGTGACGGATAGCGACACAGGTCGTGTTCTCGTCCGTTGGCTTTTTCCGCCGGAGATGGACTCTGTCGCTTTTCCTCCACCTTATCAGTATCAGCTTTTCAGAATTTCTTCAAGTTATGAGGATGAATTGATCTATTCGGTTGAAGTGCCAGAAAATTTAGCTGACACGATTTCCTTTTTAGATGAAAATCTAAACACATTGGATTTTGATTATACCTATCAAGTGAAGATTTCAAATCAGGATACATTCATAGAGAAATCGGATCCGGCCACTTCCATTTTTCTGACTATATCTTCCTCCGACAAACGTTTGTCGCTTTCATGGACGGATAATCAGCCGTGGAATAATGTGCGATACAAGGTGTTCCGATATAATGAACATATTGTAGGTTGGGACTCCATAGCGACTGTGACGGAAACCCGTTATACGGATTACAATCTTGAAAACGGGAAGACTTATTGTTACTATGTTGAGGCTGAAGGATATTATTGGCTGCCTGACACGATTGGTGCTTTGTACAACCGTTCGCAACAGGAATGTGGCGTTCCATACGACAATGAACCGCCCGAAATGCCGGAAATCACCATCACCACGGACTGTCAAAATGTGCTTTTTGAATGGAGTTTCAGTTCTGATTCCGCTGCCACAGATGCCGTGCATTACTATATTTATTACAAGCCCACTTTGGAAGGGACATTCACTTGTGTTGACTCCTTTGACAATGCGGAGATTTGCTTTCCCGCACCGTGCGACTATTCCATCAATACGAGCGGCTCAGAGGTACTTGTCGGATGCTACGCCATGCGAGTTGCCGACAACAACCATAATGTTACCAATCTGACGGATTCCGTGTGCATTGATGTTTTCGAATGTTTGGATTACCGGTTGCCGAACGTCTTTACGCCAAATGGTGACGGTATTAACGATGTTTTCACTCCGTTCCTGCCTTATTCCGGTGTCACCAAGATAGAGATGGAGATATACAACCGATGGGGAAAACGTGTTTTCCGCACGAAAGATCCTGACATTTTGTGGGATGGTGCTGACGAGACCACGAAGCAACCTTCCTCGGATGGTGTTTACTACTATGGTTGCAAGCTGTTCATCAACACCCTTTCGGGAGAGGTGACTTATTTGTTGAACGGTTCGGTCACGGTGATCCGATAGTTACTGAAACGCGAGAAAAACGATGTTAAAACCAAATTTACGCCAGTTTATCAATCCACCCTTGAATATCCTCCAATTTTGCCGCGGGAACCTCTAATTTCAGCTTCTTGCGCAATCCGCCGAGGTCATTCAGCAGCTTGTTCGGGTTGGCGTTTTTCAGATGTTCCAACGTCAGGATGTTCAGCTTTTTCAAGGCCGGGATCCACGCGGCATCCATTCCCAACGCGGTGAATTCTTCATCCTTGGCGACTTCCTGCTTTTTCTCGGGACGCATTTGCGGGAAGAAGAGCACATCCTGGATGGAGGGAGAGTTGGTCATGATCATCGCCAAACGGTCGATGCCGATGCCCAGGCCAGCGGTCGGGGGCATACCGATTTCGAGGGAGCGGAGGAAGTCCTCGTCCAAGACCATGGATTCGGTGTCGCCGCGCTTGCCGAGTTCCAGTTGGTCCTCGAAACGTTTGCGCTGGTCGAGCGGGTCGTTGAGTTCGGAGTAGGCGTTGCAGATTTCCTTGCCGTTGCACATTCCTTCGAAACGTTCGGTGAGACCGGGTTTGCTGCGGTGCTTCTTGGTGAGCGGAGACATTTCGATCGGGTAGTCGTAGATGAAGGTCGGCTGGATGAGCTTCGACTCGCAGGTTTCGCCGAAAATCTCGTCGATGAGCTTGCCCTTGCCCATAGAGCTATCGACCTCCACGCCTTGTGTCTTGGCGAAGGCGGCGAGCTGCTCTTCGTTCATTTCGGAAATATCAGTGCCGGTGAAGTGTTCGATAGCCTCGAACATGGTGTAGCGTTTCCACGGGCGTTTGAAGTCGATGATGTTGTCGCCGACCTGCACCTTGGTGTCGCCGTGCAGCGCGAGGGCGATGCGCTCGACCATCTCCTCCACGGTGTCCATCATCCAGTTGTAGTCCTTGTAAGGAACGTAGAGCTCCATCTGGGTGAACTCGGGGTTGTGGAAACGGTCCATTCCCTCGTTGCGGAAGTCCTTGGAGAACTCATAGACGCCGTTGAAACCGCCCACGATGAGCTTCTTCAAGTACAGCTCGTCGGCGATGCGCAGGTAGAGCGTCATGTCCAACGTGTTGTGGTGGGTCTTGAAGGGACGGGCCGACGCGCCGCCGTACAACGGTTGCAGAATCGGGGTCTCCACTTCGAGGTAACCCTTTTCGTTCAGATAGTTACGCATCGTGTTGACCAGCAGCGTGCGTTTGATGAATGTGTCTTTGATCTGCGGGTTGACGATGAGGTCGATATAACGCTGGCGGTAGCGCTGTTCCGGATTCTGGAAGGCGTCATAGACCAAGCCGTCCTTCTACTTGACGATG
>JAEEKL010000175.1 GCA_016282395.1 Bacteroidales bacterium
CTTGGAGCCGTTTTGCGGTGCCACGTAAAAGGCGGCGTTGGCGTTTGCAATGTTCAGCAACTCTTTGGTGTTGATGAAGTTGAAATCATCAGGAAGAGTGATTCTCCCATTGGAGAGTTCCTCCAATTGATGGCGGATCAAAAGGTCGTTGACTGAATTGCGGTTGTAGGTCAGGTACATCATTTTCAGGTGGTTCGCCAGTGCAGGGGCGTAACTTTTCCGGACATCTTCAGGATATTCGGACACCTTGTTGATGAGATTCTGCATATTTACGCCGTAAGTGCGGAATTTCACTTTGTTTTTGTTGTTATAAGACGGCTTTACGAAAACTTTTTCTTTATTTTCGGGTACTGGCTTGGGGTAGGGCGAATCCACATCCAATTGGTAATTGGACATCATAAAAAGATGATCCCACAGCTTGTTCCAGAAATCATCGTTATTGCGGTTGTTTTCGTTACTGTTCTCTTTGGAGTTGATGACGTCGCTCATAATCCGGACGATGGCGTATGCGGTGCGCGTGCGCTCTTTTCTGTCCTCTATGGACACGCATTGCTCAACTAATTTTTGGATATTTCTTCCGTATTCCCTGATTATGAGATTGTTACGTTTGGTGTTATATTCTATCATAATGCATTATTGCGTTTTCTTTTTTGGTGCGCAAAAATAGCATTTTTTTTATTATAGACGAATATGATGGAAAAAGGGCAGGGAATTCCCTCTCTCTTTGCCAAATTTGTTATTTTTGCACCTTTATTTATCTAGTATGAAATTAACAAAATCAATAATCCATCTTTTCCTTCTGACACTAATTTCCATAATAGTGTCGGCCTGCAACACTGGCAATGTTTCCGGCGGTACTGGCATCACCGAGGGTATCGTTTATAGGGATTTCACACTCAATTAAATAATTATGAAAAACAATACCGTAACCACTTGGGAATCATTTTCTTCTGGCGCGAAACAGTTCTTGAACGACATCGTGTTCCAGTACGTGCCGAAACTGATTGTGGCGGCCATCGTGCTTTTTGTGGGTTGGAAGCTCATCAACCTGCTGAACAAGGTGATGAAGCGCACCTACGACCGTCATAAAGTTGATCCGTCGCTGCAGGAATTTCTGCACTCGCTAATCGACATTCTCCTCAAGGTACTGCTCGTGATTACAGCGATGGGCATCATGGGCATCCAGATGACCTCCTTCATCGCCATCCTTGGTGCGGCGGGTGTAGCCATCGGCATGGGGTTGCAGGGCACGTTACAGAACTTCGCCGGTGGAGTCATCATCTTGCTGCTCAGGCCGTTCAAGGTTGGCGATTATATCGAGCAGGGTTCGTATGCCGGTTTCGTGGAGAGCATCCAGATCTTCAACACCACGCTGCGCACGTATGACGCCCGCAAGATTATCGTGCCGAACACCGAATTGGCTACCAAGTCGTTAGTTAACCATTTCAACCTTCCGCAACGGCGCGTGACCATAGAGGTGGGGCTGGCATACGGGATGTCGGTGGAGAAGGCCAAGGAGGTGATGCTGCGGGTGGCCGCCGAGAACCCGTTAGTGCTGCACGAACCCAAAGCCCCGTTCGCCACGCTGGAGAATTTTTCCGACAGCGCACTCACCATGCGCCTCTACGCCTGGACGCTCCCCGAAAACTACTGGACAACCCTCTATTCTCTCAACGAGGGGATTTACAATGCCTTCCGCGCAGAGGGACTGGAAATCCCGTTCAACCAAGTGGATGTTCATATTCGCAACGAGGCGACGAAACAGGAAGTCTAAAAAAAGTGTATCTTTGCAGCCTTTAAAAAAATTAAAAATGCAATCGTGCCTCCACTGCTGTGAACTGCTTATAAAGCGATGAAACGATGAGGTGATGAATTTATGTGAACATAATTCCTTGAGCGCCCCCGCAAGGGCAAGAGCTCAATAAAACAGACAAAATAGAAATATGAGTTTATACCAGAAAGCGGTCGCGAGACCTATCATGACAGGGCTGATATACATTGCCGTCATCATCATTGGCATCTTCTCCTTGGCCAAGCTGCCGGTGGACCTCTTCCCCCACATGGACAGCAACACCATTATGGTGCTCACCGTATATGGTGGCGCCAGCGCGGAAGACATCGAGGACAACGTGTCCAAACCCATCGAGAACGTGCTCAACACCTTGAGCGACCTCAAGCACATCACTTCCAACTCCAAAGAGAACTACTCTATTGTCTATCTGGAGTTTGAGTACGGTGTGGATATTGAGCAGAAAACCAACGACGTGCGCGACAAGTTGGATATGGTGAAGTCGGCGTTGCCCGACGGAGCCAACCAGCCCTACCTGTTCAAGTTCAGTGCCGACGACATGCCGATCATGATGCTGTCGGTGCAGTCGGGACAGAGCACGCAGGCATTGTACAAGATCCTGGACGACAAGGTTTCCTCCCCGCTGTCACGTGTCAGCGGTGTGGGTGCGGTTTCCATCGCCGGCGCCCCGCAGCGTGAAATCCAGGTCTATTGCGACCCCTACAAGTTGGAGAGTTACAACCTCACCATCGAAACCATCGCCCAGATCCTCGGTGCGGAGAACCGCAACGTCTCCCTCGGTATCATGGACGTGGGCTCC